>DUMO01000019.1 GCA_012839865.1 Clostridiaceae bacterium
AGCAGCATATCTTCCATATCTTTCTCTGTTATTGCGCAGACTTGAAATATTAAACTTGTGCATTGAATTAAGAACTTAGTATAATCCGATTTTTCTACAAATTTCTATTTTATATAATTGTGAACAAAATTATAACATAAATTATTGGATTATAAAAGGGTATTATGTTAATTTTTATATTATTTTTTATCGTGCTGGCATAATAATGCCCCAAGATACAATTTTCCAGAAAAAATTGTATCTTGGGGCATATTTTAAAACAACTAATTAAATCTTCCGTTTTAGCTCAATCGCCAATGCGGACCCCCGGTTGTGTCCGGGGGACAGAAAAACCAATGCTCTTTTTAAATCAGTCTCCAACCTGATTTATTGCATCAGTAACAAACTGATCTATTTTCCCTGTATTTATAAGATTGTCAAGAATTGAATTCAGTTTTTCAACGAAATCTTCATTTCCCTTTGCAATTGCTATGGCAGAACCACCGGTATCATCCACCACCTCAATTTCAGACAGTGCAAGGTCCGGATTTGCATCTATATAAGCATTTGCAACAGGCTTCTCCATTACCAGGGCATCTACCTTTTTGTTTTTCAGTTCCAATACCAGGTCGGAAACCTTTGCAAGTGCTTTTACCTCAGAACCCGGTATCTGCTCCTTTGCAATATCTTCCTGGATGGCGCCCATCTGGGCACCTACCTTATGACCCTTAAGGTCATCGGCTGTTTTATATTTGTCTTTGTCTTCCGCTCTTATTACAACTCCCTGAGCTGCAGTGTAATAAATTTTTGTGAAATCAACCTGCTCCATTCTTTCCGGCTTCGGTGTCATACCGGCAATGACAATATCCACCTTGCCCTCCTGCAGAGCCATCAGCAAACCGCCAAAGTCCATATCCCTTATCTCAAGTTCTGCGCCAAGCTCTTGTGCAATAACCTCGGCAATAGCAATATCAAATCCTATGATTTTGTCTTTGCCGTCAATAAGCTTATGAAACTCGTATGGCGGATAATCTGCGCTGGTTCCTAAAACAAGCTTTTTGGTTTCCTGAACTCTTTTCAATGTACCACCGGCCTGGGACTGCGTTTCCGATTGTCCTGTTGTCTGATTCTGTGAAGTGCCGTCTGTTCCGGCTTTATTGCAGCTGGCAAAGCTAAACACAAGCAAAACACATATCAAAAGCAAAGATATTGTTAAACATCTTCTCCTCAACATTTTTTATCCTCCTTATCATTCATCTTTATTATGTACAATAATTTATTATTATAATGCAATTTGTTAATTTAAACAATTATCATATTAAATTAACAAACTCCATCATTTCCCCTGATTTTTGTTCAGCATTTCTTCATAATGAACCTTTATGTCCGGGAAATTATCCAGGTCTGCCATCCCTTTTTCATTTAATTCGTAAATTCCTCTTGCAACTTTTGAAAACCAGCCATAATAATTCCTGTAAAGTATATCTGTTGTCTTTTTGCTGCAAGTTCCAAGCTCTCTTAAACGTTTTGGTGACATGGGACCATATTTTTGAAGACAGCATGCAATGTGTATTGCTTTTTCCCTGTACGAGGTTGCCAGCTTCTTTCCCTTGCTTCCCCCTGTATTATAATCTCCGTATCTTTGGTCAAATTCTTTCAAAAGAGTTTTTCTTTTGCGGTTTCCCTGCCCTCTGCTGATACTTTTGTGAAAAGGTGCCGGGTCAAATACAACCTCAACCTCTGAATCTTTTTTTCCTAATGAAACAACAATAAGGCCGAGCTCCAGTCTCCTTAGCAGGTAGCACAGATTTTTCCACCGCTTTGAAAACATATCCTTCCCAGGTTTTGGTACTGCCACATATACATTCCCGGTTATCCTTTGCCGCAGCGCTGCCTGTGTAATAAGCTCAAGATTAAGCCTAATCTTCATTTCCACAATAATAAGAGTGTCATCCTTTATTGCTGTAATATCACAATATTGGACTTCACTTTTTACTGTATAGCCCATATTTGTAAAGTATTCATATATCGGCCTGTACAGGTCCTCTTCAAAAAGACGCTCACTCTTGCCCATAAAAGCCCCTTATAAAAGCTCTTGTCCTTTCATTCGCCGGATTTGTAAAAATGTTCTCCGAGCTTCCTTCCTCGATAATTTTGCCCTTTTCCATAAAAATAACCCTGTCGGCTACATCCCTTGCAAAGCCCATTTCATGCGTAACTACAACCATTGTCATGTTCTCTGCGGCAAGGTTTCTCATAACTTTCAACACCTCACCTGTAAGTTCCGGGTCCAGTGCTGATGTTGGCTCATCAAAAAGGAGAATATCAGGATTCATGGCAAGAGCCCGGGCAATGGCAACCCGTTGGCTCTCTCCCCCCGACAATTGACAGGGATATGAATTGACTTTCTCACTAAGACCAATCTTGTTCAAAAGCTCCATGGCAGTGTCCTCGGCTTCCTTGTATGGAATTCCCAATACATGGACCGGTGCCTCGGTAATATTCCTCAGCGCTGTAAAATGCGGAAAAAGGTTAAAATTCTGAAATACCATTCCAAGCCGAAGCTTGATTTTTTTAAGTTCTTTCTCAGGTGCATATTCTGCTTTCCCATCCTTGCTGGTCTTTACCATAACCTTACCGCCAACCGTTATTTTGCCCTTGTCAATTTTCTCAAGGAGGCTCAGGCATCGGAGTACTGTACTTTTCCCGGAACCAGACGGACCAATTACAGCTATTACTTCACCTTCATTCACTTTAAAGGAAAAGTCAGACAATATGGTATTTTCGCCATAACTTTTGCACAATCCTTCAACTTCAATTATCTGCAAATCAATTTCCTCCTGTCTTTTAAGCTGTAATTCAATTTACTTGTAATAACCGAATTTTTTCTCCAGGCTGTTAAGGATCTTTGTAACAATCCAGTTCAATGCCAGGTATATGATTCCGGCGTAGAAAAATGCGGTAACAGTTGCCGTCCTGTTTGTTTCATTCTTTGTGACTCTGAACAGCTCAGAAACGCCAATAATATTTGCCAGTGCCGTATCCTTGACCAGGGTAATTACTTCATTGCCTACGGCAGGAATAATTCTTTTTATAACCTGGGGAAGTATAATCCTTGTAAACGCCTGAAATTTGGTAAACCCCAACACAGAGGCTGCTTCATACTGTCCATGGGGTATGGATTCTATGCCTCCTCTGTAAATCTCAGCAAAATATGCAGCATAATTTATGGAAAATGCAATAATTACTGCAGCGAACCGCCCGTAATAGGACTTTCCAAATATATAATAGGGAGCGAAATATATAAACATTATCTGAAGCAGCAAAGGAGTGCCCCGCATAATAAGTATATAAATTTCCAACGGTTTACTGAGCCATTTTTTTGCCGACATTCTTCCGAGGGCTACAAACAACCCCAGGGGCAAAGAAAAAAGCAGTGTCAGAACAAATATCTGAAGCGAAACGAATGCACCATTCAAAAGGAGCCCCCATTGTGCAATAAAAGCATCCATCTCTTTACTGCCAAAAAAACCAATCAATTGTTCCATAAAAAGCATTTTATAATTGACCTCTTTATCCCGGCTTATTAAGCAGCAGTGAGACGGCAAATATATCACCGTCTCCCGCTGACTTTCAGTATTAATAATAAATGAAATTCTAATAGTAAGTACGTGCAGCAAATAGTAAGTATGTGTCCAACATTATATGTTATGTTTACAAGATAATCCCTTCAGGGCTTCAGCTCTATTTCTACCTGATAGTGGTGATATCCTTTTCAAACCATTTTTTTGATATTTCAGCCAATGTCCCGTCTTTGGCCATTTCCTTCAAAGTATCCTCTACCTTTTTCATAAGTTCCTTGTCTTGCTTTCTGAATCCGATTCCATATTCTTCAGGTGCAAGCGCTTCATCCAGTATAGTCATTGACCTCTTGCCTGTTGTAATCTGATATCTTGCGACAACCTCATCCATGAGAGCTGCATCTATTCTTCCCGACTCAAGGTCCAACAGCACCATAAGGTTATCTTCAAATTCTACAACCTCTGCAAGCTTATTCTTGAAATCAGCAGAAGCATCCAGGGCATCTGCAGCACTTGAACCAGCCTGAAGTCCAAGTTTTTTACCCTCCAGGTCTGAAAGGTTTTTAAAGTTGGAGCTGGTATTAACAACTATAACCTGGCGGTTTTTCATGTAAGGCTCTGTGAATAGCACCTGCTCTATACGTTCAGGATTGATTGTAAAGCCGTTCCAGATGCAATCGATATTTCCTGTATCAAGCTCCTGGATTTTTGCAGTCCAATCTATGGGCTGAAGCTTAAGCTCGACGCCAAGACGCTTGCATACTTCCCTTGCAGCATCAACATCAAAACCAACAATTTCTCCCTTTTCATCAGTAAAACCCATTGGCGGAAAACCGCTGTCAAGACCCATTACCAAAAAACCTTTATTCTTTACTTTTTCCCAGGATTTATCAGTCCCCGAAGTCTGGGTACAGCCTGACAGCATTGAAGCCGCCGCAATCAATACAATAAGAACTAAAATCAAGTACTTCTTCATCAATTCATCCTTCTTTCACATGCTTAATTAATTCATACATGCTATTTTGCTTTATAACTCTACTTTAGTAAAGTGTTTTTAAATATTTTTTTTAAATCATTTTCTGTGGACACAGTTCAGAAGTTATCCGGCATAAATGAAAGGTATGCAGAACAAGGCTATTTGCGAAGCAAATCCAGCCAAAAGCGAGCGGGGTCGACACCCCCGAGCTTTTCTCGGAACAAAGCTCATATTTTGTGAAAACCGGCGGGCATTCTGAATACAAAAATGCTGCTCACTTATAAATGCATATGAACACTTTATACGGCACATCTGAACAGTAACTTTAAGTGCGCTGCTCAAAGACTTTTTGGGTTTTATGCTACACTCCCCTGAAATAATGGCCTTTTGTAAACCCGCGAAGCTCAATGTTTTTTATGACATCATCATACCTTGCAGCGGCATCTTTGCCATTTCCCAATAATAAACGGTAGTATGAAACAATTTGATGAATCTCTTCCGGCTCCTCATCAAAAACATTTATGCGGATTGAATCTATTCCTGCTTCTTTTGCTTTGCTGACAGCTTCAGGCACGAACAATACATTTGAGTTTAAAATCGCACTCCTGCAGTCAATCCTGTTACTGATTACAGGAAAACATATTCCCATACGGTCTTTTAAATAATAGGTATCTTCTTCACAGACTCCCCTGCAGAATCCACTTTTATAAGCCCCGCAGACAATACTCCCCAACGGACAATATTCACTTGTCATAAGGGGCAGATAACCGTATGCAATTATCTCCTTTTCCAGTCCCGTTGAAGAATCAATTTCCTGGATTTGCCTGAATGTAAGTTCAACGGACAGGGTAATCCCGTCCAAACCCATTTTTTTATACTCACCCAGGGAAAAGGAGTTGAATGGGTTCAATGTGAAATCCCCCATTATTTTTATATCAGGTATATCCCGCACAAAAGCAATTGAACCCGGGTTGCCTGCAAGAATTCCTTTTATTCCTTCGGAAGCCAGCCTTCCAATGTTGGATTTTATCAAACTGTCATAGTTCCCGCGGGTAATGGGAGGAAGGTACAAAAACACCTCATTGTATTTTTCCAGGTATTTATCAAGCATCACCCTTCGGCGGCTGTCCAGGATGAGGCTGAAGGGAAGATAAACCCTGTCAGCATCGGTATCAATAAAATTTATCCCCTTGTGATTAAACAAAAACAATGATATGCCGGTTTTCTCCCTGGATTTTATTCCAGACAAACCGGTTTCTCCGCGCATATATGCAATATTCCCTTTAGATTTTATTTCAAATGAACCGGTTTCCGCTATTTGCACACTTTTTCCGCTAGTCTGAAGCTTTACACCTGCCATGTGCAATTGTCTATTGTTAAAACCAAAGCCTCTATTGGTGTTGTTGACGCTTTCCCTGTCACCATCAGTAACAATATCCATTATTATTTCTTTGCCCTGTCTTCCCGGATACCGTTTGCTGCGCAGCTTTTCCATTTCCGATAAACCTTTTCGCCGGATGCTGTTTATTTCACTTACCGGCAATGATACGCTCCCCTTGATATCAGCTTCTATCTTTTTAAACACAAAGGGAGTCGAACCGGTCTTGCCCAGTTGACCAGCCAAAAGCTCTTGTGTCAACGGTTTGTTGATTGCAGCTTCCGAAGCCACATCCCCCATGATGGTAACAGAGTTTCCTGCATTATCCCATACCTCAAGTATAGCAGGCTTGTTCAATTCAACCGTCACCTTGCCAAACAATTCAACCTTTTTATTATATCGTCCTTCAAAGGACTTTCTTGCTGATTTTTCAAGCTCCTTATCATAGGTCTTGTATACCTTGTCGCCTTTTGTCATGGCTTCCTTAAGAAAACCCACCTCTACCGTTTCACCGGCTTTTGCCGTGTCCACCTTTAAACCGTTTTTTATAATTGACGAAACAACTGTACCTGAACTTTTCTCCCCTTTTCGGATTTCAATTCCGTCTCCGGTGGACAACCGGTCCTCCAGTTTTATCCTGAAGGTTCCTCTGACCAAATCGGAGGACAAGGCTTTTCCAATGTAGATTCCCTGGTTTTTGGGGCTTTCATAGGCCATCATATCCGGGCTTTTTCCAAAGAAATACCCTTTGGAAAATCCGCCCCGGTTAAAGATGCGCAAAAGGTCCCTTCTGTCCTCATCATCAACATTAAGTTTTTCTCCCTCTCCAAGGGAGGAGGCAATATCTATATACTTACGGTATATTCCAACAACCGTTGCAACATACTCGGCACTTTTCATTCTGCCTTCAATTTTCAGGGATTTGACTCCCGAACGTATAATATCGCCAATATCGTTTATTGTTGACATGTCCTTGGGACTGAGAAGGTAAGAGCCCTTTTCAAAAGAAACAGGCTCCCGGGTTTTTCGAACCAGTGTATAAGGCATACGGCATGGCTGGGCGCACTTGCCCCTGTTTCCGCTTCTCCCCCCTATTATGCTGCTCATGAGGCATTGCCCCGAATAGCAAACACATAATGCGCCATGTACAAACACTTCAATCTCAACATTTGTGTTGCTTGTTATATGGCGGATTTCCTCCAGGGAGAGCTCCCTTGCCAGGATAACCCGTTTAAACCCAAGGCTTTCCAGTGCCTTCACGCCTTCCAGGTTATAGATTGTCATCTGGGTGCTTGCATGAAGGTCAAGATCAGGGAGATTTTTTCTTATGAGACTTGCAAAACCCAAATCCTGGACAATAACACCGTCAATGCCCAATAGATAAGCTTCCTTGCAAAATTCAACCGCTTCCTCCATTTCCCTGTCAGAAATCAATGTGTTCAGAGTCAGGTATACATTTACATCCCTGACATGGGCGTACTCAATGGCTTTCTGAAGATTATCCGAATCAAAGTTTTCAGCAAACTGCCTTGCATTATGAAGCTTCCCTCCAAGATAAACTGCATCAGCTCCATTTTCAACCGCTGCCAAAAATGCATCCCAGCTCCCGGAAGGTGCAAGGAGTTCAATTTTATTTTTCATTTTGCAATTCTCCCTTAAAATCATAAGGAAATGTGTTTTCGTTTATGTCAATGTCTCAGTGTGTCATTTATACTCGGGCAACATCAATATAATTTTGCGTATAATTATAACACTTATTCCCCGTGGATAAAACCGGAAAAATGAAAACAGACGTTTCCATGATTCCGGAATAGACAGTAAAAAATAAAACCCGGCTTTTATCTTCCTCTGGAACGGGGAGATAAAAACCGGGTTTTGGTCCAAAACCATTTATTATTCCTTATTTATTCACTTTTTTCTTTTTGTCATCCTTATACGCTTTCATCATACGCCCTTCACCGACATTTTCTCCAAGTTGATCATTGTAAAAGGCAGGGTCCTGGCTTCCCTTTTTCTTTTTACTCTTGCATTCCTTTTTATCCACTCTATATTCCTCCAGTCAAATATTTATTGGACAACTTCCTGTTTGTTGATAATAAAGTTCAATCCATCATTGCTCATATTGTTTGCAAAATTTTATATTTTATTATTGGTGACCAAAAGGAATATTGACATGTCTTGTGACTTATACATGGAATAAATAGCTTTATGGTGCATTGCTGTTCAGACGCTATGTAATAAATCAGTAATTAGCATATAAAATGATGGCTGCAATTAATGAAATGTATGCAGAATAATAACAAGCGTCATCTCACATTGGATTTTTCAAAAATCACTTGACATCATTTAAAGATTGTATTAGCATATTTTTTAATATGAATAATGTGAAAACACCGGGGAGTTGGGAAAACCGGCTGAGAGGAAGCTGATATTGCTTCGACCCGTTGAACCTGATCTGGGTAATTCCAGCGGAGGTAGTATAGTTTTTCTATAGGTTTATTTACCCTTCATCAGGTTTGGTGAAGGGTTTTCTATTGCGGGAAATAATCTTGGGCACGGTTGCCTTTTTTTTGCTGTCACTTTCAATATAAGCATTTTGCTGTGGCTTTCATCCTGTACTCCCTCCATTAAGGAATCTTTTCACATGTAAAACTACACACTAAATATCATACTAACAGAAAGGGTTGTTTAAGAATGAAGAACAAAAATGTTAAAATGCTTGCTGAAGCTGGCATAATGATTGCTATTGCACAGGCATTAAGTTATGTAACGGTGTTTCAAATGCCGCAAGGCGGGTCTATCACACCCGGTTCAATGATTCCAATAATACTTTTTGCCATAAGGTGGGGTCCGAAAAAGGGAATTCTTGCGGGAGCAGTATATGGAGTTCTTCAGTTCATACTCGGACCCAAGTGGTCTTTTCACCCCGTATCACTGATCTTTGATTATCCTGTAGCCTTTGGACTGCTTGGACTTGCAGGGCTGTTTAGAAACACCTCAACTGGCATTGCAGGAGGAACGGTGTTGGGTGTATTGGGCAGATTTTTATGCCACGTTATTTCAGGAGTTGTTGTGTTTGCTAGTTATGCACCGGAAGGCCAGCACCCACTTTTGTATTCAATGATATATAACGGTTCCTTTTTACTGCCTGAGCTTATTATTTCCCTGGTTGTGGTTCTCCTGGTTGCAAGAGCAATAAAACCGGTTACAGGCATCTGACCGGCATCAGAGCTTGATTACGCAAGTAACAGTCAACACAATAGCAAAATTTCAAAAACTTATTTTTTAAGCATACTTGTTTTTTCTTTAAAAATATGATAAAGTTTATTTGCTAGTCTATATCTGGTAAGGATTAAAAGGTTTTGAACTATATCCTCTTTAATTTCATTGGTTAGGAGCATAGGGTCAAGAATCAATTAATCCAAAAAAATTAAGGAGGTATATAGAATGGCTGATAAAACATTGGTATGCAAAGATTGCCAGACAGAGTTCATTTTCACAGAAGGTGAACAAGCTTTTTACAAGGAAAAGGGATTCGAGAACGAACCGCAAAGATGTCCTGAGTGCAGAAAAGCCAGGAAACAGCAGAGAAGATCCTTTGATAGAGGCAATAGAGGTTTTTCCGGCGGAAACAAGTGGTAAACCTTTAAATAGTTCGTTTTGCACGCCAGTATCAGGCGGTATATGACATACCGGTGAAAACATAGACCTATCGTTAAGAATCGGCTTTATTGGCTGATATTAAGTTGTAGTAAATTTGGCGTTGTAAACAAACAGATGGCAAAAAAAAGAAAAGGGAGAGCATTTGGCTCTCCTTTTTTTATCAAATCTGTACTTTTGCCATACCTGGGATTCTACTTAAACATTGATGCCACAATACTCAGGGGAAATGTGCTTATAGCTTTGTTATAAGCGTTTGCAACCCTGCTGTATTGATTTCGTGAAGTTGCTATTTTTTTCTCCAACATTTTTATTTTAGTCATTATTTCCTTATACTGCTTGTCGTTGGTTAAGCTGGCGCAATTTTCTGCTTGTTGGAAAAATTTTTCGAGACAGTAGCCCAGTATCTCTTCATTATGTTTCTTTTGCATCAAATTGCTTGATTGAAGTATCGTATTACGAGTTTGAATGGTCACATCCACTATATCCAGTTCCTCGGAGTATTCTTCAACCAAATCAATCAGATCGTCAACATAATCACGTCTTTCTTTCAGCAACGAGTTCAAGGTATTGCATGCTTCTATTTTTTTGTTCTCCAACCAAACTATGAATATTTTTGATACAACCAGCATAACTATGATAACAATAGCACTGCTCAAAAAAAACCAAATCATACTAAACACCACACCTCGTTTTCTTTCACCATCACTCTCCAGCCCTTTTGTCCAGAATCCAATTGAAAATATTTCCTATATTCTTATTATACATGTGCTTTAAGTTGAAGTAAACCATGTCTATCAATTATGTTATCTATAAATTAACCAATGGTTGCTGTTCAGACGCTATTTAGCCCGGAGGGCAAGCAAAAAGCGGCAGCATTTTTTGCCTTCAGTGAGTCGCCGGTTTTCTAAAAATAAGAGCCTTGTTCTTAGAAAACCTCGGGGGCATCGAGCCCCATTTGCTTTTGGCTGGATTTGCTTCGCAAATAGCCCTGTTCTGCATACATTTCATTCAAGATGTCTGAACAGTAACAACGAATAAACATTCCAATACTTGAAAAGTGCTGATAAAAAAACTGTTCGTTTAAAAAGCCATATAAAAAGCCCGGAGGTTGTCAAACTCTCCGGAGCTTTTGGCCGGACTTACCTTTAAGAGATCTACATCAACAAATCCGGTAAAAACAAAACCAACTGAGGGAATAGAATCAACACGATAATACATGCAATCAACGCCGCCACAAAAGGCCATACTCCTTTGAATATTTTTTCAAGGGGCACATCGGGCACAACACCCTTTATAACAAACACATTCATGCCAACTGGCGGGGTAATAACTCCCAGGGCGACCACCAATACAATTACAACTCCAAACCAAATTGGATTATATCCAAGTACATTAACCGCCACCGGATAAAATATAGGTATGGTAAGAAGAATCAATGCCAAAGCATCTATAATACATCCCAGCAGGGCATAAATCATAAGAATTATCATCAAAACCATTACCGGTGGCAAATTCAATCCGGAAGCCCAGGTTGCCATGGCGGCCGGAAGACGGCTTACTGCAATAAAACGTCCGAATATCATGGCCCCTGCCACCATCAGCATTATCATTGCAGTTGTCCGGGTGGTTTCCATGAGGGATTTCTTAAATCCCTCCCATGACAGTCGCCTGCGGATCAAAGTAATGACAAATATGCTGACTGCACCAACCGCTCCTGCTTCAGTCGGCGTAAACCATCCTGCAAACAATCCTCCAAGGGAAATGCAAAAAGTCAGAATTACCTCCAAAAGCCCGCCCCTTAATGCATCAATTCTTTCCTTCCATCCCGACTTTGCTCCGGCGGGACCAAATTCAGGGTTTCTTCTTACAATAATATAAATTGTCAGCATATAAAAAAGCATCAGAAGAATACCCGGTATGATGCCTGAAAAAAACAGTTTGCCCACTGATTGCTCTGTTGCAATTCCATAAACAATAAATATTACACTTGGCGGAATCAAAACCCCTAAAGCTCCGCCAGCTGCTACACTTGCAGTGGAAAGGGAATCATTATATCCGTATTTTCTCATTTCGGGAAGGGCTATTGCCCCTATTGTAGCCGCCGTAGCGGTATTTGAACCGCAAATTGCCCCAAAAAGCGCACATGCAGCCTGTGTAGCTATTGCCAGGCCTCCGCGCTTATGGCCCACCATTTTATAAGCAAACTGGTAAAGGCTTGTTCCCACTCCTGAGTAGTAAGCAATGTAACCCATCCAGATAAACATGGGTATTACACTCAAAGAATATGACGAGAAAGTGGAGAAAAGCTCCGATGAAGCCATGCTAAGGGCTGCTGAAGGAGTCCGGATCATGCTGAAGCCTATTATGCCCACCAACATCATTGCAAAAGATATAGGTACTCTTAATGCTATAAGCAGCAGTAAAAGAACAACTCCGGCCAAACCAATCAATTCAACGCTCAACAGCAACAACCTCCTTGATTGTTCTTACTGCCTTGACCAGTATTGTACAATCCAGTATCATAAAACTTATTGCAGATAAAAACACGAAGTAGAATAAAGGTGTCTGGGATGTCGGTGAGACTTCGCCGCTTCTTGCCAGGGATGCAGCATAGGAAAAAAGCCCCCATGCCGACATGCCAATCAATACTGTCATAATGCTGTTGCTTACCGCATCAACTACATTTTGTGTCCACTTTGAAAACCTTTTGATAATAATATCTATGGCAATATGACCATTCTGTATGGCACACCAGGCCAAACCGAAACTTACTATAATCGCGGTCAAAAAACCTGCATATTCATATGTCCCAAGTATGGGATTCTTGAAAACAGCTCTCATGATTACATTGAGTACAACCAGAAAAGCAACCGCAACAATACCTAAACCTGCTAATGCATCCAAGGTTTTTGAAGCTTTATTTATAACAGACTCGAATTTTCTCATTATTGCTTACACCCTTTCATAAAAGTCATTTTTCCAAAATCCGCCTGAATCCTGCCATCCCTGCTCTGCATGGCACGGAACCAGGATAATCAATAAAGTTTGTTATATTTTTCAGCAAGTGCCTTGACTTTCTCAATAACCGATTCATCTTTGATTTTCTTGCTGAAATCATTGTGAATGGACTCAAGGGCTTTTATCCACCTGTCTGTCTCCTCTTTTGCAAGTTCAATTATTTTCAAACCCTGCTCATCAACAGCCCATTTCAAAGCCTCTTCGTTTTGTTTATCCCAAAGTCCGATTCCGACTTCTTCATGAACTTTTTCATTAACTTCAAGTATTGCCTTCTGAATATCCTCGGGCAGCGAATTCCATTTATCCTTGTTCATTGTTATAAAAAACAGTGTATTGTAAAGGAAAGGTGTTTTTGTAAGGTATTTTGTAACCTCGGCATGTCTCCAGCCCTTCAAAACTTCCACCGGAGACAGATTTCCCTTAACTATTCCCTTCGACAGGGCCTCATATGCTTCCGACTGGGCCATTGCTACAGGAATACCGCCTAAAAGCTCAACAGTCTGTGCACTTATCCCTGTTGCCCGGATTTCCATGTCCTTTATATCTTCCAGTTTTTCTACGGGTGCTTTTGTAAACAAATCCCCCGGGCCTGTTGCAATTACCATCATAAGTACTGTGTCCTGGACCTCTTTCGGGTTGATTTCCTTGATTCCTTCCCACGCAACTTTGCTGGCTGCTTTTGAATTCTTGTATATTATTCCCGGCAGTTCAAATGCTTCCAAAACCTGAAACCGTCCCCTTGTATATGAAAAACACGACAGACCTATATCGGCAACACCGTCTACAACATTTTTATAGATGTCTGCCGCCTTTCCAAGCTGCTCATCAGAATAGCTTGTAATTACTACTCTGCCATTGGTGGCTTTTTTTATTTCTTCAATCCATGTTTGTACAAGCTCTTTTTCAATGGGATGAGTGCTTGGGAAAAAATGAGCCAGGCTCAATTCAATTTTGGACCCGTCTCCATTTTGGGAATTGGGACTGCATGAAACCATTGCTGCCATAAAAGCAAAAATCAACAACAGAGCCGCCGCTTTTTTCAAACGGCATAAGAATACCACCTTCATAAAAAAAACTCCTTTCAATTTTGAAAATTGCGTAGAAGTTCAGACCCGGACAGATATGTTGTTGAAAAGAATTTTTTGAAATTTACCTGCCGTTCTGCCATCCTACAAAATACATTTTTTATCAACCATTCTACTTTCAGGGTATTAAGAACCCTGAGCTACAGTTAAAATTATTATAACCGCACCCTTTGACAATGTCAATAGATACATGTATATTTTAAAATATTTGTAATATTCAGACACATAATTGTATAAACAGCCGGCTCTATTGCAGCGGAATTATTTTAACGCAATCTGAATGAAATGTATGCAGAACAGGGCTATTTGCGAAACAAATCCAGCCAAAGGCGAGCGGGGCTCGATGCGCCCGAGCTTTTCTAAGAACAAGGCTCGTATTTTGAAAAAACCGGTGGTTCTCCTTATGAAAAAGAAAGTCTAAAAAACTGTCGTTCCGCTTCCTTTATCTTTTGAAAGTTGTATGACATTCTCCGTCATTGAATCAAAGGAATCATCATGGCTTATAACAAATAATTGGTCAAAGTTGCCTGTGATTTTGGGAATAACATTGGCAAGGTTGCTTCTTCTTTCCCTGTCCAGATTGGTGGTAGGCTCGTCAAAAAAGCCAATTCCTGCTTTGGAGAGCTGCTTTAGGAAACTGAGTCTCATGGCAAGGGCGGCTGTCATCTGCTCCCCTCCCGACAACTGCCTGAAGCAGCGTTCACGCTCACGACCATCAAAGTTGTCTATAAGCGTAATCTCATAGTCCTCCTTCCAGTCAAGGAGTGCATTGTCATTAGAGATTTCATGGTAAATCCGGTTTGCCTCAGTGGCAAGGTAACTGCGATAAACTTCGGAAACCCTTTCTCCCGCCCTGTTAAGAATGCTGCGTATAAAAGCCAACAGCTCATTTACCTGTGAAAGTCTGGCAACCTGTTCTTCAAGCTTCTCAATCTCCTTTTTTGTCTTTTCCATTTCAGCGAGCTTGCTTTCAACCTCTGAAAGGTCCTTTAACCTTTCCTCAAGCTTGTTCTGAATGGAAGTAACCTGCTCATTCAGGCTGTCAAACATTTTTTCAGCTTCTGCAAGCTTTTCCTGCGAAAAATCCTTTGAGACCTCCTTTAGCCTTCCAACAAGCCCGGTGCGGTCTTCCAGGGTCCGGGCTATTGCTTTTTGCACCGATTCCAGCTCGAGTTTGATTTTTTCTGTTTTCCGGGCTTCTGAGAAATGCTGCATATATGTATCGTACATTGGCTGATTTTTCTGCATGACATCCCTTTCATGGGAAATTTTTTCGTCAAGGTCTGCAAAAGTTTCAAGTCCTTGTTCAAGTTTCACCTTTTCACCATCAAGTTTTCGAAGCAGGGCTGCCATTTGGTCAACATTGGTTCTGCGCTCCTCCGTTTTTTTCCTTCTTTCCTCAAGCTCCCTTATATTCCTTGACGTGCTGCTGACGGATTCTTCCGCCTTTGCAAAGTCCCCGCTTCTTTTTGACTTTTCTTTTGAAACAAGGGAAGAGATATGCCGATAAGCATTTTTACATTCCTCAATCGTATTTCCAAGCCTGTACAATACATTTGAAAAATCAGCCACCATATTCTTAAACGAAGATATGTCAATAACTTCGCTGTTTAAAAACTGTGTTTTAAAGTTTTGCCAGCAATCTGAAACGCTTCTTTTTGCATCCTCAAGTTTTTCAAAAATACTGTCTCCCTGATCATCTTTTCTTTCCAAAAACTCTTTTGCCTCGTTCAGCAAATCATATATTGCATTGCAAGCTTCATGCACCATATTTTCATTAAAATCCTGTTTTATCATCTTCCTGTAGGATGATGCATAGCCTGAATATTTGCTTTTTTCCGCAAGGGTACCCTCCAGAATGCTCTTTGCACCCTGCAATTCACCCAGCCTGTTTCTCAGAATTTCACCCTGGGATATCAAACCAGCTGTCTCATTCAGCCTGGCAGTATATTCCTCCATCAGGTCCTGTCTTTTTTTAATCTCTGAGGAAAAGAATTTGTTCAGGTCCCCATCGCCGCCTATATTCCTGCAAGGCGCATCCAGAAATGGGCATTTGCCGCTGGAGGTCTTCATTTGATTACTTTTCAGAACTTCAATTTCACTTTCTACAGCTGCTATCTTTTTAACTATTATATCTCTTTCATTTTCCAGCCATCTTATCTTTTCCGCTTTTTCAGTTAATTCCTTTTCCTGCGACAGTTTCTCCCTTATTTCACTCTCTCTTTCCATAAGTTCATTCCATCGCGAAATCAGGGATTCACACCTGGCATTGGCAAGCTCAAACTTCTTTTTCATGCCATCGAGTTTGTCAATAAGGGAGTCAATACCGTGGACCTTGCTCTCCAGGACTTTAACCTGTTCAAACCGCATCCTGCAACTTTCAGCCACAGACAACTGGTCTCTCAAAATTTCCGAGTACTCGTCTGTTTTCTTTGAAATATAATCAATTTCAGCATCGATATTTTCCTTTTCACTTTTTAATTTGACAGAAATCTCACTTATTTTTTGCTTTGTTTCAGTCAGGGCTTTATTCAGTTTGTCCCTTTCCTCCCGCTGTTTTTCAAGAAGGTTTAAGGCTTCCTTGGCTTTATTGTATGCAGCATAGCCCGGTTCTGTTTTACTTAACAGCTCCCTTGATTTTTCCGCACTGACGAGGCTTTCCGTGAGCTTTTCCTCATTGCTCCTGTAATTGCTGATTGTTATTTCCCTGATACGAATTTCATTTTCCAGCTTTTGAATTTCATTTGACAGGTTGCGAAGCTTTTCCCTCTCTTTTCTCCTTGCTTCCCTTAATGCCTTTTTCGCTTCAAGCTCCCTTGAAAGTGATTCTATTAACGGTTTGATCTCTTCTCTTTTCTCCAGAATGGCATCATATTCGGATATGCTGCCCAAAAGTCTTGCAATATCCACCCTGGCTTCCTGTATTTTATCTCCTATATATCTCACAGTGCCTTTAGTTTTATTGAAAGCCTCCCTGTATGCCTCAACTTTGAGCATTTTGTTGAACTTGTCCCGCCTTACCGAAGCTGTTTCGAGAAAAGGAGCAGTAAATACACCCTGCCCAACACCGATAACGTCTTCGAAAATTTCAGAAATACTCTGTTCTCTTTCTATACCTGTTACTTCCTTCAGCCAGGGTACAATATCAGCTGCCGTGTGTAGATCCAGTTCCGCGTCCGATTCAACATCAAATACTACCCAGGAATTTACATTGCCGCATTTGCGCACCACCCTGTAATGACGGTCGTCATTTGCTTCAAACTCGACGGTAATGGTTCCGGTGCCGCTTCCGTGCCTTATAAACTCCTTAATATAACCAGGCTTGCTGTCGAAAAGGGCATAACCGATACTTTCAATGATGGTTGTCTTTCCCGCCCCGTTTGGTCCCGATATGAGATTTACGCCTTCATTGAAGTAAATTGTCTCATCATCATAGCTTTTAATATTCTGAAGCCGGATACTTTTAATTTTCATTGCCATCACCTTCCTTTGCAGCAGCTGCTTCGTAAAACAGAGGCTTGTCAATCATCTTCTCAATCTCATAGGCAATATCAATTTCATTCATGCCTGTAAGAGACCAGTTTTTAATATCCAATATCAGTCTTGCCAATTCGTCTTTCATGTCTCCAAGCTCCGGCTTGTATTCTGCAATCATTTGTGCAATAACGTTTTTTTCAACCGACTCCCTGTCAAAAGCCGGCATGCTGCCGGAGTCTTTCACCTGGGCGAGGTTTGTATTGTTCAGGACCTCCACCGTCAGACAATTGTATAATGATTTGACATTTTCAGCGATGCTGCCTGTATCAATGGCAAAAGAATTGAAGGGCACGTTCCCGCAAAGGTTAATCTGGACCATCGGTCGGTCAAAGGAATCCATTCCGGCACTGTCAATCTCATGCAGAACCCTTTTTATGGCCTCCTCAGGCAAGTGGATCCCAGTTAAATTGATGTTGAAATAAAAAACTTTTCTGTGTATGGATGGGACAAACTCTACCTGTTTTTTCCCGTCCTCCACAGTAACATGGTAAAAACCTTTTTCCTGGTCTTTTCTGACTTCATCAATATGCACACATTCAGGAGCTCCGGGATTAAATATGAAATCCTCCAGTTCCTGCCTTGTGTGAATGTGTCCCAGGGCTATATAATCCACCTTGCCACGGAAGGCTTCCAGGGAACCTTTCCTGATTCCGGCCAAGTCCATTCCAAGAAGCTTGTCCACTGCTGCATGAAGAATAAGTATGCGAAACTCATCGTCATTAAAGGCAAATTGAGGTGCCAGCTCTTCAAGCCGCTGCCAGGTAGTTGCTCCAAGGTAGCCGAAACCCGCAATCATCAAACCATCGTATTTTATATAGTTTCCCTTTTCACCGTCGTAAGGAATGAGTTTCAACCTGCCTTCTTCATAATATGGCCTTAACAACTTTATATAACCCTGACTGTTCAAAAAATCCATCCATGATTCTTCATCAACATAAAATGCCTTGTCATGGTTTCCCTCAATAGCTATCACTTCAATTCCGGCATTTTTCAACTTCTTCAGAAGGTCCATGGCTATTTTCAGGGTGGCGGCATTTATGTTTCTTAAGTGAAAGAGGTCTCCTGCTATAATGAAGAAATCAACTTTCCTGTCAATTGCATAGTTTATAATATAATCAGAGGAATCCACAAAGTCGTAAAACCTTTGTTGTTCATTAAACTGCCGGCATCCTAAGTGCAGGTCGCTGCAGTGTATGAAGCTTATTTTTTTCATTGGCAACTACCTTTCTATAAAATCATGGCTGGTATCTAATTTATCCCAATCGTGAAAAAGCTTTCCTTCCATTCTTCAAGTCATTGTCAATTCCAGATTTTTATAATATTATTAATCAGCTTTCCTCATTAATTTTATCATTTGAATTGCTTGAGCGTAAAGCCTCATAAGTGAAACGTTTTTTGCCATTTGAGATGTGACCCGGAGAATGACCGGTGGTGGCTGCAGAGGCGTTTTTTGGTCCCGGCAGTAACCTCACCGGTCGTCCCAGCCACACCGGTATCAAAGCCCTTGACTAATTGCTTCTTTGCTATATAATTTATATATGAAATATTTATATCTAAATAATTACTATTACCTTTTTTCAGGTTTTAGTTATTTAAGAGGAAAGGTTGTGACACTGTGGAAGAAAATGCTCTTTGGCTGGAAGTCTATCGCCTGCTCAAAAAGTCATTCTTTACAGTAAAAAAGCACTGCAGGGAAAAGCTGTCATCCTATGGGGTAACATGGCCGCAATACCATGCCTTTTACCATATAAGCGATGAAGGAACTCCTTTTAAGGAATTGGCTGACCACCTTGGTTGCAATGCCAGCAATCTGACAGGGCTCATAGACCGCATGGCAGAAAATGGATGGGTATACAGGGAACACTCAAAAAACGACAGAAGAGTATGGCTGGTCAAACTTACCGATGAAGGCCGTGAATTGAAAAACAGGCTTATTCCCATGCATATGCAAAACATTAAGGAAAGAATTTCATATCTCAGCGAGGAAGAACAGCTAACCTTAAAGGAACTGCTGACAAAGCTGATTGGAAGCTGAACCGGAAACTTTCAGGCAATCTGACGGCAGAATTCATTCATTTCATATGGCACGAGGCCATCACCTGTAGACCGGAACAACTTACGGGCATCATGACGAAAAACTTACCTGCAGCCACCGGTATAGACCTTCACCCGGCAGCAGATGAAATTACCGGAAAAAACCGGCAAATGACAGCAAACTCATCGGAGGTATATATGAAGGATATAAAGCATCTTTTAAAATTTATTAAACCTTATAAAATTTCATTGATTGTTACAATCCTGTGCATGGCGACAGTAACAGGAATGAACCTTGTTGCCCCCTGGATGATCAGAACCCTGATTCAAACAGTATCCGACAATATAGCCAACTATCAGAAGATATCAACCCTTTCAATTTTGGTTATAGTAATATATATATTCCGGGCAATAGCTCAATTTGGCACAAGTTATGTTTCACACTACACTGCATGGCAATACTTGAAAGACCTACGCATTCACTTGTACAACCATATACAAAAACTGTCTTTAAAATACTTTGATGATAAACAAACCGGAGAGCTCATGTCCCGTATAATAAACGATACACGTACCTTTGAGCAGATGACTGCTCATGCAATTCCTACCATAATAGTGAATGTGCTGATGGTACTGGGTGTGTCAATCATATTATTCTACATGAACATCCCCCTTGCATTGCTTACATTGATCCCTATACCGTTTATAGTAATCATTGTTTTGAAATTCAGTTTGATTTCCCGGCCCAAATTCAAGGTTGCCCAGGAGAAAATAGCCGAACTTAACTCCATCCTGCAGGAAAACATCTCAGGTATAAAGGAAATCAAGGCATTTACACAGGAGGAGTATGAAAGCAAAAGAGTGGGTGAAAAAATAACCAATGTCAGTATATATCTTTTAAAGGCTTTAAAGGTCAGCGCGGTTTTTCATCCGACCATACAGTTTTTATCCGGGATTGGTACCGTAATTGTCATTTTTTTCGGCGGACGGCTTGCGTTGGCAGGAAAACTCCCGCTGGAAGACCTTGTGGCGTTTATATTGTATCTGGGTAATTTTTATCAACCGATAACAGCTCTTGGGCAAATAAATGAAGGTCTTCAGCAAGCTCTGGCTAGTGCGGATAGAGTGCTTGAAGTTTTAAATACACAACCCGACATAATAGACCCGCCAAACGCTAGAGATATTAAAATAGAAGGCTCAATTGAGTTTCAGGATGTCAGCTTCATGTATATCGATTCAATACCTGTTCTCAAGAATGTCTCCTTTAAGGCAGAAGCAGGAAAAACAATAGCACTTGTCGGTCCCACCGGTGTAGGAAAAACAACAATTGCCCGCCTTATCCCGCGGTTTTATGAAGCCGGGTCTGGCAAAATACTGATAGACGGAATAGATATTAAAGACATCAAATTATCTTGTCTGAGAAAACACATAAGCATTGTTTCCCAGGATGTTTTCCTGTTCAACGGAACGGTACTGGAAAATATACTTTACGGTAAACCAGATGCAACTTTTGACGAGGTTGTTGCCGCTGCCAAAACTGCAAATGCCCATGATTTTATAATGAAGCTTAAAGACGGTTATAATACACACATCGGAGAGCGGGGTGTCAAACTATCCGGCGGGCAGAAACAGCGTATATCCATTGCACGAGCCGTGCTGAAGAATGCTCCGATATTAATTCTGGATGAAGCCACCTCCTCTGTTGATACTCAAACAGAAAGACTTATCCAGGATGCTTTAAATAAATTGATGAAAAACAAAACTTCAATAGTGATTGCCCACCGTCTTTCAACAGTTGAAAATGCAAACCGCATAATAGTCCTTGAGGAAGGTTCCATCATCGAAAGCGGAAGCCATGAGGAACTTCTCAAGGCAAAGGGTCTTTACTCAAGTTTATGCGCAGCTCAGATACCCGTCAGTCTGCAGTTGTAAAACCAAGGTAATTACGACTTTTTTGAAACAGAATGCAGTAAACTTAGTACATGCAAAATTGAGGAAGAGCAGCCTTGTCAAAGGCAGGATTCTTTTCATTACGAAGGGCACCTCCGGGAAATTTCGGTTGGAGGCGCCCTTTATTGTAAAAATTTTTATAACAATGGCTTAAGATATTCTTTATTTTAACAGAAATTCAAATTTATCAATTGCTCAAATTCTTCAATCTGTACTCGGCAATTAAAAGATCCACCATTCTTCCGTAGCTTCTCACGCCGTCCTGCTGGTTGTTGGATTTAAGATAAATATCATTTATGTCATTTGAAATATCGCCTATTATAGTGTCATATTTTCTGGAAAAACTGCTTATGGCCTCAAAGTCTCTTTTTATTCCCTCGCTGAGTTTGGCATATAATTCGTTATATTTGTCTATGCTGCTCCTTCTGACCGCGTCAAGCAGGTTGTCCAGAGCCATCAGTGTGCCGGAATATTGAAAGTCAGCATCCGGATGCGCATTGCATGCAAGATATGATATGTAATTTGCTTCATCCTCTCTTGCAAATCCCCTTTGGTGTGCCATCTCATGACAGGCGGTACACGGAAGATATGATTCAGGAATTTCCATATTTACATTGGCTTCACCTGTAAATGGAAAGTACACTCCCCAAATTTCGGTATATGACATCACCTTTGAAAGCAATACTCCTTTAGGTCTCCCAAACTTCCCCTTAAGTTCGGGGTATGTGTCGGAAATCAGGTCATATCCTTCACCTGCTCTCTGCAGGACTTCCTTTCGGGAGCTCTCCAGCTTCATTACACCTTCACCGTTTTCCAAAACCCGGGTTCTGAGTTCATTTGCCCTTTTTATCATGTAATCCGTAGTATCAGCCAGCTCATCAACAGTAGCAGGCTTTACCTCAAGGCCGGACAAATTGGAAAAAGGCTGGCGATGGTAATTCAGCCCCCACAAAATCAAAAAACCGAAATAAACTGCCGAAACAAAAATAATAATGTTCGAAATTGAATTGAGAATATGATATTTTTTATCACGGGAATGCCTGAAAATCCTTACGATGATACTGATTAACGTTACCAGCAAAAAAGCTGCTGCAGCTAAAACCAGTACTTCCGCCAGTGAGAAGGGCAATATCCCGGTGAGAATACTAAGCCCTTGTCCTATCAGCCTGTAAAATACACCGGAATAATACTTCTCAATTATTTCGGGTGAATTTGCAGATAGATTGGTTAATAAAATTCCCAATGGGATAAGCAGCGCCCATAATAACTTTTTGGCTTTAAACCTTTTTCTTGGAATCATTAGCGATGTTAACAAAACGGTTACCTACTTTCATTGTTTAGTGAACTACCAATGTTTCATTGGGACAGTCACAGTCATAAAACTGTAACATGCTCAAGTAAACTTCCGCACTGTCAACCTTTCGGTATCGACGATTGCAAAAACCAGGTTTTGTGGAATTAATTGCATCTTATATAATATTATATATGTTTACATAAGTTATTTTCAAGTAAAATAACTTATATTCTGTATGTGTTTTGTCCAGGAAACCAAAGCTGCAAAAAAATTTTGCATATTCATAAGTATACTATAAAATTGCTATATAATGCATGCCATTTTCAAATACATCCATATGCATTATTTGTTACTGCCCGGAAGTTCTTCTTTATCACATATACAATAAGCCCTGCAATCCTTTCCTTCACCAAAGTTACCATATCAGGCAATGCTGCATATAATGGATTATGACGCTACGGATTACCCGTCGGTATATAAAAGATGGGAAGCAGCAAAGTTTGGGTTTAATAAACATATTAAAATTTAGGAGAGATATTTATGTTTGGCAGCGGTCTTAATGCAAGCTCCCTTGATATTTTTAGGAAAAATAAAGGGAACGATAAATTAAAAAGATATTTTCTAAGACTTGTCATAAATGACAGGAATAAAGCAACAAGGCTCATAAACGATGAAAACCTGCAATTTGGTACACTGTATGTTCTTTTGCCGCTAATAAAGAAGTATGGCAGTATTTTGAAACTTAACGAAAGAAATGCTTGCGCTCTGGAAGCAGTAGATATAATTACGGGAAGGAAAAGCAGTAAAATATCGCTCCTCGAAAAAAACAACAAGCAATTACTACATAAGACACTGGTTTGGATTTTGGGTACCGGATATGCCGATGACGGACTGAATGACCGGTACGATGAAATTATTGACTCTACCGGAATTTTGCTTGTTAAACGCTACAAGGACAAATCACTCCTAAATTTGATGATTGACATTGTTTTTAACCGGAACAGGAGAGATGCTTACATTCACGATCTTCTGTGGAGCATATTTGAAACCCGGGACCCGCAGGTTCTTGTCATGATTTCCAGATACCTTGATTCAGGCAATACCAAAGATTCTGAGCTTGCTCATAAACTTCTCTGGTTTGTACCTTCCAAAGACGGCAAGCGCAGTGCAGCCATTCCAAAAAGCCATGGCACCGTGACAGGCTGGGTACAGGATAATATGCCATTTTTAGAGTATACCGGTGAAAGTTTTCAGCAAACACCCAACCCTGCCCCCTTCACCGTCTCTCTGATCAGAAAGTATCTGTGCAAGCCCGCCCAAGGTCCAGATTACGAAGGAAAAACCAGGGCACAGGATGACTTTAACCGTCTGGATCCAATCACCCAGGAGCAATTGGC
Source organism: Clostridiaceae bacterium (assembly GCA_012839865.1). Taxonomy (GTDB): domain Bacteria; phylum Bacillota; class Clostridia; order CAYPLH01; family DUMO01; genus DUMO01. The sequence goes on from DUMO01000019.1 coordinate 23,893, forward strand.
AAATTATTCATATTGGTTATACAGGAAAAACTGGAATTTATGGGACAGGTGGATGCATCTGCCTGTCGGGGATCAAGTACGGATAGCAAAATCGGGAGGTCTATTATGATTTATATAAATGGAAGTCCGATAACTCTTAATACCATTTCAGGCAGCTACCCTCCGGGTTCCGTTGAAGGGGAAACTCTAAAGAGGATTTCGTCAAGCAATTTTGCCTACCGCTTTGATTCAATGGAACAGTTGGAGTTTGAACTTAAGCTGCGCAAAAACATAGTCCATGCAGCCATTGCGCTGCACCGGAGCAGGTTTTCCTTTGAAACCTTCAGAAGCTCAAGATGCAATCCAAAATACTGGGAACGGACAGCCAATGGAGGTTTTTTGCTCAATCCCGGTGTGTCCGGCTATGAGGCAATAGCAGATATTTACAGAAGCGGGCACAGATACGGCACCGAATGTGCCACAGCCATTGTAATAGTATACTATGGTGCATTGGTTGAAACATTCCCCGAGCAGCTTTTTAATGCCCTGTTTCCAAGAATTTACCTGATGGACTGGCAAAACCTGAACCCAACTTTGGGCATCAGATACGTAAGAAGAGTTCCTGACTTCCTTCCGGGAGACTGTCTTTACATCAAGAATCCTGATGTTGACCCCCTGACTCCCGAATTTCAGGGCGAAAATATAATAGATCTGGGCAATGGCACATATTACGGCCATGGTATAGGAATTCAAACAATTGAACGGTTTATAGAAGTTTTAAACAGTTACAGGATTGAAGGCTCACAAACATCAGCTTATCTTCTGGATTCTGCAACAAGGCCTGATATTGAAGGTTTGGGCGATGAATATCATAAATACCAGACCGGCAGCTACATGCGGTTTTATAGACCAGCCCAAAGGCTGAGCGTATAGCTGAATGCAGTAAAAATAAAAAAAACATCTCCAATACTGCACTACAGTACCAGTAAACAGCAGTATTGGAGATGTCTTTTTTTTTCTACTGCAAAAGCAGCCAGGAAGAATTACTCGATAAGAAGAAGCTTACCATTTTCGTGAACTTCCACCGCCACCTCCGCTTCCGCCGCCTCCCCGGTAGCTTCCACCGCCACCAAAGCCACCGCGTCCGCCCCGGCCGCCACGGTTGTTAAAAAATGCTATCAACAGAAATCTTGTTATGCTTCCCCGCAGAAATATCCAATCTATCAGGAGAAATATTATTATTGCTATTATGCCAAACAGTTGCATTCGATCCTCGTTGTCACCATAAGCAGGAGAAGGAATGTCCTCCGTCATTTCTCCTTCTATTCCATATTCTTTATACACTTCATTCAAAATTGCCTGAAATCCAGATTTTATTCCAAGAGAAAAATTGCCTTCCTTAAAATGGGGAATCATGTAGTTATCCTGTATTCTTCCGGTTTTGGCATCCGGCAGGGCTCCTTCTAGCCCATAGCCAACCTCAATGCGTGACTGCCTGTCATTTACGGCAAGAAGAATCAAAACACCGTTATTTTTTTGCTTATCGCCTATTCCCCATCCTCTGAGAATTGACAAGGCCACATCTTCTATCGGCTCATCATTCAAAGTATCTATTGCAACCACAACAATTTGTGCACCTGTTTCCCTTGCCAGAGGGACTGCCCGGCTCATTATATACTGCTCTGTACTGCTGTCAATCACACCTGCAAAATCATTTACATAAAACTCATTCGTCGGTTGTGGAACGTTGAAGGCAAATACAGGTGCGGCAAAAAGCAGGATACATAATACCAGGGCAACCGTGCACAGTATTTTTTTCATCATTTCACTCCTCATCATTACTTATTATGTCGATAAAAAATGGAAGCACGAACACCCCACCGCCATTTTTACAGGCTTCAAACGGAAATCTCCAAAGATTGCCCAGTCCGATTGCAGCTCCGGCTGCTGCAAAAATAAAGCTTTTCCTGCTTCGCTAAACTTCTTTCATAAGACGGCCTCCGGATGTCCCTTAAGACTGCCCATTGTTATATATCTTTAGAATTCAACCTTGGGTGCTTCCTTTGCACCTTCATCTGCTTCAAAATACTCTACAGGCTCGAAACCCATCAACCTTGCAAATATAACTGTAGGAAACCTTCTTATTGATGTATTATAGTCTCTTGCCACATTATTATAATCTCTTCTTGCATTGGCCAGTCTGTTTTCAGTGCCTGCCAGGTTGTCGCTCAAATCTATGAAGACAGCATCAGCCTTAAGCTGCGGGTAGTTTTCGACAACTACAAGAAGCCTCGAGAGAGCATTTGAAAGCTCGGAACTGGCCTCAGCCTTTTCTCCAATGGAACCGGCTCCTATAAGTTTTGAGCGGGCATCGGCAATGGCGGTTAAAATCTCACTCTCATGGGCGGCATAACCCTTTACGGTCGCCACAAGGTTGGGAATAAGGTCATTTCTTCTTTGCAGATTATTATCTATTTCACTTAATGCATTTTGAACAATCTCCTGCTTTCCGACAAGACTGTTGTATGAACCTATAACAGACAAAACCATTATAAGAACAATTACTCCTATAACAATCAATGCAATAGTTCCTTTTTTCATTTTAAGCAAATCCCCTTTCTAAGTTACATGATATTCCCCTGCCTGATAATAAAATCAGGTTTTCTATACGTTACCACAATCAATATACTTTGTAACAAATAATTCTATCACCATTATTTTATAGCCGGGCAAAGCAATTTACCTATGACTAATTAATTTATAATGTTTTCAAGCAGCTTGACACCTTTTGTACTCAAAAGATAATACATGCCATAGCTTAACAGTCCAAACACGCCTGTAATAAGCAGGAATGCCGGAACAAGGGCCAAATCTGCGAAAATCACCAAAGCTGCGGAGAGCCCTCCAAAAACCAACCCAATCAGTGTGTTTATCACTACATTAAAGTTCTGTTTCACTGCCTTTTGCTCACTGTCCCAGTCAAGCTTCGGATTCAGTAAATCCACCATTACACCGGCAAATGATATAAAAAGTGTACCTGCAATACCAGCTATAACAATAAATATTGTGACAGCAAGGTTTAACTTAAGCAAAATAGCAGCTACAATTGCAATCACAATAGCACTGATTGTGCTGAAAAACACACCGGACAGGGCCTTGGCCACTATCTGTGAGATATAACTCATGGGTAGAAATTTGGTTATATATAGGTTTTTGCCCTCCCGGGATATTGAAGATGCTGCAATTGCATTTGCAGATGCCGCAAAAACACTTATTCCGAATGCTACAGCAAAAATTACGGTATCATTGGCGGATCTTATCATATTGAAAATTTGTTCCATGTCATTGCCCCCTGACTGCATCAAAAATGGCAGTGCCAAAAAAACCGGCCACAGAAAATTGACCAGCACGCAATTCATAAAGTAAATGGGCGTTCTGACCAAAAGCCTTATTTCCTTCATTATTACATATGATTTTATGGCTGAATTGGCTGTTACCGCTTTGTTCAATTCTTCATCGGTAACTTTTTTTCTCTTTGCCCTGGACTCTGAAATACCTACAACTCCCCTGAAATATAAATGCTCTCCTACATAAAGGAACAATAGCACTCCAATTACGGCTGTTCCTGCAAACAGCAATATGTTGATGAGCCCATTAATGTTTGTGCTGTTTGCAAGCCCCATGGCAGCAAAATATATTCCCGGGAAAATGCTGGAGGTCAGCCTGATAAGGGAATTACCGCCCTGCTGGAGCATTTGTATGAGTTTCTGAGGGTCTAAAGACCTTTGAGCAAGTCTTTGAATTGAAATATTCAACCCAATGGCAAAAAACATGGCTACAAGTCCGCCAATCAGTATTAACCTGTCTTTGTTCCTGCCAATGGAAGTAAAAGTCATTATAACCACAACTATAATTGAACCTATTGCCAGGGGAACTACCGGAATGAGCAAAAAAACAATTAGGGAATAAATATAAAACAACGGACCTGCACCGCTTTTTATGCCATATGCCACTGTTAACGGCAACAAAAAGATACTTTCAGTAAAATACTCGTATATTACAGTAATTATAAATTTAGCGCCGATAATCTCATAAGGCTTTAAAGGCAAAGGAAGCAGGCTTTCCACATCACTGGTAAGATAAAACGTGCTTAATACATAAAACAACCCAAAGAAAAAAATAGCAAGGGAAGCCGCTCCTGTTCCAAGGCCCAGAATTACTCCTTCCTGGCCGATAGGTGACAGGGCGTCGTACATATAAGCAAAACCCTGCCCGAAAGTTACCGCCATGGGAGTGAAGCAAGCAGCTAAAATGATAAATATCAGCAATTGAGAACTAAAACGCTTCTTGCCTATTTTAATACCAAGCCTGGTGCCACCGGCACCGCTTTTCATCAAAACCCGCACCAGCAAAAACAATTTACTTTTCATCTTCAGTCAACTCCAGGAACATACTTTCAAGGGATGCATCTTTTTTAAACAAATCCTTCATTTCATCAATTTTGCCGCAAAACAGAACATTTCCCTTGTTTATAACCGCCACGCGGTCACATATTCTTTCAGCAACATCAAGCACATGGGTGGAGAAAAATACTGTCTTCCCGCTGTCGGCATGCTCCCTCATCATCTCCTTTAAAATGAAAGATGATTTCGGGTCAAGACCGGTCATGGGTTCATCCAGAATCCATACACTGGGATCATGTATCAGTGCTCCCATCAGTACGATCTTTTGCCGCATTCCATGGGAATATGTCTGTATTTGATCCCCCAGGGCGTCAGTCATTCCAAATCTGTTGGCCAGGTCCTCTATTCTTGCTTTTCTTTCACTTGCAGGTACATTATATACATCAGCCAAAAAATTGATATATTCAACCCCTTTAAGCCTCAGGAATATGTTTGGGTCATCGGGGACATAACCAAACTGCCTTTTGGCTTCAATGGTGTTCTTCCGGATGTCCAATCCGTTTATTCTAATGTCTCCGCTGTCAGCATTCAGTATACCGGTTATCAATTTAATGGTAGTGGTTTTACCTGCACCATTGGGACCCAAAAACCCAAAGATCTCGCCATTATTAACTGTCATGGTCAGGTTGTTGACGGCTTTTACGGTACCGCCAAAGGTTTTACTGACATTAGTCAATTCTATCATGGGTTTCTTCCTTTCTTATAAGTTTTTACTTTTTACTGTTTAAGTACCAAAACGAAAACCAATAAAGTATATTTTCCCACGCTTAAAATATTCCTGAATAATCTTTCCTTGTTGAGTCAGCATTGAAAAACAATCATGTTACAATTTTAACAAATTTCTGCTGTTTTTTCAACAAATATAATCTCTCCGAATTTATCAGGTCTGTGAAAATTGGGAACATTTGTCGGACACCAGGCAGACAGCTCAACATCCCCCTTTGCCCACCTGTCGATTCTATAAAGGTTAGCCCGCCACCGGGTGTTTACAGAAGGTCCTTCTATGGAGCCAAGGATTGTTTCACTGAAGGGTATCGCGAATTCAACATCGTAAATGAATTCATTTCCCTGGCTGCCTTTCTTATGGCTCACAGCAGATTCTATAACTTTGGCTGTCCTTGCGAATGTCAGGATTTTGCCTTTAAGGTTGTTATGAATATTATAATGAAGAAGGGTGTTGATGGGGCTTACCTCAATTTCAATATAGGTTTGCAAATCACAATCGTCATCAACAAAAATTTCAACAACTTCCTCCTGATAAATAGGGTCATTGTAACCTGTCATGGTTGCAATAATTTCATCGTCAACACACCTGAAACCAACATACAGAAAATTGTCATTCCACAGCATCATGGCAGTGGTTTCATGTTCAGGCGCACCTCCGTCATCATTCTTTACCAGGGTCATCTTTTCAGCCTTTTCCCAGATTGGTTTGTCAAGGTTTCCATCTATCTTTATATCTTCAGAAATTCTCTTGCACTTGTATTGTTTCATTGTATTTACCTTCTCCTTCTTCCTGTCAGCTTTCTTTCAAGGTAGTGAAAAATTTGTCCGGAAGCTTATTGTGCTTTGTATAGTAATCATCAATAATTTTTTCAAACATCCTGCCTGGAACAAATTTTTTGACAATCATTGAAAGTTTCTGTTCAAATTTCCCTATCGTATACCTGAGGGCAGGTCTTGGCCTGTTAATAATTTGTGCAACCAGCCGGCCTACACCTTTAGGATCACTTCCATTGGCTTCCTCCCATTCCAGTTTGCCGGACACCTTTATAAATTTTTTATAATAAGGAGATGTATCAAGGCTGGCACTTTTTGAAACCTTCCTGCATTTCAGGGATCCGTCCCTATGGTCTCCGGGCTCAATCATCACTACATTTATCCCAAAATCCTTCAATTCCATGCTCATGGACTGGGTAAGCCCTTCAATGGCAAACTTGCTCATTACATAGGGACTGTGAAAGGGTATCGGTACAACACCGGCAATGGAACTTAAATTTATTATGTACCCGTGTTTCTGCCTGCGCATATGAGGTATCGCCGCCTTGCAGACGCTTAAGGTGCCGAAAAGGTTAGTATCAATTACCTGCCTGTATTCATCAAGGCATAAATCCTCAACAGAGCCTAAAGTATAAACCGCTGCACAATTTACCAGTACATCCAGCCTTCCCTCCGTCTTTACAATATTGTCAACAAGGCTGTCCACAATGTCTGTTTTTGTAACATCCATATATACTTTCTTTAAGTTTTCATGGTCAGATCCGGTTTGCTCCCTGTAGGATCTTGCTCCCGCATATACTTTATGCCCTTCTGCCGCAAGATACTCAGCTATGGCTTTGCCTATACCGGAAGATGCCCCTGAAACCAAAACAACTTTCTTTTCATTGTCCATAACGGAAAAACCCCTTTTACCTGTATATTTTGTAAAGAAATTATGTCCAGTAACCAAAAAGCACCTTTATTATATCATATATGATGTTAAAATATTGCTTCAGACATGAATCAAAACTAATATTCCCATTACTGTTGCATTTATAATATTATATGCAGCTAATAAAAAAAAGAAGCAGGGGGCTCGTTCTTTTGCGCCTTTTACCATAAGGCACCGAACTTCGCCTGCTTCACTAATTTATGAGAGCAATTGCACTGCAATTTTCTTCGTATTAGGTTTCAATAACCAAATCGCTTTTTTCCATAATCCTAAACTCTTTAAAATACCTGTTTTCCATGGGTATCCATTCGTTGATGAATCTTTCAAACAGTATCGGACCATTTCTTTTTAGAATGCGTTCCCTTTGCTTTACTTCATCTGCATGCATGAATATCCTGAAATCATAAATGTCGGTAAAGTATGGGTGCATGCTGTAGCTGCCTTCAATGACATTCAATTTCCTGGGACTTACAAGTATGCAATCCCCCAATTCCTTTTTGCTGCAATCATACCTGCGGTAACTAAATGCATGACCCCTTTTCAAATTTTCAATTACTTCCTTCCCAAACCTGACATAATCCACATTTCCGCCCACCTCAGAAAGGCGTTCCGGTGTTCGAAGATCCGGTGTAAGGAAGAAATCATCCATATGAAAAAGGTTTAAATCAAAAACTTTTGCAAGTTCACCGGCCAGTGTGCTTTTACCGGCACCGCTGTTGCCTTCTATGGCAACGATAACCTTTTCTTTGGCTTCCAGCAAGGAATTAATCCGGTTTACCAGGTCATGCTTTATCAATAAATCGCCCATGCTATTCATTCAATAACAGCCCTGCCCTCTTTATTGCTGCAACAATAACCGGAATTAGTACAATCTGAAGCACAATACCCGGTATTGCATTAAGAAATGCACCTGCTGCAAAAACACTCCATGTAAAAGGAATATTGCCAAGCCTGTAAACGAATATGCCCGCAATACCCCAGACTGCTCTGCCGCAAACCATTGCAATAATCAGGGCTGCATATATGAATACGTTTTTTTTGGGCATCAGTTTATATAATAATCCCGAAATACTGCCATATGTAGCCAGTTCAAAGGCCATGGCCAAAGCAAAGGGAATCATGGGCGGCATTCCAAACACGACGCTTCTCAGTAAGGGTGTTATAAAACCTACAATAAGCCCGTATGGCCACCCAAGCAAAAAGCCGCACAACAGAACCGGTATATGCATGGGAAGCAACGCATTCCCCAGGCTCTGAATCTGTCCTGTCAGGAACGGCAGCACCAGCCCCAGAGCTATAAATATACCTGATAATACCAACTTTTTTGTTGACTGATTTTTCATATTACCCCTCCAAAAAAAATACCACGAAAAATAATGCCTTTCTTCAAAAAGGACACATACCTTCGTGGTATATTTGCAATTTCTTTTACTCTTTAACAAACTAACCTGCCGGTAATTCAAACCGGTATAATGCCGGCTTCTGCCGGCTGTTTTCCCGATAAACCGATTATAGCACAAATCTCCTGACTGATACAAGCAAACATTTGTACACAGTTTGTTTACAGAAATGATTGGTATCAAGGGATAAGTTATGTGGAAGAAGTGTGGCTCTTGCCGCCGGGAATCCTTGTATTTTTTTACATTCCATTATATAATTTATCAATAAATATCTAGTTTTTTTACATGCAAGGAGCAGGTGATATTCATGTTGGAGTATACCAGCAATTTCCTGATAGAACTTGGCATCGACAGCACTACGGCAAAAATTCTTGCCGCCGGCTTTTTCCTGGTATTAACAATCTTATTGTGCATCATGGTTGATTTTTTCGTTCAGAGGTTTCTTATAAAAGTCATAGCAAAATATATTAAAGGAAACAAAATCAAATGGGATAACTATCTTCTGGACAGAAAAGTCTTTGAAAAACTGTCCCTGATTGTACCGGCAATAATTATTAATTTATTTGCATCAGCCTTTGGAGTACTTCAGAAGTTTGTAGAAAAAGTCTCCATGTCTTTCATTTATGTTGTGTTGATTTTTACAATCTGTTCCCTGCTTGACGTTGCAAATGATATTTACAATACTTATCCGATATCCAAATCCAGACCAATTAAAGGAATTATTCAGGTGGTCAAGATTGCAGTCTATATTTTAATAGGTGCAGTCGTGATATCCACCCTGATTGACAAGGACCCCCTTATCCTGTTAAGCGGAATAGGTGCTTTAACGGCAGTAACCTCCCTGGTGTTCAAAGATTCAATCCTCGGGCTTGTTGCAGGTTTCCAGTTGGCCGGGAATAATCTATTGAAGATAGGTGACTGGATTGAAATGCCCAAATACGGAGCCGACGGTTATGTTATTGATATATCACTAAACACTATAAAAGTACAGAACTTTGATAAAACAATAGTCTCCATACCTTCATACGCCCTGATATCAGATTCCTTCAAGAACTGGAGAGGCATGCAGGAATCCGGAGGTCGGCGCATCAAGCGGGCAATATATATAGACACCTCCAGTATTAAATTCTGCACCAGGGAAATGCTGGAAAAATTCAAGAAAATACAATATATAACAGAGTATATCCATTATAAAGAAAGAGAAATAGAAGAATATAACAAAATAAATAATGTCAATGAAGAAATTCTTGTAAACGGCAGGCATCTTACCAATATTGGCACATTCCGGGCATATATAGAGTTTTATTTAAAAAACCATCCAAAAATTCACAAGGGACTGATTCACATGGTGAGGCAGCTTCCGCCCTGTGAACACGGACTTCCCCTGGAAATTTATGCTTTTGTCAATGATACAAACTGGGTAAATTATGAAGGAGTACAGGCGGACATATTCGACCATGTTCTGGCGGTGGCCGGAGAATTCGATCTTAGGATTTTTCAAAGCCCTACAGGCCATGACATTCATAAAATTGGAGCAAGGCTGAATCCATGATATGCCGTTTTTTCAGGCTTTCAGCATTTATCGCGGCCGGACTTAAATCAGAATCCGGAAACCAATGTTGAACCTTCCGGCCAAGCGAAAACAGCTATACTGGCACTGGTTTCTTGGCCAGTTGTTCTTTCTTTTGCGCATTCTGGTATTTAAGTACAAGTTCAACCAGCGGTTCCAGCTTCTCAAAAAATATGGCTATTAAATCTCCTTTTTGCGCTTTTTGCATTGCAAATTCCAGAGCTGCATCCTCCTTCGGGATTATGGTGATAAATTCAGGATTCATTCCCCCCAAAATTGCCCCTTCCTTTAGAATTTCCGCCACCTCCAGGGGTTTTCTGCCCCTTAGGTCATAGTCTTCCTTAATAATTACAATGTCGAAAAATGAGCCTGAAATCTTCCCTATTCTTAAAACATCTTCATTTTTTCTGTCTCCGGGGACTCCTATTATTCCAACGGTTCTTCCGGGATTCATACTCTTTATTCCCTCAATCGTAACCTTGTATCCCTCGATGTTATGCCCGTAATCCAGGATTACTTTGAATCCTCCCATATCATACACATTAAATCTGCCCGGATTATCCTCCGGGCTGCAGGAGAATCCGGAAAGGGTATCTTTTATGATATCGGGGGATACTTTCAAAGCCAGGCTTGCGCCAATGGCTGCCATGCCGTTCTGAATGTTATGCTTCAGGGCTCCGTTCATTGTCGCCGGAATTTCATCAATATTCATCAATTTCAAGGCATTCCCGGCATATTCATAAAAAATGCCGTTATTTTTTACATAAACAGCTCCCCCTCCCCTTTTAACATGCTCTGACAACCAGGGATTTTCCTTATCCATGGAAAACAGAAGTATTTTACCTTTGGCTTCATTCATAGCCTTCATAATCCAGAGGTCATCCGCATTCAGAACACTGGTGCCGTTATCCTTTACAGCCCTTATCACAATGGATTTCACCCTGAGTAATTCTTCCAGAGTATTAACCCCGCTGGTCCCAAGATGGTCCTCCGAAAGATTCGTAAAAACACCTACATCAGCTTTGCCATATGCAATCCCGCTTCTTATAATGCCACCCCTCGCAGTTTCCAAAACGGCTGCACTAACCTTATGATGGTTCAATACCACGGCAGCACTCCTTGGGCCTGTGGTATCACCAGTCTCAATGCACTCACCGCCTATAAAAATTCCATGAGTTGTAGTAGTACCGACAATATGACCCTGAGAACTCAAAATGCGGCTTATCATGCGGGCGGTTGTGGTTTTACCGTTGGTACCGGTTATTGCAACGATAGGTATGGTAACCGGCAACCCGTTGGAAAATATTTTATCGAGTATGGATGAAGCTGTGCTTACAGTGCGTTTTAAGATTTTTGCAGATATCCATTTTTGATTCCTGCCATAGCCAAACCTTATGAGATGGTTATTATTATCAATGCTTACAGGTATGCCTCTTTTTTCAGCTTCCCTGACAACAGCCTTTATCATCCCATCCTTCGGATATTCCGGAGCATTCGATGTAAAGGACTCTATTATATGGGTTTCCATGTTAAATCTCCTATGTGTCATTCTATTTTGACATGATTATATTTTTATACAACCGGATTATTTTTATTAAACATTTTTTCATTTCTCTCTCACATAAACATATTGGTTTACATAACATGTATGGGAGGTGTTTTATTTATGCATACACATTATTTTGCAGGAAAAACTTCTTACAACGATGACCATTGGCATAATTATAAAGGTGAAACAAGCCGCGACCCGGATGTGCCAAATCATACACACCGCATGTCAGGTCATACTTCCTGTGATGACGGTCATACTCATGAATACTGTTCTGTTACGGGACCTGCCATATATGTGGACGGGAAACACTATCACATGTATTGTGGAGTTACAAAGGTTGCCGACAGGCATGTTCACAGCTATGATGCCGCAACCTCATTTTATTTTCCACCTTTATGCCAGGAAGATAAATCTTGCAAGTAACTTCATTTGAAAATCACAGGGAAAAAGGAAAGCATTTGGAATCATTCCAATGATTGCAGGAATGTAAAGCATCAGAGATATATTCTTTGCTTTCCTTTTCTCAAAATAACTGTCTGCTTATGTTCTTCGTACTGAATTAACACCGGCGGCAAACATCTGATTTATTCCAGGTCAAAATAAGTCTTCATTCCGGATATAAAATAATGGCTTTCAACCAGGCTTTGTAATAATTTTGCATTTAAATGCTCATAATACTTTTCACGAGTATTTTCAAGTCTACAGGGGCAGTGACGGTATAACTTGAAGGAGGAAAACAATTGGAAACCGGTAAAGGGTATTTGATTATTATCGGAGGCGCTGAAGACAAGCATGGAGAAAGCATAATACTCAAGGAAGCTTTAAAAATGCTGTCATATGAAGACAAACTCACGATTTTGACCACAGCCGCCGAAAACCCTGAAAGTGTCGGAAGAGAGTATCAAAATGTTTTCAACAGATTGGGATTGCAAAATGTACAAGTCCTGAACATCAGCACACGGGACGAAGCAAACGATCCACGGATGTGCAGCTTATTAAGGAGTTCCAAATGCATATTTTTAACAGGCGGAGACCAATTGAGAATAACAAGCATTCTTGGAGGCACTATGGCTTATAAAGAGTTAAAAGCCCTTTACAGTTCCGGCGGATTAATTATGGGAACCAGCGCGGGAGCATCTGCAATGAGTTCCACAATGATAGTTGAGGGCAATGATAATGAACCTGCAAGAAAATGCACACTAAAAATGGCACCAGGGTTGGGTTTGCTTGATGGTTCAATTATAGACCAGCACTTTGACCAGAGAGGCAGGTTCAGCAGGTTGCTTTGCGGTGTTGCGGAGAACCCGGATGTACTTGGTATCGGAATTGATGAAGATACTGCAATAAAAGTATACCCTGACATGCATTTTGAGGTAGTTGGCAACAATGCAGTTACCATATTCGACGGGCATACCATCAAAAGTTCAAACATATCCGAGTTGGAGCAAAATGAAATAATTGCCATAACCGGCATAACAGTACACACTCTTCCCCAAAACTATGGATTTGACATAAATGCAAGGAAAGTCATAAGACTCAAAAAGACAAAGGATTAAAACAGGTTGTTTGCACACCTTTGAGATAAAGTCCTTTATAAAATTTGGTGAAGGCAGGCATAATTCAAACATCATAATAAGTCACCTGGCTCAAGTTTAACAATGCTGACACCGCATGGATATTAGAGGAGGAAACCAACAGTGAAGATACAAGACATTATTGTATACAAAGGCAGGAATATTTACTGCCACAGGCCTGTAATGAAAATGGTTCTGGATATTGGCAAGTATGGTGTGATTCCAACAAAAGATATAAAAGGGTTTAACGATAAACTTCTGATAGCTTTCCCCGGTCTGAAAAGCAACTATTGCGGACTGGGTTATGAAGGAGGTTTTTTGGAAAAACTCAAGTCAGGTACTTATCTGGCTCACGTTGCGGAGCATGTTATATTGGAAATGCAATATTTATTAGGGTATAATGTCAGGTACGGAAAGACCAGGGTTATTTCGGAACCATCTATTTATTACCTGGTTTATGAGTATCAGAACGAAACCTGTGGCCTGGAATGCGGAAAAACAGCCATATATATATTAAATTGCTTTATCAGGGGTGAAGAGGTTGATATAAATTATCATATTGATACCCTTAAGAAAGTATCCATTGACAGTGAATTGGGACCAAGTACGGCTGCTATTGCAGAAGAAGCCAGGAAAAGAGGTATTCCGGTTACAAGGATTGGAAGCGGGAGTCTTGTCCGATTGGCCTATGGCAAGTACAGCAGGATTATTCAGTCAACCCTTACAGATGCCACATCTTGTATTTCAGCTGATATTTCTTCCAACAAGCAGATTACAAAAATGATTCTTAAAGAAAACCGGATTCCTGTACCAAAGGGCAGGGTGGTCTATTCGGAATCATCCGCCATTGTTGCGGCGGAGGAAATCGGTCTGCCTGTTGCAATAAAACCCTATGACGGCAATCAGGGAAAAGGCGTGCATTTGAATTTAAAAACCGGGATGAGATCCGTGCAGCTTTCAACGATGCTTCCATATACAGCAATGCAATTATTGTGGAGCAGTATATTGAAGGAAAGGATTACCGTGTATTGGTTGTAGGTGATAAAGTTGCGGCGGTGGCAGAAAGGTTGCCGCCTATGGTAGTGGGAGACGGCAGTCACAATATCACCGGTCTTGTTGAAATAGTAAACAGGGACGAAAACCGCGGTGACTGCCATGAAAAACCTTTAACAAAAATAAAACTGGATAAAACCGCTCTTGGTGTATTGGCCAAAAAAGGAATTGATATAAACTACGTGCCAAAAAAAGGAGAGACGGTGATACTTCGGGAAAATAAAAACTTAAGCACTGGTGGCACAGCGGTAGACTGCACTGATATTATTCACCCGGACAATGCAAGACTGGCTGTTGAGGCTGCAAAATCCATCGGCCTTGATATTGCGGGCATAGATATTGTAACTTACGACATATCAAAGCCTTTATATTCTACCGGCGGTGCAGTTGTTGAAGTCAACACGGCCCCCGGCATAAGGATGCACCTGTATCCTTCCCGTGGCAAGCCCAGAAATGTTGCCAGGGAAATAATAGACATGCTTTTTCCGGATAATTCTTATCTGAACTTTCCCATTGTATCAGTAGCCGGGACGGCAGGGAGAACAGCTGTTGTGCAGATTATCAGCCACATTCTTTCACTTGCCGGAAGAAATGTCGGGGCAATATGTCAGGATGGCGCATTTATCAATGACAAATGCATCATAAAATATCAAAAGACAGAAATATTAAGACCACATGCAATTTTGTTCAACAAGGCAGTGGATGCAGCTGTATTTGAAATGCCGCTTAAAAACATTATTCTTGAGGGTTTGCCCTACGACCTTGCAGATATAGGCATTATTACCAACATCAGAGAAAACGGACTTGAAAAAAACGGTCAATCAGAACCCGGTCAATCCAATTATGGTCAGACGGAATATGCTAAGATGGCATATGGTCAGACAGAGTACGGTCAGACGGAATATGGCATCGACTCGCCGGAGGACTTGGCCTTTATAAACTCCCTGGTCGCTGAAGCTGTAAAACCCAATGGATATGCTGTTCTGAACGGAGATGATGACTTGACCGGATATATTTTGAACAGGATAAAAACCAGGGCCGTCATATTTGCCCAAAACCTGAAATCATGCCAGAAGTATGGCTTCGGTAAGTTTGTTTATGCCTTTACAGATCAAGGATATATAAATATCAGGAAAGGCAACAGAAACTACAAAGTAATAAAACCAGCCAACATACCATGTATCAGGAACAATCCGGAAAAGTTCGGAATAGATGTTTGCCTTGCCGCAGTTTCAGCACTTTACGGACTTAATGTACCCATAAAACTGATAGCATCCGGCCTGGCAAGCTTTACAGGCTGCAACACTGCTGATTCGATTTCACAATTGTGCAGGTCATATGCGTAAAGTTTTCTCTAAATATTCACAAAATTCATCCACGCTTTCCTGCTTTGTTGCCCATGATGTTACAAAGCGTACTGCGCTGTGATTTTCATCAATTTTTTCGTATATTGAAAATTGAAATTTTTTTGAAAGCATATCTATTAAATCATTGGAAAGCACCGGAAACAACTGGTTGGTACATGGCGGTGCATAAAAAGGGCAGTTGCTTTTTTTCAGAACGCCGGCTATCTTTTCTGCCATGGCATTTGCATGTTTCGCCAATGAAAAATACAGCCCGTCTTCAAACAAAGCTTCAAATTGGATGCCGGTTACAAATCCTTTGGCCATTAAAGCCCCTCTTTGTTTAATCAGGTAACGGAAATCTTTTTTTAAATCTTCTCTCAGGATAACCAAAGCTTCCCCGAACAGCGCACCGTTTTTTGTTCCGCCAATATAGAAGACATCAACCAGGTCAGCTATTTCTGCAAGGCTGATATCATTGGCTTTGCTCATCAGGGCAGAACCGATCCGGGCTCCATCCATATACAATATGAGGTCATTGGACCTGCAAACTTCATGAAGGGCTGTTAATTCATCCTTTGAATAAACAGTTCCAAGCTCGGTTGAGTTTGATATATATACCATTCTGGGCTGCACCATATGCTCATCCGAGTGATATTGAAGAACTTTTTCTATTGCACAGGGAGTAAGCTTGCCATCTGCTCCGGGTATTGCAACCACCTTATGGCCTGTGGCTTCAATAGCACCGGTTTCATGAACATTTATGTGTCCGGTATAAGCAGAAATCACACATTGGTGCGGACGCAGGAAAGAAGAGACAACCAGCAGGTTTGTCTGAGTACCACCCGATATGAAATGAATGTCGGCATCATCCTTTTGAATCAGCTTCCTTATATATTCCTTTGCTCTTTCGCTATGCACATCCTCTCCATATCCGGCATTCTGTTCAAGGTTTGATTTAATCAAAAGCTCCAATACTTTAGGATGTGCTCCTTCACTGTAGTCATTCATGAAACTGTACATAATTCTACCACTATTCCCGGCATTATTGTAATATAGTGTTCAGTGCAGCAAAACAACTGAATCAATTTTTACATCAATATTTCTTATTATAGACCTATTCCATATAATAGCGCAACCGGAATTTCTCATAAAATTAAGCGAAATTCCGGTCAAATTTCTGTTCGAAAATGTTATGCATGGATAATATCCTATAGAATACAGTCTCTACCTAGTCCAGTTCCACTGCTCCGGTATAGAGCTGGTGGTATCTTCCACCCAATGCAAGAAGTTCTTCATGGGTGCCCTGCTCTATTATTTCACCATGTTCCAGCACAATAATCTGGTTACAATTTCGAACGGTGGACAGTCTGTGTGCAATAACAAAGGTGGTCCTGTCCTTCATCAGCTGGTCCATGCCGCGTTCAATATATTTTTCGGTTCTTGTATCGACGGAACTGGTGGCCTCATCAAGTATCAGGATGGGAGCTTTTGATATGGCAGCCCGGGCGATGTTCAAAAGCTGGCGTTCACCCTGGCTCAGGTTTGCCCCGTCCCCGTCCAATACCGTGTCATACCCTTCAGAAAGCCTTTCGATAAAGGAATGGGCACAGGCTATCCTGGCAGCAGCAACAACTTCTTCATCTGTTGCATCAGGACGTCCATACCGGATATTCTCCCTTACCGTACCGGAAAAAAGATGGGTATCCTGAAGCACCATGGCTATATTGCTTCTTAATGAGTCCTTACTGATATTCTTTATATTGATGCCGTCAATCAATATTTCTCCCTCATCAATTTCATAGAATCTGTTGATAAGGTTCGTAACAGTTGTCTTCCCTGCACCTGTTGAGCCAACAAAGGCAATTTTCTGACCAGGTTTGGCTGTTACGTTTATATGTTTCAATACGGTCTTCCCTGGAACATAACCAAAGGTCACATCCTTTAAAACCACTTCTCCTTTGATTGGCTGCGCATCTTTCACCCAGTTTCCTTTTGCACAGATTTTTATCGCACCCGGAAAATCTTCTTCAGGTGTCTCGTCCATTACCTCAAATACTCTTTCTGCTCCAGCCAATGCAGCGTAAATGACATTCATCTGCAGTGACAATTCGCTAACCGGTCTTGAAAAATGCCTCGAATAATTTGTAAATATGGTAAGGCCGCCGATATCAAAATTCGAGGTCAGGCACAGGATGCCCCCGACGGTTGCAGAAATTGCGTAGCTTACCTGGCTCAGGTTGCCCATCACAGGACCCATTATTCCGCCAAAAAACTGCGCCTTCATTTGTTTCTCACGCAAGTCGTCACTTAGCAGTTCAAATTCTTCCATTGCTGTTTCTTCGTGGCAGAACACCTTTATCACCTTCTGGCCTGCAACAGTTTCCTCGATATAGCCGTTGACTGCGCCAAGAGCTTGCTGCTGGGCCGTAAAATACTTTCTGCTCTGCTTTCCGATCATGCCTCCTGCGTAAACCAATAAAGGTACTGTAATAATTGTAATAAGCGCAAGAATCCAGTTTGTGACAAACATAAGTGTAACTGTACCGGTCAATGTAAGAATACCGGAAAAAATCTGCACCATGGTATTGTTGAGCATTTCACCCACCGAATCAAGGTCATTTGTAAAACGGCTCATTAAGTCACCATGGGTATGAGTATCATGGTATTTCACAGGAAGTCTTTGAATCTTGCGGAATAAATCCTCCCTGATTCTGACCAGGGCATTCTGGGACACTCCTATCATGATTCTGCTCTGTAGGTAGGTACATGCAACTCCCACCAAATAGATGCATGACATGGCAATGATACCGGTTGTAAGATTTTTTATTTTTTCTCCTGCAGAACTGTCAACAGACACCAAATTGTTTATTACAGGACGCAAAATATAGCTTCCGGCAAGATTAGTTATGCTTGCCCCCAGTAAGCAGGCAAAAACAAACAGGATTTTATATTTGTCCTTTCCGATATAGGAAAGAAGCCTGTTGATTGTTGCAGAAGCGTTTTTGGGTTTTCCGCCGCCAATGCCTCCCCGGGGACCTGGTCCTCTGAAGCCCCCCGGTCCCCTCCTTCCGGGACCCATGCCGGTATTTACAGTTTTGCTTCCATATCTGCGCAATAATGCTTCTTTTCTTTCTTCTCTAATATGACTCATTATACTGCCACCTTCTTATCCATCTGTGAGTAATAGATCTCAGAATACGTTTCGCAATTTTCCATCAATTCCGTGTGAGTACCTATACCGGCAATCTTTCCGTCATCAAGGACGATAATCCTGTCTGCATCAATTACTGAAGAAATCCTCTGGGCAATGATAATTTTTGTCGTACCTCTCAACACATTTTTAAAGCTTTCCCTGATTTTTGCTTCTGTAGCGGTATCAACGGCACTGGTACTGTCATCAAGAATCAGAATCTTCGGTTTTTTAAGCAGTGCCCTGGCAATGCATAATCTTTGCTTTTGTCCGCCGGATACATTGACACCGCCCTGTCCGAGCTCGGTATCGTATCCTGCCTCAAATGAAGAAATAAACCCGTGTGCCTGGGCAATTTCAGCACATTTGCATATCTCGTCGTCATTGGCTTCTTCGTCGCCCCATTTGAGGTTTTCCCTTATAGTGCCTGAAAACAATACATTTTTCTGGAGCACGATGCCGACTCCGTTTCGGAGGTTCTTTAATGAATAGTCCTTAACATTAACATCATCAACCAGCACCTCTCCGCGGTCTGTATCATATAATCTGGGAATCAGCTGCACAAGGCTGGATTTGCCGCAGCCGGTTGAACCTATGATTCCCACCGTCTCGCCTGGATTTATCACAAGGTTTATATTCTCCAGAACCCATTTCTCACTGTTTTTATAGTATTTAAAGTAAACATCCCTGAATTCGATTTTGCCAAGTTCAACAGCAGCGTCCTTATGCAAGGCTTTCTCGTCAGTAAGGTCAATATCCGTGCAAAGGATTTCATTGATACGTTTTGCCGAGGCAAGGGATCTGGAGCCGTTTAAAATAATAAAGGAAACCATCATCAGTGAAACCAGTATCTGCACAACATAATTTACAAAGGCAGTAAGAATGCCGGGAGGCATGCTGCCTGCAACAACCTGATTTCCGCCAAACCATACCACAGCCAGGGTTGTAAAATTCATTGCAACCGTCATAACAGGCATGGTAAATATGACAACCTTTATTGCACTTAATGTGCTTTCCATCAAGTCCGTATTTGCTTTTTTAAATTTTTCCTCCTCAAACTGCTCTCTGACAAATGATTTTACAACCCTTATATTTACTAAATTTTCCTGGGTGGCAATATTAAGTGCATCCAGTTTCTTCTGCATGGTTGCAAACCGGGGAAAGGCAGTTTTCATTATGATAAATATTGCAATTGATAAAAAAGGCATTACAAACAGAATTGCCAATGCCAGTTTCGGGTTCAGTACAAAAGCCATTATAAGAGCACCGATAAGCATTCCCGGCGCCCTTAAGGCCATCCTCAGCATCATCTGAAGCATGTTCTGCAGCTGGGTGATGTCATTCGTCAGCCTTGTAATCAAAGAACCCGTATTATATTGATCAATATTGTTAAAGGAGAAACTCTGGATTTTTTTAAAGAGGTCTTTTCTTAAATCATTGGCAAATCCGGAGGATGCCTTGACAGCAAAATAAGCTCCCCCGACACCGCCCGCCATCATGCACAGCGCTGTGACTATCATGGTTATGCCCATGGCTGCCAAAAAAGGAACACCTCTGCCGCCCCTTACCCCTGCATCTATAATTTTACTTAACAAAAAAGGCATGACCACTTCACCTATAACCTCAACAATCATAAGAACCGGTCCTATGATAAATGCAGACAAATATGGTTTTACATATTTCCAATACCGTTTCATTTTATTATGTCCTTTCCTTTTTCAGTTTAACTTCCTCTTCCATCCTGACAAGATTGTCATCCAGCCTTCGAAGGAAAAAAGACAAGGTTGACTTCTCTTCTTCTGTAAATCCCTCAAAAACCTTCCGGCCTGCCATGTCAAAAATCTGTTTGCTCTGTTCCACAACCTTTTTTCCTTTATCAGTGATGGTAATTTGGTTGAGCCGGTTATCCCCCTCATCCATTTCTTTATTTATGTATCCTCCCCTTTCTAGTTTTTTCAAGGATACCGCTATTGTTGCCGGTGATATTTCCATTGATTCTGCAATTTCTTTTTGCGAAATATTCGGATTGCGGGAAATTTCCATCAGCAATCGATGCTGGGCATGGTAGACACCGGTTTCATTCAGTAAATTCTGCATAATTTTTCTATGCTTCTTGGCACAACTGATTAACTGAAAAATAACTTCCTTGTTGTTGGTTTTATTTATATTTGTGATATCCATTTTTCCTGATCTCTCACTCCTTGTATCAAGGATTTAATTAACTTATTAATCATTAGCTAGTTAACTTTCTAATCGTAGCATTTTATTTTGTCCTTGTCAATCCCGTTTTGCCCGGATTGTAATTATTATGGTCAAGGCCGCTATCAAAATTTCCCTGTACTTTGTTTAAGATTCATTCACATTTGCCGGAAAATATATATAATATTACTTGGAGGTATGTCTACCGGGTGTTTTGGTATGGAAACCTGCACCCGTGTAAAAAGAAAATAATCACTGTAAATGATACTGATTAAGTAAAGGGTGGTAAATGCAGATGAACTTGCTTGTAACGCTGGATTCCAAATACATAAAGCCACTAAAAGTAATGTTGGTATCATTGTTTATAAATAATCCGGCTGAAAATTTTTGCATCTATCTTTTGCATTCCAGTATCAAAGATAATGAGATAGATGACATAAATAGGTTTGTTGATGGTTATGGACAGAAATTGCATGTGATAAAAATTGATAGTAAATATTTCCGAGATGCCCCCATCGTTCTTCACTATACAAAAGAAATGTATTACAGGCTTTTGGCTTACAAGTTCCTGCCCCCGGAACTTGACCGGATTCTTTATCTGGACCCTGACATTCTGGTCATAAATCCTGTTCGTAAACTGTATGACTCAGACCTTGAGGGGTACCTTTACGCAGCAGCCTTTCACAATGTATTGGCAGTAAAGAAGATAAACCGCATCCGCCTGTATCCGTATAAGATAAACGCATACTTCAATTCAGGCGTGCTGCTCATGAATTTGGACCTTATGAGAAAACTTGTTGATGAAAAGGATATTTATCGTTTTATTGAAAAAAACCGTTCCAAACTTATCATGCCCGATCAGGATATCATTAATGCTCTTTATGCAAAGCAAATTAAGAGCGTTGATGAGATTCTTTACAATTATGACGTGAGGTATTATAAATACTATAAAATTATTACGAATAATATGTGCGATATGGATTATATAATAAGAAACACCGTATTTCTCCACTTCTGCGGCAGGAAAAAGCCATGGAACAAAAGCTACAGCGGACAATTTTTTGCTTTGTACAAGCATTATGAAAAGCTGGCAATACCATGATACCCCTGGGCCAGGGGGCCAGTTCCTGTGGTTTCCTGGCCGAAACATAGAAACTGGCCCTGCAGTTTCCAGGGGGGAAACCACATAAATTAACTACTGCTGTTTCCGGGGTGGGACCACAAGAACCGTCCCCCTGGTTCCCTCTGGTCCATTTTTATTCTGTTCTCAAAGCAACAACCGGATCCTTCCTGGCAGCACTGCGTGACGGAATAACACCGGCAATCAGTGTGAGAAGCATGCTGATAATAATCAGAATAACAGCTGTCTGAACCGGGAGAACTGCACTGAGATTGTTAAGTTTCGTCAGACGATGAAGTATCAGGTTGATTGGTATGCAGAACAGATAGGTAAGCACCACGCCAAACATACCTGATGTAAAACCAATAATGACGGTTTCAGCATTAAACATGCTTGAAACATTTCTTTTTGATGCACCGATGGCACGCAGAATCCCAATCTCCTTCGTACGCTCCTGCACTGATATTAAAGTGATAACACCAATCATAATGGAAGAAACGATCAGAGATACTGCGACAAATGCAATAAGTACGTAGGTGATGGCATTGATTATCGTAG
Organism: Clostridiaceae bacterium; assembly: GCA_012839865.1. Lineage (GTDB taxonomy): Bacteria > Bacillota > Clostridia > CAYPLH01 > DUMO01 > DUMO01. The sequence goes on from DUMO01000019.1 coordinate 46,328, forward strand.
TGACAGATGACATTATAAGTCCTACATAGTCCGTATAGGTAATCTCCTTCAGGTCGTCAACATTTTTATTGTATTCCGAAATGGCATCCTTGATAATTTCCTTGTTGGCAAAAGAAGAAGCATACAGGTTAATGGATGCAGGACTGTCAAGGTCAACACAGCCAAGTTTTATCAAATTGTCCTCATAGGTGGAATCCGAAAATTCCAGAATTTCATCATAATACATGGCACAAATTTCGTCGGTATACTGTACAATGGCCTGATCAAGGGCACCGGCCAGCTGCTCGTTGGACATTTTGCTCATCTGTTGCCTTACCTGCGCGGCATATTGCACCCGATACCGCTCAGTCAAAGCCCGGGTAAACAATTCTCTCAATTCGTCATCACTCATGGAAGCAATATATCCTTCAATGGTTGCCTTATCCATTCCTGTCTGCTCTGCAATTGCCGGTGCAATAGCAGCTTCCATGTCAGCCCGGGTCATGTTTTCAAGTGTGCCGGTTACAAACTTCTCGGTTGCCTCAGCGGGAGGGATGCTCATAATCTCAAGGTAGATGGATGCCTTTCCCGAAGCATCAAGAGCTGCAATATACTCTCTGAATTCCGCTGCTTTTTTTTCAGTTGTAAGCGTATCATCCGTATCCTTAAAGGGCAGGCCGGTAAAAATATCCGTATTCGGATTTTCCTTCTGGGCTTTTACGGCTTCCGACTGAGCTGCATGTTCAATGATATATTCCGTGAGTTTGCTTGTATATCCGATATAGCTTCTGTTTTGAGATGCAATGGAATTTTCTCCTGGCTTTGCAATACCTACAACGTGAAGTGCCAGTGCATTGTCATACAAATATTTCAATCCGGCTTCGGTATCCCGAAGATCAATATAGGTACCGGTTTTCTCATCACGGGTATAGCAGTCGGAACTTAAAATTGTACGAAAATCCATGCCGCAAATTTCTTCATAGGACCATTTCTTTACCTCATACTCAACGGTGGTGCGTTTGATTGCCGCATCCATAAGCTCCCTGATTTCCTCTTCGGATTTCAGCCCCAAAGCATATAGAGTCATATCGTCAATTTCGTTATTTTCATCGACGAATAAGATTATTTCATCAAATCTTGCAGGCCAGCTGCCGTATATCAAATCATACTGTTTCTTTATTACCTCATTCACAAGCTGTCCGTTATTACCGGGAATCAATTCTTTCCACAAATTCCTGGATGATGCCATCATGGACGAAGTGCTGCCCATAGCTGTCCGCTGACGCATAGCTGCCATGGGTGACATATCCATACCGGCATACTTTTTCATAATTTCTAGTGTCAAGGCTTCTGTATCGGAATGAATAATCGTGCCATCAACATTTCTGGTGTAGATTAGAAGATCTGCATCATAGGTGTACTGTACACCTGCCAGTGCTGAGCCAAGCTTGCTGTCCTCTCTGGCCCGTTCTGTTTCAATGTACTCCCTGAAAGCTTTCAGATCATTTTTTTGTGTTCCAAGGGAATTCATTGCGTTTATCATTTCATACAGCATTGCTTTTTGGTAAACAGCATCATTCTCATGTTCCGACACAGACTGCGCTTTCCCAATAAAAGTAGAGAGAAGCGTGGATACATCCACGCTTTGGGCTTCAATCGTCAAAGGGTAGGAAGAAAGGGTTTCTTCCTGCACATGGTTTATGAATGCAGAAGTGCCATGGGATACTGCATAGATTAAAGCAATGCCGATAATGCCAATTGAGCCGGCAAAACTGGTTAATGCTGTTCTGCCCTTCTTCGTAAATAAGTTTTTTAGTGACAGTCCAAAGGACGTTGCAAAGGACATGGACGGCTTTTTCTTTTTTCGGCTTTTCTCTTCCCTGATTTGATCTCTGGCAGCCTCCTTTCCAGCTTCTTCGCCTGTAAGGGGCATACTGTCACTAATGATTTTGCCATCAAGCATCTTCACTATTCGTGTAGAATATCTTTCAGCAAGTTCAGCATTATGCGTAACCATTACCACAAGTCGTTCTTTGGCGATTTCTTTTAGTATATCCATAACCTGGATACTGGTCTCGCTATCAAGAGCGCCTGTCGGCTCATCGGCCAGGATGATATCAGGATTGTTGACTATAGCACGGGCGATGGCAACTCTCTGCATCTGGCCACCGGATATCTCTGCCGGCTTCTTGCGTATCTGATCAGCCAGTCCAACCTTTTCAAGGGCTTCTTTTGCGCGTTTGCGCCGTTCCTTTTTAGGTACTCCGGACAAAGAAAGTGTAAGCTCAACATTGGCCAGTACTGTCTGATGAGGTATCAAGTTGTAGTTTTGAAATACAAAACCAACCGAATGATTCCGATATGTGTCCCAGTCTCTGTCCTTAAACTCTTTTGTGGATCTGCCATTGATTAAAAGATCACCGGAAGTATACTTGTCAAGCCCTCCAATTATGTTCAGCATGGTTGTTTTGCCACAGCCGGAAGGACCGAGTATTGAAACAAATTCGCTTTCGCGGAATTTCAGATCTACTCCTCTTAGTGCCTCAACATTTTCTCCGCCGGTAGGATAAATTTTAGTTATATTCCTAAGCTCCAGCAATTTTATATCCTCCTTACTTGGTTTCTTTGGTAATAAAAATGCTCCTCCTGGTGGTTAACAGGCCGAAACCGCCTGCCACAGGGAAGCATGAATCATATGTCAGAATATATGTCTGTTTCATGGATAAGACAACAAACATCCTCTTACAGAAACTCTGCAAATTCCACTTTCCTGCCGGTCTCCAGGGATTTCATTACCGCATTAAGCAAGGCAACAGGCCTGTACAGGTGCTCAAAGGGAATTGGGATTTCCTTTGTCTCCATCATGTTTACAAATGCTGCAATTGAGTTTTTATATGAGTACGCCAGGTCAATGGGTCTGTAAACGGTGCCTTTGTCCCCCGAAATGACTCCATACCATTTGCTGTATGCAAAATTCAGTATTGCATGGTATTTTTCATAGCTTACTATTGCCACTACACTTCCATTGTTTTCGCTGGCATACACGGACACCGGGTCAAAACCGAACACTTCCATGGCACTCTCTGCAAGATGGGAACCATAAAAGTGAATCCCTCCATATTCGCTGGAAAGGGACGCCGGCATGCCCAAAATGCCTGAGTTTATACGGCCGATTTCTTCACTCCCGTTTTCAACAATATTTTTAAGGAGCAATATGTCATAAGCAAATCTTACTGAAGAACCTCCGGTAAGAAGAGCATTGCGGGCTGAAGCTTCGTTGATGAGAAGCCTTGCATCCTGGCAGCTGATGGTAAAGGGTTTGTCAATCCATACTGGAATTCCGGCCTGGATAAAGGGCAGGGAATGTTCCGCATGCAAATCACCATGCCGCAGAACAACCATTACCGCATCAACCGTTCCAAGCATGTCCTCTGGCTTTTCAACAATCTGCTCAATTTTGCCGCTGTCGGCAAACCTTTTGGTGCGTTCAGGATCAACGCCGTATATGGCACTTACCCTGTAGCCCGGGAAATTGAACTTATCTGTCTTTGCGTCGGGTATGTTAAACAGCTTTGCAAATGCTTCAGCATGGGTGCTGTCAGAACCGATTATTCCTATTTTTTTCACGTGAACCAACCTTTCTTTCCCTTATTTGAATCTGTCATTTCATTATTCCAAACCGGTTTAATGATATATTCCCTTGATCACACCATCCTTAACCGGTTTTGATTGCTATTAACAACAAAAATTTTTCGTCACCTCAAAGGGCGCCGAAGTAAATCCATGTCAAGCCTTTTGCTTGCTTAAAATAGCTTCCATATTCAATCCGAAAATATCTCTTTTCTCATCATCGCTGATCATGGCAAAGGCCAGCCTTCCGAAGGCCGGTCTTGGGTCAAAAAAGGGCATGTCGGATCCATACAGAATCTTTTTTGAGCCCATTTCCCTGACCAGCCATTCCACGTTTCCTTCTCTGACATTTGATATTGCAATATCAATATACACATTATTTCTCTTGTTTACAACATCAATGGCCTTTTCAAAACCTGGAATATCAGCTCCTCCGTGTCCCATAATGAATATTGCATTAGGGTACTCATCAGCAAGTTTTGAAACTGTAACAACATTACCGGCTCCCCAGACATGTATCAAAACGGGACATTTCTTTTTTTCTGCGGTTTCATAGGCCAACCTGTAATTTTTGTAGTCGATGGGCTGACCGTGAACCGCAGGATGCAGTTTAATGCCAATAAACCCCGGTACGGCAAAGCAGCGGTCCAATTCATTTTGCATATCTTCAGGGTAATTGGGGTTGACGGTTACATACCCGAAGTACCTGTCAGGGTATGAAGTCACTGCATCTATAACCACATCATTTCCATATCTGTAATCCGGTCCTATCGAAGAATGGGCGGTTACACATGCAAAATCAATTCCAAGGGAATCCATGCTCTTCAGCATGCCCTCCTTGTCATTTTTCGGTGCATGAAATGCACGCCAGTCTCCCATATGGCAATGGCAGTCTATTATTTTCACATCATCAAGGGGAAGTCCCAATATAGCCTTTTCTCTTATAGTACTCACCATTTTACACCTCCTAAAATACCCTCAAGGTTTTTCCAGGCGATCATGTTCTTTTCCTCATCACTTATTCGTGCATAATTTATGTTGCATACAGCTGAACCGCCGGAATGGAAGGGCATCCCGCTTCCGAAAACAAGCCTGTGGGCCCCGAACATCCTTACAAACTCTTCAATGTTGTGGTGTACTTTATAACCGGATGATTCAATGTATAAATTTTTGAATTTTTTCAAAATCCCGTAAAGATTTCTGTTCAAAGAGTATCCGGTTCTTTTTAAAATTACTTTTAATCCGGGATGGTTTTTCAAAATTCCCAACAGGCTTTCAATACCCACCTGATCCAACCCTATAATCAAAGGTACACTATTTTCCTCCAGCATGTCAAAAAGCTCACCGCAGTTCCATTCATCAGTGCTGAAACCCTGGTCGTTACGCCCCGGGAACATGGTCACGGCTCTGATACCGTTTTCCCGCAGTCTATCTTTCAATACATCAGGCTCATAAAACTCCTCGGTATGGTGGTGCATTACGGCCCAAACGGGTATCAACTGTCCATAGCCTTTTATTTCTTCCATTAACATACTGTTTCCGACCAAAGGGCTGTATTCCTGCGCCATTGCATGATAAACAAGGGCTCGTTTTATTCCGTAATACTCCATTTTGTGTACAAGGTCTTCAATCTTATAGAATGACCCCGGTTCCACAATACTCCTTCGCCCGAAGGAGCAGTTGCAGTCAAGAAAATTCAAAGCTTCTTCCATATATATACCTCCAAGCATCTATTAATGTTTATTTAAACTGTCAAACAGATATTTTCGCATTTGTTCCATTGCAATATGCGTCCGAACTCAGGTAATTCCTTTATAACCACCTCTATATCAACCTTTATCCTATTGTAACATACCCGGCCGGTACCCAGCTGAAAGTTCAGCTTTCGCCTTCCTTTACTAAGCTTTAATCTGCGGCTGTACCTCCTGCCTTTTTTCCCACTTGCCTGTCCGGTCAAAGGATGCGGCTCTTGATTCCGCCCTTTCAACAATATTGTCACTGTAACCCATCAGCTTCAAAAGCCTTATGGCATTCCTTGTGGTTGCTTTGCCGCTATACAACCTGTAATCAAAATATACCTCATTATCCCTTACCTCTTCCCGGAAGTGATAGTTTACGAACTTCCCGCCAAGTATTGAGGAAAGTTCAATATCATGGGTGGCGGCAAAGCAAAGACAATTTTCCCCTGCCAGGTGGAAAAGCACCTCCGATGACGCTGCTATGCGTTCCACCGTATTCGTCCCCCTCAACACTTCATCTATAAATACAAGACAGGGCACTTTGTCATTTAATGCATCCAGTATTCTTTTCAGTGACTTGATTTCCGCAATGAAATAGCTTTCATTGTTTACAATGCTATCCTTAAGGGCCATTGACGTAAATATCCTGTAGCAGTTTGAAGTAAAGCTTTTTGCAAGGCAGGTGTAAATTGTTTGGGCAAATATTGCATTTATTGCCAGTGTCTTTAAAAATGTAGATTTTCCCGATGCATTTGAGCCTGTCAGAAGCACCGCCCTTTCGGTACTTATGGAATTTGGCACAGGATTTTTCAGCAGCGGATGGCACACATCTTCTGCCGACAAAATGTTTTTCCCAAATGTGAAATCAGGCGTACAATACATATTCAAGCTTGCGCGGTAGGATGCAACAGCCAGCATGCTTTCAATAAGCCCCAGGGACTCATATATGTTTATCAGATGTTCCCTGTTCCTCTTGATTATATTGCAGATGCTGTAAAAATCTATTATTTCCTTTAGAAGGATAACTTTTACGTATTCTAAGATAATGTCGCTGGTATAGTTCAAAAATCTTGCGGATTTTTTTGTAATATCCCGAACCTGCTTGTATGATTGCGAGATTTTGTGATTCAAATCTCCAAGCTCATCAATGTTCAACTTAAGTATATTTCCGGTACACAGCACCATGTCGGAAATATATGCCACACTATCAAGTATGTGGCCTATTTGGCTCTTTCCCTTATAATACAGCATCGCATTCACGCAAAATATAATCACTAAAGCAGGAAGTCCCAGGTCAGGATATATGAAAGCCGTTGCTGCAGAAGCTATTGCAAGGAGGGAGAGTATCCTGTAAAAAGCTAAATTGATACTGTTTTTGAAGCTTTCATTAAAAAAAAGGTTTGTGATATCAAGGGATCTCCTTTTTCCAAGCATTGCAAAACAGAATAATAGCTTCTCCCTCTTATCCCTGCTGCTTTGAAAAAATTCAATCAATTTTCCTCTTTCGGAAAGGGTGTTCAGATTGGTCAACGGCTGCCGCAGGGCTGCATAAAGGTACTCTTCACCTATGCTTGACCAGGTGCAATTGAGCTTTTTAAAGACTTCGTCCATGTCCAGGTCATTCCAGGTCAAGTCATCTATGTATGCTCTTGATTTCCTGTTCTCCTTAAGGTTATTATAATAGCTGGCGACAGAAGGGAAGGCATTTCGGTCATATTTTTCCTTTGGTTCCCTGCCCCATGAATCGGCTATCTCTTTTTTTAAATTTTTTATCTTTATTTTTCTTGAAACAATTTGTATGACAATCAAAATTACTATTGCCAAAATAATATAAGCAACTACTGACGTGCCATCCATTATATTTCTCCCATTCCATCAAAATCCGGTTAAAAGCTTCATTAACATTATAAACAATTTGGAACCGGGTTTACAAGTTTATAATAATTAAATATATTCGTTGATGATTCGGAAGTCCCGGAAAAGATACAATTTAGCTGTTTCATAAACAACAAGCCCTGATTTTACAATACAGCATCCTTTTATCAAGGTATTTGCCAACCCGCATTTTAAAAATTCCAGTCAAGGTAGCTGTTGATTATTTTTCTTACTGTTCTTGCATCCAGTCTCTCTACCCCGGTTTTTTTTGCAATTTCATCACAAAAGTCACTTCTGCACAGTTCAAGCTTAATCTCTGCCGGAAGTATTGGCTCAAAGGGTTTAGCTTTGCCAATTAAAGACATGGCTTTTTTAGCTGCTGCTTTTATTCTGTCAAGAGCTTCCTCCTCATCTGCCAATATAGCGTTATTCCTGCCTGCACCTCTCTTAACCGGCGCGCATTCGACAGTCCCAAAAAAGTCATATGCCTCACGACAGGCCGCTTCATCACCTGAGACCATTATTACCGGAACATTATAGTGGGCTGCCCACATCGCCCATTGTCCCAGTTCTCCGGTTCTTCTGCCGTTTACCCAATAGTTGAACCATTTCCTGCTGTCCTGAGTATGATCCAAAAAGCCATTCAATGTACCAGCCATAGCGTGCGCACCAACAACCATCACCCCGCTATATGTTTCATCCAGACCCTTCTCTCCTTTATTTTTTCTAAAAAGGTCAGCACGTTTATCAAGCATTGATTCTATAAAATTACCTCCTCCAGCGTGCCCGTCAATAACTTTTATGTAGCTTGCACCCCCTTCAAAGGCTCCTTCAATAGCCGCATTTGTATCCATCATAAGTCTTTTTGCAGAATACTCAAACTCAGGATTTTCCTTTTGTATCATATCCATATTGCTTATTCCGCTTATTCCTTCAAGGTCAGTTATTATTAAAATTTTCAAGATTACCACTCCTCAAATAAAATTAAGAGAACTGTTCTCCCCCATTACATATAAAAACTGAAAATCCTCCTATAAAAAATAGTATATACTATATTTCTAGTATATACTATTTTTGTTATAATCCAGAATCTATATGCCAACTTTTTAGCTGTTCCGGCAGTTTCATGTCAAGTACATAAACAATCAGTCCTAATGCTGCATTGCCTTCTCTACCATCTCCTGTGCCTGTGGAAGTCTATTGTTGTACTCATCGGTAATAAATTGATATTTCTTGATAAAACTCTCTGCCAGCAAGTCAAATTCATCAAGGCTCACTTCTCCCAGCATAGCCTTTACCGCAATAGTCCGAGCTTCTTTTTCCGCCTGGGTACGAATAACAAGCACATCGTGGTTTACAAGCACACCTAAAAACTTCATGGGATTCATAGGTACCGAGTTTGCGTCGGCAAAAACCTTATCAAACTGCTCCCAATACAATCTTTCGTACTCTTTTTTCCCTGCTTCATCCAGTTTTGTACTGGCAATGCTGAGCTTAAGTTCCATCTTAAGGCCTTCCTTTGAGTTGCCAAAAAGTATGCCATAAAGCCAGCGCCAATTGTTTGCAATAGATTCTTCATAGTTAATTACTTTTTCTCCATTAATAATATTGTATTCAATACCTTCACGACCCCAGCTTGTTAACTCCATACACTCATCAGAGAGCAAAACTTCAACAAATCTGATAGCTGCATCCTTATTAGCCATTGATGATATTGATACGGAATGCTCACTTAATGCAAGCTTTCCTTCATAAACACTTTGGAGATCAATTCTGGAGTCATCTATTTTAGGCCATTGGGCAGGTATAAAAATGGCTTCGTCAATACCATTGTATGCAAAACCATTTATCCAGCCAGCTATTGCCGACAAATTTTGTTGACATATCAAGACTTTGTTATTGATTCGTTTTTGTGAAAAATCCCGTTGTTTATTTGTCGCAAATTCAATATCCATGAGGCCTTCCTCAAGCATCATTCTATATACTTTTATCGCTTCTTTGTAAAGGGGATTTTCAAAAGTATGAATAATTTTATCCTTATAATACTGCCAGCCATAGCCTGAGCCGGAACAGCCATAGGACTTGAAAACAAATTCACACCAGTGAAGATTCTCTCTGCTTGTATAGGGTATTGAATCTGGATATTTTTGTTTTAGTTTTCTCATTGCATCAAGCCATTCATCCATTGTATCCGGAATCTCTTTATAACCTAACTCCAAAAGCAAATCATTTTTATTTGCCGGCTATATTTGGTAACTCGGCACATAATTACATTTGCCTGGTTTATATATTTACAGTCTTAAAATAAAACGGTGATTTTGGATTCATTGACGGAAAACCACCTTTACCCAATAAACTCCTTTTTAAAAAGTTTATTGGGTAAATAATGGAACAATTAATTTTTTGAACTGATAAAGCATACAACACACTTTTTTTAAGGTTGTATCCTATGTCTATACTTAGAATGTGTATTATCCATCCTGAAAAGATATGCTGGTATTGCCAAAAGATAAAAATATTAATCTATTATTATTTATATATTATCCCTTTAATGAGCCAATCATAACACCTTTTACAAAATATTTCTGCAGCCATGGATAAACTGCAATTATTGGTGCGGTTGCAACAAAAATTGTTGCATATTTTATTGAGTCTTCATGTATTATCTTGTCACCTGAAGCAAAAAGCGCCGCAAAGTCTTCATGCTGGCTTCTCATTACTATCTGTCTGAGAATAATCTGTAACGGAAGTTTACTCTGTGATTTCAAATAAATGAGTGGTGTAAAAAACGCATTCCAATAACCAACTGCATAAAACAAGCCCATTGTTGCCATAATCGCCGTAGATGTAGGCAAAACAAGATACCACAGAACACCTACATCAGTTAAACCGTCAATTCTGCCTGACTCTTCAATTTCAAGAGGAAACTGTGTAAAAAATGTTCTCATTATAATTACATTTGTTGTACTGATACACGAAGGCAGCACAACTGCCCATATATTATCGTATAACTTCAGAATATTGACCATGGTCAGGTACGCCGGTATCATACCACCGCTGAAAAACATGGTTGCTATAAGCATGGAGTTTATAACCCCGTAAAAAGGCAACCTGTTCTTTTTGCTGAGACCATATGCTGTTATGGTGGTAAACAGCAAAGCTATGGCTGTTCCGACTACAGTGTAAATTATTGTATTTTTGTAGGACATAAAAATTCTGTCGTCTTTAAGTACAACCTTATATGTTTCAAGATGAAATCCCTTGGGGTAGAATGAAATCTCATTTCTGGCAATAAAATGATTGCTGGAAAAGGATACAGCCACCATGTATAACAAGGGATATAATATCGAGAGAACTACAATCAACAGTAATATTGTTCTAATTACAACCCATACGGTTATTTTTTTTGACTGAACCAAGTTACTGACCTCCTACCATAAGCTAGTTTCACTGACACGCCTGGAAATGCCGTTAAAAATAAACAGGAAAAACAGATTTATTACTGAAGTAAGCAAACCTACCGCCGTGCCATAACTATAGTTGGCACCGGATATTCCTATCCTGTATACGTACGTTTCCAAAACATCAGATGTTTCATGGTTAGCGTCATTTTGCAACAGATATGCTTTTTCAAAACCTACTCCAAGAATGTGGCTTAGTCTTAACAGCAACATAATAATTATGGTTGGAGCTATTGACGGAAGAGTAATATATATAAGCTGCTGAAATTTATTAGCGCCGTCGATTGTAGCTGATTCGTACAAAGCCGGATCAATATTCGTCAGCGCAGCAAGATATATAATGGCACTCCAGCCTAAACTTTGCCATATACCTGATGCAATATATAGTGTCCTGAAATACTTAGCTTGTGCAAAAATGTCCATTTTCTGATAGCCCAATGCCACCATGATCTTTTGTACAGGTCCTGTATTTGGAGATAAAAACATGTACAACAAACCTATTACAACCACTGTAGACAGAAAATGTGGCATATAACTGACAGTCTGGACCAACTTTTTAAACTTCATGTTTTGTACATCATTTAAAATTAGTGCAAAAATTATTGGAGCCGGAAAACTCCACAAAGTTGAGTATAAGGAAAGAAGCAGGGTATTTCTTACACAGCGCCACCAGAAGGGGCCGCTGAAGAACATTTTAAAATGCTGCAGTCCTACCCAGTTGCTTCCCCAAAATCCCTTGAATGGGCTGTACCTCTTAAAAGCGATTAATATACCCCACATCGGTACGTATTTGAACAGTATATAGTAAACAACAGCCGGCAATACAAGCAACAAAAGAAATTTACCGTCTTTCAACTTCTTTAATTGCAGCTGTCCCCAGGAAAGTTTGCCGGGCAATGCCGTTCCTATACTTTTATTTGCAATGCCTGCCTTCATAGCACTAAACTCCTTCTGTCTGAATTGAAAAATTTGAAACGGTATATGCGGGATGCTTTTTGTGCACCCCGCAAACCTTCAACTGACAATATTATTGATTAATATTACTGAGATGCACGTTTGTACGCTGCATCATAAATCTTCAGCATTTCGTCAAGACCCATTTTTCTAACTTCCTGGATAAACTGATCCCATTCGGACATCGGTCTTTCACCAAGGAAGAATGCAGCAAGCTGTTCGTTTACATATGCATCGAAGTTAGCTTCATACTGCTGTTTGTAAAGAGTTTCTTCTTCGTTCAGAGCGAGCCATTCATACGGATTGAACTTGTCTTCAAGCCAGTTAAGAACTTTACGTGCACTTGCAACGTTTTCTTCAGAGTAAGCTGCTTCGTTGGATTCAACATCCACCAGCTGATACAATCCGTATGTTCCTACACCATACAGGTTACGTACAGGAGTATTGTTTGCATCTTTGATATATACTCTCTTGCCGTCCTTAATCTCATAGGTTTCTCCTTCTTTACCCCAGCTTGTAAGCTCGCTGCCTTCTTCAGAATAGAACCAGTCAACATATTTGAATGCATTTGCAACCCTGTTCAGCTTGCCGGTATTGCAAATAACATATCCGGTATATTCAGAGTTTGTTTTTGGCAGCAAGGTTGTTGCACTTGCGGAAAGACCCTTCGGAGGCGGGAAAGCAGCAACTGTAAAGTCAGGATTGCCAGGTCTTCCTGCAGCATGGAGCATGTCAATTCTTATAATATAGTCATTGAACATGATAACCTTGTCGGTAGTAACAAGACTGGTCCAGTCATTGGTAGCCATTGTCAGAATGTTAACCGGCAATAGTCCTTCATCATAGAACTTCTTGTACATTAAGAAAAGTTCTTTGAATTCGGGTTCAGTAATACCATATGACCATTTCTCATTTACAAAGTCATAGTAGAATTTATTCTGCATATATGGTTTCCACTGGGGGCCAAACTGGCTCAGCTTGTTCAAATTTTCGCGGCTTGCCAGAGGATATGAATCAGGATAAAGTTCCTTATATTTCTTGCCTAATTCATAGAGTTCGTTCCAGTCTTTCGGAAGCTGCCAGTTGAGCTTTTCGAAAATATCCACCCTGTACATCCAGGTTCTGATGTTATTTATTGTATGCAAACCATAGGTTGGGAAATGATATACATTTCCATCACCGGACTTACGTGAATTAATGTATGCAGCACTTTCTTCACATGTATCCATCCATTTTTTGAAATTTGGGAGCTTGTCGAGATTGTCTAAGATTGAAACAAATGCTCCATCCAGTGCATATTTGTCCACGCCTGCTTTTGTAGCAACATGCATTACGTCAGGAAGCTGATCTCTTGAAGTCATTATCAAAGATACTTTTGTATCCCAGGAATCCATTATAGCTTCAATTGTTATTTTTCCGCCCATGGCTTCCTTAACATATTGCCATATTTTCCAGTTTTCATCGTAGGGATATCCTGCATGGGAACCAATCATAACTGTAAGTTCAACATCAGGACCAAAAACTGTTCCCAGTGTTTCACCAGCCGGTTCAGTTGCTGAAGGCTGAGTGGTTGAGTCGCCGCCTGTCTTTACGCATGATGCCAAGGACAATGCAAGCATCATAACCAATAATACTGCAAGAATTCTTTTCATAATTAAATATTTCCCCTTTCTTTTCCCTCTTAATTTTCATGGACCCACGAATAATGTTAAGTGATTTAGAAAAGATGCAACAGTACTGTCTGAATCAATAATAAACCGGGAGTAAAATCAAAATCAATATGAATTCCTTAATAGCAAAAGAAGTGCAACGACAAATTATAAATGCAACAGGGAAATACATTGATAAAATTCAGGCACATGAATATTTGTAACACAATATTAAATTATACAACATTACCGGAGAACAGTTTAAACGGTGTAAAAGTGTCATTTATAGAAAAATGTCAACCTGGGTTATGGAGGTTTCACCGCAGGCGACATTCTCCGGTCTTTCGCTGTTTTATGCACTGTCAGCTTAATTTCCCGTCATTTTCCGTTACTTACTTGTTTCTCTCATAAATTTCATTGACTTCATACAAAAGCTGCTCTCCGCCTGATTTCAGCCACAAATCCACCAGCCTGTCCCATTCCGCATCCACATCCCCGTCACCGCATATTATAGATGCCACCATGTTTCGCACCATATCAGGACCCTGTTTTGTGGTAACAACATTCAATGAGGGTATCTCTTCGGGGACACTCGGTTTAAAGGGGCCTTCATAATATACTTGCAGCATATCCAGGTATTTTTGGGTTCTTTCATTCTCGGGCATGGCATGCTTAGCCGGAGACATCATGCTCATAAGCTTGTGACCGTTTAAAACTCCATGCTGCAAGGCTGCCTGATAGTCAACAATTATTTCATCATTCATTATTCTATATGTGATCCCTTCAATTCCATATCTTAAAAGCGTATAACCTTCATCACTCATGCAATAATCCAAAAGATGAAGCAGCTTCTCCGGCTTTTTGGCGCTGCCGGAAATAGAGGCCATCATATACCAACCATCCTGATAAGCTCTTTGGAATTCCCCGTTAGGACCGTATAATTCGTTGGTTGCCTCAAACCGCACACTTGGCCAATTCTTCTGCATATCAATTTCCAACGTAAGCATTTGGGTGACACTGGTACCTGTGCAGCCCCCCTTGCCCGTTCTTATCTTTTCAAAAAAAGCCTGTGATTTGGTAAGCATCCACTCCTGATCCAGTAATTTTTCCTTGTAAAGCTTTCGTAAGTATTTAACCGCGTCCTTAACATTGGGATGGGTAAGGACGGATTCAAGCCTGCCTTCATCATTTACATACCAGTGGGTGCCCTGGTCGGGTGTCAGGGGACAGCCAAAGGCTTCAAAAATATCCTGGAAGGCAGTTAAAGTATCTTCTCCCAAAAGGCCGTATGTGTCACTTTCGCCATTCCCATCCGGGTCGTTTTGGGTAAAGGCCTTGAGAACATTGTACAATTCATCAACATCTCCGGGCATTTCAAGGTTTAGTTTATCAAGCCAGTCCGCCCGGATAATCAATGCCCTGTCGCTTACCGTGGGGCGCGGTATTCCATAAAGCCTGCCTTTAATCTTCACTCTTTCAATAAGCTCGTCTGGTACGTTTTTAACTATATTCGGACAATACTTGTAATATAAATCGGTAATATCAAGATACTTGCCCTGGGCAGCCCACTTGTTGAAACTTAAGGTTCCCGGACCCGTTGTAATAGAAATGTCAGGAACCTCACCGGAAGACATGAGAAGTGTGTATCGGTCCTTCCATGTTTCATAAGTACTGCTTAAAATCCTGATTTTTATATTCAGACGCCTGTTCAGCTCCTGGATTACAAGATCATTATCAGCATCCAAATCAGTCCACGTTGTCCTGAATATTGTAAACTCATAAGGCTCATCAACTGCTTTGTTTGTTTGGGAATTGCTGCTTGAACCTGGTTGTTTTGCATCAGGGTCTTGTTTTCCGCACCCTGTAATACTGGTTAATAGAAGGATAGCCAAGACTGAGGATAAAAATCTGGCTTTAGAATATTTCCTATTTGAAACATTGTCCAAATTTGCTTCAGGTACATCACCGTTGCAGCGCACAACTGCTTTTCCCCGTGGAAATAAAAAATTTTTAATTATTCCGACAAACCTCATTTTCAGGCCACTCCCATTAAAAAAAGAATCTTCCGGGTCAACCGGCTATATTCGGCTATATTATTTGTATGTACCCTATATAAAATAAGTATAACATAAATCATGCATAAATTTAATATGTTTATAAAGCCCTCTTTTCATTGCTGTATTGTTTTATTTACGGCTAATTGCCCGTGAAGTGACCGCCTGATTCATTCAGCTAGCCAATCCTGGTAATAAATGATAAGAAATAATAAACATTTTAAATATGCAACAACCGTTTAAATATGATAAAATATTATTGCATTTTCAGGCTGGTTTCCTGAAACTATATTTAAGGAGAGAGGGTTTATTTGACTGGGTTGCTATCAATAAATTATAAAAAGATAAAAAACATCTCCAGGAATATGTTTGTCAAGATATTTCTTGTTTGTACATCAATCTCTTTTTTTATTGTAACAATTCTTGGCTTTTATACCCATTATTACATCCTGAAAAACTTCAATGACGAGATTGAAAGATTTGAACAGTTAAAAATCAGTGAAACCCTAAGCAATATAAAAATAATATTCAGCGAGATGGAAAAGATTGTTCTGGATTATGCCATGAACAAGAAATTTATGCAATTTGCACTTCTTCCGCGGGAATATGTCTCGTTGAAGCAGGATGAAATCAGAAATATACAGGACATGATGGCCAGTTCAATAAATTCCAGCAATTATATTAAAAACATTTTTGTTTATTTTGAAGATAATGGCTATATTCTGGATTACAGTGCCCCAATGGATATTGACCAGTATTATGATCTGGGCTGGCTTAATGCTTACAACAGTTTTGACGAGCTTTCGGCAATTCTGGATACCCGCCAGGTAAAAATACGTACTGCGGATGCGAGTGTCAATTATGAAAATATAATAACTATTATTGCATCTATTCCTTATACAAAGGGAGAGGAAAAAAAGGGCGCAATTGTTTTGAATGTGGACGCAAACATTCTTTCCGACCAGTTGCGAAATATTACTCTGGGAAATAATGATTCGCTGGCATTTATGATTAACCATGAGGGGAAAATAGTTGCATCCAGCGAAAATCGTTATATATTGTCAGATATATCAAAAATAATCAATGTGCCCGATTCCATCTACAGTATGGATATTGGAAGCTTTAAGCTGAAATTCGGGGACAGTGAAATGATTTCTTACTTTGAAAATACCGGGATCAATGATTGGAAGATCCTTTACCTGGTGTCTGAAAACAAGGTATACCAGAAATCCATACGTTTAAGAAATATCACATTGTTTATTTTCTCCCTGCTGTTTATTCTGGTATCAGGTATTTCATTGCTTCTGTCTATAAAGCTTTATAAACCTATCCGGAAAATAATCAACAACTTAAGGAAAATTTCAAATTTAAACAATGAAGACAGAACCGACATATCAATGATTCAGGACAGCATAGATATGCTGCTTAGCAATAACACCTATCTGGAACAGCAGCTCAGCCAGAATAACTTATTGATGCGTGAAATGTTCTTAAGCAACCTCATTACAGGCAAGTTGTTCAACAGGATCGAGATAATGAAAAAGGCAAGCTTCTTTAATATAGACTTCGAGTATGACTTTTTCAAGGTCGCCATCATTCAATATTCATTAAACGGTGCCGCTTATGACCTTCGGGAAAACCAACTGAAAAACCTCTCAATAATTAATATTATCAAGAAGGTATTTGACACATTGAAAATAGATACCGAATGCACCCAGGACAATGACGATAATATACTTATACTTTTTAAATTCTACACAAACAACAACACAAATGAAACACAGGGCATTATTGACCAGTCCCTTGAGGAAATACAGGATATTTTGGTAAAACGTCTCAACATGAAAGTTAATATCGGCATTGGTCAGGTATGTGACGATTTGTCAGGTATAGGCGTATCTTACCATGAAGCTCTGAAAGCTCTTCAGTACAAGTTCATAAAAGACGAACATTCCATAATCAACTATTCGGATATCGGAATAGATGAAAAGGAAGAATTGTATTATCCTGTGGAATATGAACAAAAAATAATCACACTGGTAAAGCTTTGCGAATACAATGAAACCATTACTATTATAAATGCAATGATAAGTGATATAATGCAGCATAATAAGAATTTTGAGCATATTGAAGTATGTCTCAACAATATGGCAGGACTTATTCAAAGATGCGTTTATGAGCTTAATCTAAGCATAAAGGAAGTTTTCAAAGACTGCAATGATTTGAATATCCCCATTGAAAGCTTCGGAAGCATAACCAGGTTTACAGACTGGCTTGCGGATAAGATAAGAATTATAATAGATTATCTTACAGAACAGCAAAAAGACAGCGCAAAGAGTTTCACAGCCAAAATAAAGGAATACATTGACAAAAAATACACTGAAGAAATATCCCTTATCAGTGTAGCAGAGGATTTTAATTATAACGCCTCATATTTCTGCAAGATTTTTAAAGAAAAGATTGGCGTGAGTTTCTGGGAATATGTCTCAAAAGTACGTATTGAAAAATCAAAACAGTTGTTGCTTGAAACAAATGAAAGCATAGAAAAGGTCGCACAAATGGTAGGCTACAACAACAGGTTCAGCTATATCAGAACATTTAAAAAATATGTATCTGTCACTCCCTCCGAGTACAGGCTGAAAAACTATTCAACTTAACTTTACCGGAGTGCATCTTGCATTGCATGTGGCCGGCAATAGATAATTTACTTATTCAGGGCAGCCTTCACAGGAGCTTCACATTTTATGGCATGTGTCAGTTTTTGATGTTTGCCTTGAAAAACCTGTTTTTGCAATAAGCGATTACAATCAACTGATTGCCTCAAGTAGCAAATTATCACTTTAAACAACCTCATATAAACTCACAATCTCCATTAATATTCGTTATCTTTAAATGTGGTAAAACTTTTAGGGGTGTTGCAATTCCTCGGCACTATTTGTTTTAATATTGATTCTGCATTAATTTAAGAGTAAGCTTAAGCTAAAGCATCCGAAAGCATCAATTGTTCAAACGCAAATGGAGGAGTTAATTTTATATGCATTATGATTTTGACACCGTAATTGAAAGAAGAAATACATGTTCCTTAAAATGGGACAGTACCATAAGAAATTACAAAGACGAAGACATCCTTCCCATGTGGGTTGCAGATATGGACTTTCAAATACCGCCCGAAGTTTCTCAGGCTATCGAAAACAGAAACAGGCATGGAATTTACGGTTATATGGACGGTAACCCGGAATCTTACGGTGAGGCTGTTGCAGACTGGGTTTATAAAAGGCACGGATGGAAAATCCGGAACGATTGGCTGGTATGCACTCCCGGTGTTGTTCCTGCATTGGGTTTTGCCATTATGGCATTTACAAATGTTGGTGACAAGGTGCTTATTCAAACCCCGGTTTATACTCCTTTTTTCAAAGTTGTCAAAAATAACGGAAGACAGTTGGTGGAAAACCAACTGGTTTTAAAAGACGGCCGTTATGAAATAGATTTTCAGGACCTGGAAGAGAAGTTTAAATCAGGAGTAAAAATGATGATTTTCTGCAGTCCCCATAATCCTGTGGGGCGTGTATGGACACAGGATGAACTCAAAGAGTTGGGAAACCTGTGCATAAAATACAATGTGCTCATAATCTCAGATGATATCCATTCTGATATTATTTATAAAGGCAATAAACACATTCCGATTTCCACTGTATCTCCGGAACTTTTGCAAAACACGATTACCTGCATAGCAGCAAGCAAAACTTTCAATCTTGCCGGGCTGTCCACTTCAACAGTAATCATGCCCAAAGAGGACCTGAGAGCACAATATAAAAACTTCATGAGCAATCTGGGATTGCATTCGTGCAATATTCTGGGCATGGTGGCAACCGAAGCGGCATACAGGTATGGAGAGGAATGGCTGGATCAGCTCATTAATTATCTTGAAGGCAATCTGGCTTGTTTGATGAACTACTTCAGTGAAAATATAAGCAAGATTAAAGTGATACAGCCTGAAGGGACCTTTTTGGTATGGCTCGACTGCCGCGAACTGGGCATGAGCGACGATGAACTTGCCCGATTTTTCCTGCATACGGCAAAAGTAAGGCTGAATGAAGGAAGAAGCTATGGCTCCGGAGGAGAGCAATTTATGAGAATAAATATTGGCTGCCCAAGGTCCATTTTGATGGAAGGTTTAAAAAGAATAGGAGATTCTCTCAAACAAATTAAATAAAGAAAGGTGAGATTATTATGGCTACCGGAAAAAATTGCTTTAAATTCTGTGTTGCCCAGGAAATTATCACTCCGCCAAAATCCATGTTCCCGCTGGAACTGAAAGGATTTGCCGCAAGGCAGGGCCTTTGCAGCGAAGTTTATGATGACATTTATGCAAAGGTTGTATTGCTCAGTGGAGCCAAGGACTTGCTTCTTGTGGTGCTGGACCTGACAATGGTAAATACCGAAGCCTGCCAGCAGATAAAATCAAAGATAATGGCCAAATACCCGTTATCAGAGGAGCAGATCTGGGTTACAGCCACACATACCCATTCTTCCATCGGACTTACATCAAGTGTGGAAGGATATCAGGATTATGCCTATGACAAGATAATGAAAGCTGTCGATAAATGCTATGCAAGCCTGGAATCCGGCAGTATATACTTTGCAAAAGGTATTTCAAATGTAGGAATCAGCAGAAGACTTAAAACCCCTGACGGCAAAATAAAGTTTGCTCCAAGCTGGGACAATGAAATAGATAAGGAAATGTTTATTCTAAAGCTTGAAGATTCAGACAACAATATTAAGTGCATTATATACAATCTCCCATGCCACGGCACGGCTTTAGGACCTTTAAGCCTTAAAATGTGCAACGACTTTATGGGTTTTGCAAATAAATATGTATCCGAAAGATTCAACGGGGCTGTTTCTATTTATCTTCCCGCCAATGGCGCTGACGTCAAGCCAAAGGGAAGCGCAAGGAGAGATCCGGGCGGCGACTTTATGAAAGACAGTTTTATCACATGCACAATTGAGGAAACTGACAGCATTGGAAAAAGCGTGGCTGATGAAATAACAGATATTATCAACAACGGTAAGTTCTTGAAAGTAGATCCTGATTTCCGCACAAGTTACCAGGATGTTTATTTGTTCGGACCAAAACCGGATATAAAGGATGCAGAGGAAAAATTCAATGTATTTAAGATAAGACACGATGAAGAATTAAGCAAGAATGGCGAAGTCTCACACATGACGAATTACTCCTACAACCGTTTTAAGAGGCATCTGGACAGACTGACATCAGGTGAATACAATGCAACGATACAGGTGCCCTTTGCAGAATGGTATTTGGGTAACGATGTGAAGTTAATAGCTATAGCCTGTGAGCCTTCAAGCCAGTTGGGGCTTATGATTAAAAACATATTTAAAGACGACAAAACAATGATTATAGGATACACCAATGGGATTATTGGCTATATATGCAACTCGGTACAGCATCTTGAGGGCGGCTATGAAGCTGAGTCCCTTATTAACCGTGGTCTTGCAGGACCTCTTCCTCCGGAAACTGACAGTGTTATCTGCAATGCGGTAAAAGCACTGCATTTTGATTTGAAATAGTTTTTTAAACATAGAACACTTATGCACTATATATGGGTACTTCATATATAGTAGTATCCATTGAATCAATAAATTTTATCCCTTTCTTGTATGATATGTTATTAAAGCCAGGGGGCTTTCTCGCCCACTGGCTTTCTTGTATCTAATCCCAATTGATGGAACTGATTCATGAAACAAGTGCTGAAGAAAATTCATTTGAAACCGCATTTAAGACAATTGGAAAATATTCTTCTTACACCTTTCAGCTAGTGACTTTACGGATCATACAGCCAATATGTACTCGGAAACCTTTGTATATATCCGTTTATTGTTTATTTGTTCGCTTTTGTATAAATAAATCCTGTCCACTTTTCCAATTTTATAATCCTTCACCCGGGATTGAAATTCCTTAAGGTCAAAATCCTCCTTAAAGACGATATCCTGTCCAATGGTTACATGGGGCCTGTATTCTCTCTTTTCTTTCGGAAATCCGATTTTATCAAGTTCCCGGTCTATTTCCTTTTGCAGGGACCGGAGTTTTTCCATTTCACCGGCAATACCTAGCCAAAGGACCCGGACATAATCTTTCCCGCTGAAGGTGCCAAGGCCGGATAATTTCAGATTGAAGGGTTCTTTTTGGGCACATACTTCCTTCATTATTTTATTTATCTCATTTTGCTGATAGGAATCTATTTCATTAAGAAACTTAAGGGTAAGATGGAAGTTGTCAACATACTTCCATCTTCCTTTGATTGCAAAGCTTTTAAGCCTTTGTTGAAGCGTTGATATTTCGTTTTTTAGATTATTATCGAAATCTATTCCAATAAAAGCTCTAATTTCCCTCAGTCCTTTTCAAACAATCTTAATGTTCTTCGCAACTCAAGTCATGGGCTTTTGGCCAGGTCTTCGCAAATATCATGGTGTGATTGATATTAAGGAAATATTTCCACCTGTTGCCTGTTATCTTGCAACTCTTGCACGATGCAGCTTAGTCACGCTTTTTTCAGGAGCACCGCTAATCTCGTTTTGAGCGGCAACCAGCAAGGCTGCCCCATATTTCTCCCTCAGCCGTGGCTTTTCAATCTTCCCGGTTGGATTTCGGGGAACGCTGTCAAAGATAACTTTCCGGGGACGTTTATAACGCGGCAAAGAAGAGCAAAATTCATTAATCTCCGCTTCAGTGCATGTTAATCCCGGTTTAAGTTCAATAATGGCGGCAGCTATTTCACCGACTCTTTTATCCGGAAGTCCAATTACTGCAGCATCCTTGATTGCAGGATGAGCCCTGAGAAAATCTTCTATCTGCACTGGATATATATTCTCACCACCGCTGATAATCACATCCTTTTTACGGTCAACCAGATAAATGAAACCATCATCATCCATTTGTGCCATGTCCCCTGTATACAGCCAGCCATCCTTCAATACTGCCTGGGTTGCCTCCGGGTCTTTGTAGTAGCACTTCATGACACCCGGTCCTTTTACTATCAGTTCTCCCACCTGGCCTTTTGATACCGGACGGCCATTTTCATCCACAATCCTGGCTTCCCAATTATATCCGGGAACACCTATGGCACCGACTTTATGAATATTCTCAACCCCTAAATGCACACATCCGGGACCAATGGACTCACTCAAACCATAATTTGTATCATACAAATGATTTGGAAAGTACTTCTTCCAGCGGCGAATCAGACTGGGAGGCACCGGCTGGGCACCGATATGCATCAGTCTCCACTGGGAAAGATTATAATCTTCAAGCCTTACTTCTCCTCTTTCAATTGCATCCAGTATATCCTGGGCCCAGGGTACCAAAAGCCATACAATGGTAATTTTTTCTTCGGATACGGTTCTTAATATCCACTCAGGCTTGACTCCCCTGAGCAGTACTGCCTTGCTTCCCGCAAGCAGGCTCCCAAACCAGTGCATTTTGGCACCGGTATGATAAAGCGGCGGAATACACAGGAAGTTGTCTTCACGGGTTTGTCCATGATGTTTTTGCTCGGTAATGCATGCTGTTATCAAACTACGGTGGGTATGCAATATTGCTTTGGGAAACCCTGTAGTTCCGGAGGAAAAGTATATTGCTGCATCATCATCCTCTGAAATTTCAATTTTTGGTGCTTCCGACGGGCAATTTGCCGTGAGCCGGTCATAACTTTCAGCAAACAAGGGACGGTTTTCCCCTGCAAAGAACAGCAATTTAATCTTTGGTATATTGGTATAAATCTGTTCCATACGACTTATAAATTCAGGTCCGAAAACCAAAGCCACAGTATCTGATAATTCCAGGCAATACTTTATTTCTTCTGCTGTATATCGAAAGTTCAAAGGAACGGCAATGGCACCGGTCTTAAGAATGCCAAAATAGATTGGCAGCCATTCCAGGCAATTCATTAAAAGAATCGCAACTTTATCTCCTTTTTTTATTCCTCTTTTAATCAGGAGATTCGCAAAACGGTTTGCTTTCTCGTCGAAAACCTTCCAGGTCATGTCCCGGCGGTATTCCCCCGCAGGGTTGTTTTCGATAAGTTCATACTCCCGCCAGTTAATATTGTGGCGTTCCTGAAGATCCAGATTTATCTCGGTCAGGCATTTTTCAGACCCATACAATTTTGCATTGCGTGATAACAGATCGGTAATATTCATTCCAACCATCCTTCCATTCTACAAGCAGATGTTAAAAATCCGTCCTGCATAAAAAATACTAAATAAATTATAGACTAACAAATAAATATAATCAACACCTATTTTAAAAGCCTGCATTTTGTTACTGTTCAGGGGTTATCAATGTAACACAATTTATGAACATTAGCTGCATTATTCTTCCTCTTCTCCATCAGCATGCGGCTCAACAAACACTGAAACTCTTTCCACCCGCAGCCCGTCAACGTGAGTGACCGTAACAGTGAGGTTCTTGTACCTGAAGGAGTCATTTGTATTCGGAAAACCGTCCAGGTTTTCAATCGCCCATCCGCCAACAGTTGTATATTCACTCTCAAAATCCCGGTCATCCAGATCCAGATATCCCAGAAAATCATGGAGAGCCAAATCACCGCTCACAAGATAGGTGTTTTCGCCTATACAGATAAAGTCATCCTCAATTTCATCACTTTCATCCCATATATCGCCCACCAGTTCCTCCAAAACGTCCTCCATGGTAATGCACCCCATGGTACCTCCATACTCATCGGTCACAATTGCCATTTGAAGTTTGCGTTTTTGCAATTCCTGAAAGATAGCCGGAAGTTTCATTGTCTGATGTACAAAACAGACATCAATAAGCATTGACCTTATATCAACAGGTCCGTTATCCGCCATCTCCCTTAAAAAATATGCAGTGTGCAGGATACCTATTATATTGTCAATAGTGCCTTCATAAACAGGGATTCGTGAATATTGCGATTCCAGGGCAATCCTTACTATATTGTCCATATCGTCGTCAACATCAATGACAACCATATCCGGCCGGGGTGTCAGGATCTCCTGGGCGGTAATATTTGAAAACTCCAGGGCGGACTGGAGGAGTTCACTCTGCTCCTCGTCAATCACTCCGTCATCTGCAACAGTTTCAATTATTGAAACCAGTTCCTCCTCTGTTACTGACGGTTCCTTGGTGTCGCCTTTTTCCCATAGCTCTGAGAATAATGCAATTATCCATCCTACAACTATAATTACAGGTTTAAGAATAAACATTAAGATCCTTAAAGGATATGCCACAATAAGAGCAAATTTCTCGTTGTTCTTCTTTGCTATAATTTTAGGGGAAATTTCGCCAAATATCAGAATAATTACAGTCATAACAAATGTAGATACCGCAGCCCCTGAATCTCCCATCAATCCAATGGCAATCACGGTAGCAATGGATGCAGCTCCGATATTGACAAGGTTGTTTCCAATCAGAACCGTTGGCAAAGCTTCATCAAAATTCTCAAGTATGTATAAAGAAACCCTGGCAAGCGAATTTCCCGATTCGGATAATTTTTTAAGCCTTATTTTATTTACAGAGGCGTAAGAAATTTCTGAACCTGAAAAAAATGCTGAAAAACAAATTAAAACTATTAATGCTATAAAGGACCATATGTCCATGATTTCAAATCAACTCCCCTGGAAGAAATACTTGGTTAATCTTAATTGCATTTTACCGGAACAAACCGGTTTGCTGCAGGCAAACTGCCATCCTTTTTGTTTTGTGCTTTTGCCAGTCTGACAGTTTCTTGTTTTGCCGCATCTTTTTCATCCCAGATTTCTCCTACCAGCTCTTCCAGAATGTCTTCCATGGTGACTATACCTAAAGTCCTTCCGCTATCATCATTGACAATGGCCATATGTATTTTTTTACCGCTCATCTCCCTAAGCAAATCATCTATAGGAGTTTTTTCACTGATCATGTAAGGTTGCAAAAGCAAGCCTTCAAGATTGAAAGATTCTTGTGTCATATAGGCTTTTAAAAATGTTCTCACATGCAGAATACCGATAATGTTGTCAATATTGTCTCTGTACACGGGCATCCTTGAAAACTTCTGTGATTTGATTTTCTGCAATACTTCCTGCCTGGTTGAGTTTGCATCCAGTGCAACAATATCATTGCGTTTTGTCAATATCTCTCCTGCGGTTTTTACATTAAACTTCAAAGCCGAATTTAAAAGTTCCTGCTTGCCCCCGTCCAGCACTCCCTCCTCCTGAACCGTTTCAATGATATCATAAAGTTCCTCTTCAGTGATTGCGGGCTCTTTGCTTTCGGGAAAGAATCGGGATATGAAGCTGCCAATGCGCGAAAAGAAAAAAGACACCGGAGCAAGTATTTTCATTAATCCTTGCAGAGATCCGGCCACCGCAAGGGCATATTTCTCGCTGTGGGCTTTGGCATAACTTTTGGGAATCATTTCGCTGAACAGAAAAATAAAAACAGCTGTAATCAAGGTAGTGTATTTAACTGCCTGCACGCCCCAAAGCCGGGCTGCAATTAAGGCCGCCAGTGAACCGAATCCAATATGCGTAATATTGTTGGAAATAAGAAGTGTAGTTAAGGCCTGATCGAAGTTTTCGGAAATTTCCAATGCTTTAATAGCTCGTTTGTCTCCATTATCAGCATAATTTTTGATGCGAATTTTATTCAACGCTGCATATGAAATCTCGGTAGCAGCACAATATGCTGCACCAAGTGCTAGAACGACGAGAAGGATAACTCGTATCCAACTGTCACTGTCCATTAAATTACCAACTCCTTTATATAGAGGTTTTGTTTAATTCTTTTCAAATTGTAATAATTAGTATACTATCAGCATGTGAAATTGTCAATATTGCAGAAAGGCAGCCATTTGAACATAACTCCTTATAGCTGCCCTCAGGATGATTTTGTCTTTTGATTTATCAGCAAAAGCTTTAGCATGCTCCTTTTTTATCATCTGTATTCAATCCGTATTCCTGATGCCCAATGCTATGGCTTCGGCTAGTTGCTTCCTGAATTCATCGGTTTTCAGCAAATCAAACTCACCAGGATTGGTTATAAATGCCGTTTCAACCAGAACTCCCGGAATTTCGGAGTTTTCCAGCACATAGAATTCCGCGGTTTTTATTTTCTGGGACTGCCTGTTGACACCTTCAACAACAATTTCATTCAAAGCCTTTTGAATATTTTGAGCCAAAGTTTTCGATTTTGGAATGTCCGGGTTGTAAAAAACAATTGACCCGGAAACTGACGGATACTCAGAAAGGCTGTTTACATGGATGCTGACAAACATATTCGCCTGGCTTTCATTGATGATATTTGTTCTTGCGTTCAAGTCCCTGATTTCCCGGGATGCCTGTATATTTGAAAGATGGTGCAGCGCAGTGTCTGTCTCACGGGTGAGAATTACATTATATCCTTCGGAAACAAGAATATTTTTTAACTTCTTTGATATATCGAGAACGATATCCTTTTCCAAAAGGCCATTCTTTGCTGTTCCGGAGTCAATTCCTCCGTGGCCCGGGTCTATCACAACGCTGATACCGTTATATCCTCCGGTCATGAGGAGAGAGTCTATTTTGGAAAACGTAAGCAAATCTACTATCCCGGTTGCCTCAAGATTGTATTTTCCCTGAAATTTCTTCACAGACTCTTCGGTAATATCTCCAAAATTGCCAGTTGGTTCAACTTCAAAAAAACCCAGTTTTTTTAAATCATTTTGCAATATTGAAACTTCGCTGCCGGACATGCCCTTATTAAGGGTAGGTTTGCCCAGCAGATACTCTAATTTCTCAATTGTTTTCGGACCTGCAATACCGTCCGGAGTTAATCCATGTTCCCTCTGGAATCTGATTACTGCAGAATGCGTCAAGTCTCCGAAATAACCTGTCGGTCTACTGTTTAACAAGCAAAGCTTGATTAACTTTTCCTGCAACTTTACGACATCATCATTTTCCATGCCCTTTTTCAAAATCGTTGCATTTAACGGCTTATTATCTTCTTCAGTACCGGTGTTTTTATTATTTCCTGTATTTTCTGCAGAACCTGTATTCTGGTTGGCTTCCGCAGCGATAGTGCTTTTATTAAGCACATCCTGCAATATTTTCATTGTCTGAGGACCAACTATGCCATCCTGAGTCAGGTTGTGTTCCTTTTGAAACCTTTTGACCGCATTTTCGGTGATGACTCCAAAATAGCCTGTCGGTTCAGCTTCAAAATAACCAATTTGTTTTAAATCCCTTTGCAGGCTTAATACCTGGCTGCTTTGCATTCCATTTTTAAGGATTATGCTTCCCTCTGCATAAGTTGCATCCTTAAACAATACAATTGACAACAGTAAAAATACAATCACCGGCAGCTTGCTTTTGTGTGTCATTTGTGTAAATAAACCCCTTTTCAAGTTATAGAAATATAAAATCATCCTTCGGAGAAACCATTTAAAGTTTCCGGACCTCAAAACCCGAAGCATCACACCACAACCATTATATGTCGTGAACATATCTCTTAAGCATATGACTTTTAAAATTGATATAAAGTTCCCCAATATCCGGAGTGTTTGACCTTATCGCTGACCTGGGTAGCAGGTTGGAAAGTATTCAGACTCAGGGGGAATAACATTAATGGTTTAAAACAATCGGCTCAGGAGTTTTTCATAACAATATTTTCAATATCATTCGCTACATCTTCACATGCATCACAACATTTTTCCAGGCTTGCGAAAACTTCCTTCCATATTATAAGGTCAATAGGTTCCATTTTGCTTCTGT
This sequence comes from Clostridiaceae bacterium, assembly GCA_012839865.1. Classification (GTDB taxonomy): domain Bacteria; phylum Bacillota; class Clostridia; order CAYPLH01; family DUMO01; genus DUMO01. Next base: position 74,458 of record DUMO01000019.1, read on the forward strand.
AAAGCTCTCTTACACCGTTGACATACAGGGCGTCTCCCACTTCCTCCAGACGGTTTAGTTCTATTATTTCATCGTGGAGTTTTTTGGACTTTCTGAAGTTTTCAAATTCCTTCAAAGCAGAAATCAGAGACCTGCAGCATTTAACTATTACTTCTGTAAATTCAATAATTTTTTGAGGAATTGAATTAACATTAAATATGCTGATGTTGAGCAGAACATCTTCAACCGAGTCAGTTACGTCATCTATTTTTTCAGACAGGCTCATGATATCCTCTCTTTCAATAGGCGGCAAAAACTCCTTTGCAAGTTTATTGAGAAGCTCATGCCTCTTGTTATCTGCTGTATGCTCAATTACGTGCATTTCCCTGATTATGCCGTCCAGTTGGTTCTTATCAAAATCATATAAAGCTTTTATCAGCATTTCAGCTGCCTTTAAAGAGAATTCGGATAATTCGACAAATGCCTGAAAATAATTGTAATTCTTTTTGCCTTTTATTATTTTCATCCCATCTTTTCCTTTCATTATTTAAAATATCTTTATAAATAAGTGTGCCATTAAATAACCTACCAAGCCGCACCCCGGGAACGTCAGAATCCATGCTGCAACCATTTCTCTTACTATTCCCCAGTTAACATTGGACAACCTCTTTGCAGCTCCTACACCCATAATTGCAGTTGTCTTGGTATGGGTGGTACTGACAGGAATACCCAATACAGTTGAGATCAATAAGCTGATTGCGCCTGTCAAATCTGCTGCAAAACCCTGGTAGGTTTCCAGTTTAACCATTCCCATCCCAACGGTTTTTATAATCCGATATCCGCCAATTGATGTACCCAGAGCCATAATCATTGAGCAAAGAATCATCAACCATATTGGTATGCTGAAGCTTGTTGCATCGCTTTGCCCTTTGGCAAGAAAAATGCCAAGCATAAAAACACCCATAAACTTCTGCCCGTCCTGTGCTCCATGCATAAAAGCCATAGCTGCACCCCCTGCTACCTGTGCATTGACGAAAAAAGGTTTCACTTTACGCTTATCCGCATTCCTGAAAATCAGTTCAATAAACTTGACCAGGACAAATCCAAGTCCGAATCCGATAAATGTCGACATGAACAACCCGTAAACAACCTTAATCCACTCATTGCCGTTTATTCCTGAGAAGCCGCCCTGCAGAGCTATGGCAGCTCCTGAAATGCCCGCTATCAGGGCATGACTTTCGCTTGTGGGTATCCCAAAGGCCCAGGCGGCCGTTGCCCAAAGAACTATTGCAAACAATGCAGCGCAAAGAGCTACCAGTGAATCGTGGGAGTTTCCTCTGAAGTCTACCATTTTATAAATTGTATGTGCAACTGTGGCATTGAGCACAGACATTACCAGAACACCTAAAAAGTTAAAAACTGCAGCCATTAAAATAGCGTTCCTCGGGTTTATGGACCGGGTTGAAATACTGGTGGCAATCGCATTTGGTGCATCCGTCCAGCCATTAACCAAAATTACTCCCAATGTAAGCAAAGTTATTACAAATAGTGCAGGGTTTGCTATCAATTGCTGCAAAAAATCCATTAAAGTAATTGTCATTATTAACCTCCAGGTTTTCTTGAGAAAATTTTATATAAATGCAACTTACCAACGGTTCTCACAAATTGGCTTTTTTGGAGTTATTCATATTTTACCATATAGATTCTAACATCATGCAAAAATATTATCAATGTGAAAAATGTATGCTTAAAATTAAAAACCTGGCAAAACACTCTTACACAGATAAAAAGCCCGGATTGAAATTAATACCCGGGCTTTTTATTTAAAATATTAGTTTAGCAAACTTGGGTTCCGTAGCCTTTGGAGCCGGTCCTGGTGCCCGGGCTTTTTATTTAAAATATTAGTTTAGCAAACTGGTTGATTACAGGTTCTTAACAGCCAATAAAATAAAGTTCAGGATAAAGAGCAGTGTTGATATTGCTAAAATAGGATGAATTTCTTTTGCCTTTCCCTTAATTATCTTTACCAGGCAGTAGAAAACGAAACCTGCTGCAATTCCGTATGAAATGCTGTAAACGAATGCCATGAATATTCCTGCAAAGAAAGCCGGGATTGCGTCTTCCAATTCATCCCACTTAATTTCTTTGAAGGATGACAGCATCAGAACACCGACAATAATCAATGCAGGTGCTGTTGCAGCTGCCGGTACCAAACCTGCAATAGGTGCAATAAGTATGCAGACAAGGAACATCAATGCAGTAATGACACTGGTTAATCCGGTGCGGCCGCCGGCTTCGATTCCTGCTGCACTTTCTACATATGTGGTGGTGTTGGAAGTGCCAAATACAGCACCGATAGAAGTTGCAATGGCATCAGCAAACAAGGCTTTGTCCATTTTTGATTTAAACCCGGAACTGCTGAACATCAATTTTTCATCTTCTGCGCTGAAAATTCCGCTCTTGCGGCCGGTACCTATGAAAGTGCCTATTGTATCAAATGTATCGGTTAAACTGAAAGCGAAAATAGTTATCAGAACCAGAGGAATTTTTGCCGGATCACTGAACAGGGAACCTATTCCCTCTTTACTGAAGGCAGCTCCAAAGGTTGTTCCCAAGTCGGCAAAGGCTTGTCCTATACCGGAAGTTGTGCCGGCTTGTGTGATATCAACAACTTTCATGGGTATACCAATTATTGTAGTTATTATAATTCCAAGCAAAATAGCTCCCTTCACTTTCAAGAGAAGCAATATTATTGTTAATACAAGCCCGATCAAAGCCAAAAGCACAGTAGGATTATTCAGGGATACTAGTGCCGGGACAGCGCTTGCGTCAGCAATTACTGTATCGCCTGGCAAAATAATGTGTGCGCCTGGGTCTGAAGTAAACTTGAGAAGTCCGGCGTTTTTAATACCGATATATGAGATAAAAATACCGATACCGCCCCCGATGGCATTCTGCAAGCTAACCGGAATTGATTTGATTATTGACTTGCGGATTTTAGTAACAGTAATGAGTATGTTTATGATTCCGCAGATAAAAACCATCGCCAGGGCCTGTTTCCAGTTGAATCCCAAACCGAAACATACGGTATAGGTGAAAAATGCATTTAACCCCATACCCGGAGCCTGGGCATATGGAACATTTGCAACAAGACCCATGACTAAAGTTCCAACCACCGATGCAAAAATTGTTGCAAGGAAAACTCCGCCCCAGGGTATGCCGGTTTGTGACAGTATTGCCGGATTAACAAAGATAATATAAGCCATGGTGAAGAATGTAGTGAGTCCGGCAATGATTTCAGTTGACACATTTGTGCCGTTCTGCTTAAGCTTGAAGTAATTATCCATTTTTTCCCCTCCTCTAATTAATATAGGGCCGCTTGCTGCAGACTAGATATTGATTGTTTGACAGCATTCCCACCAAACAAAAAACGATTGGATTCCCCCCCAATCGCCAAAAAGTCGACAGATACCTTCCAAGGTATTCAGGTAAACCCAATAGTCGAACAATTTTCGGTTGTCCGGTAGAAACTTCAGGCCCATATTGCCCAAATTATATTGGTAAAATATTAAATTTGTTGATTAATGCCCAAAAGTGCAATGCCGTATATTGAAATAACAAGACAACTGATTTTCTCTTGGGACAATAATCCATACAATTTGTATTTTAACACTTATAATACACAATATCAAGGGTATTTCAAAAAAAGAGGAGAACAAAAAGGTCTTATACTTTCTGTATTCGGATGGTTCCTTGAGTTGGAATTTTATCAAATATTGTTTGCAAATCTATTGCAATTAATCTTGCAAAGGTATACAATTACTTAAGTTGAATTGAAGGTTTTTGTTGCATTTATACAGGTCTGAAGACCTGTTACAATAAACCATCACTTATGGTGGAATGGAGGTTGTTATGAAGGAGCATATAAAAATTGGAATAATCGGTCTGGGAAAACGTGGTAGAATGTTGCTGTCCATAATTGCAAGAATGCATGATGTGACGATTGCTGCTGTTTGTGACCTCTACGAAGACAGGCGGATTGAAGCCGGCAAAGAGGTGGAAAAAATTGCAGGCAATATTCCCTTTTCAACAGACAACTACAAAGACATTTTGGCAATGGAAGACATTGACGCAGTCATTATAACCGCATCCTGGTCAAGCCATGCCAACATAGCTATTGAAGCAATGAAAGGCGGCAAATATGTCGGTTCTGAAGTTGGCGGAGCATACTCTGTTGAAGATTGCTGGGAACTCGTCAAAACATATGAGCAAACCGGCACTCCTTGCATGATGCTTGAGAATTGCTGTTATGGCCGGGAGGAGCTTATGGTCCTCAATATGGTAAGAAAGGGAGTGTTTGGTGAGGTTGTTCACTGTCAGGGCGGATACCGTCATGATTTGCGCGCGGAAGTCGCCTTTGGGAAGGAAAACCGTCATTACCGCCTTGCCAACTATCAAAACCGCAATTGCGACAATTATCCCACCCATGCGCTGGGTCCGATAGCCAAGATTCTTGACATCAACCGGGGCAACCGCATGATTTCGCTGGTATCGGTTGCTTCCAAGGCAGCAGGCTTGAATGAATACATTCTTAATAAAAAAGGTCCGGATTATTACCTGTCAAATTATAAGTTCGTTCAGGGAGACATTGTTACAACAATTATAAAATGCTCTCACGGCCAGACTATTACCATTACCCTGGATACCACCCTTCCCAGGGCATACTCGAGAGATTTCCGGGTGCATGGTACAAAAGCCATGTTTATGGAAGAAAACAATTCATTGTTTATTGATGATATGCACAATGAGTTTGAGTTCAAATGGAAGGAACAGTGGAATAATGTAGAAAACTTCCGTAAGGAATATGAACATCCGATATGGCAGGATTACAAACCGGAAGAAGATGCAAGCCATGGAGGCATGGACTATCTGGTCCTCAGAGCCTTTTTTGATAGTGTGAAAAGGCAGGTGCAAACCCCGATTGACGTATATGACATGGCTTCATGGATGTGCATTACTCCATTGTCAGAGCAATCCATAGCATTGGGAGGTCAGCCTGTGCCTGTTCCCGACTTTACAAACGGGAAGTGGCTTAACCGGGAACCAGCCCCCGGAGGAAAATACTGCCTGGACAGGGTTGCCGGAGAATGATTTAAAAGGTCTTTGGAACGCCTGCTTCAATAAGCAGGCGTTCTGTTTCCGATAACCTGGCAATAGCTAAGAATGTGTTCTTTATTCCTTGAAGGAGCAATCTCATGAGCATCCTCATATTGCAGTGATTTGGGGAAAGGTCCCAAAAACCGGGAAAATATATTGTTGGGTTTTTCATTATGGTATAAAATATTTCCAGTATAAATTTTATCAGGGAAAGGTGAAGCAAATGAAAAAAATCATATCCACCGAAGGAGCGCCGGCTGCAATCGGCCCATATTCTCAGGCTGTAAAGGCAGGAAACATGATATATACATCCGGAATGCTTCCTATTAATCCGGTTACCGGTGAAATAACAGGCAGCAATATAACAGAACAAACAGAGCAGGTATTGAAAAATCTGGTTGAAGTATTCAAGGCTGCTGGCGCTACTTCCGACAATGTAGTAAAAACTACGGTTTTTATAAAGAATATGAATGATTTTGCAGAAATGAATGCAGTATATAAAAAATATTTCAAGGAAAATTTTCCTTCCAGGACTTGTGTTGAAGTGGCCAGACTCCCTAAAGATGCTCTGGTTGAAATAGAGTGTGTGCTTTATGTGCAATGAATTTTACAAACAAACAATCACGGAACGCATGACGCAGCTGCAATAGTTTGAATTACAGCCTTTAAAAGGAAGTCAAACCGTTACCGCATGGATATAAGAAGCGTAACACATGATAATTTGGCAATAGGCTGCTGAATCACTTGTTTATACGGAAATAAGGCGATGTTGAACAAACACCGCCTTTTTTATTTGATAAAAATCTGCTGTTTCCTTATTTACTCCCAGTCTCTTGACTTTCCGCTTCCTGGGTATAACCCGGCCTTTTAGTCACTGCTTCTGATCAGTACCCAGCCTGTTAATTTTCTACTACCCGTATGCCTATCTCTCTTCCGAACTCATGGAATTCAGAACTCACTGTATTGTTTTCGCATATTTTGACAATGGAATAATCCGACAGGCAAATTGTTGCATGCCAGGTATTCTTATAAACACACACCGGTTTGTCAAGGAGGAACACTTCATAGTTTTCCGGATCGGCAGGAGGTGCGACAACTATCATAGTAACACCTGATACCGGTTCAAAACTTTCCATTGTAGTCGGATGTCTTGCAATTTTCTTCAGGCTTTTATCCACTACCTTGCTTACTGCAATTCTCCAGCCCACCTGGCCGGATTCACTTAAAATCACCTGAAAGTTTTCTTTGTTGCCTGCGTCATGCTCAATCACATATCCATAGGGTGAAAATGATTCCCTGGTAATAATTTTTATAACTTTGTCCAAAATTATCACTCCTGTCATTTCAGCCTTCTCAACGATCGCTCGTCCAGCGGCGGCATTGTGTTTCGTTATTATTATTTCATTCTATTTTTAATTATAGAAGTTAATTCCTTAGTTAGCAAGGTGAACTGCATATTAAACTGATATGGTAACTTCTCAGATGCTGCTATACAATATTTGAAAAGGAAGCAGTTAGTTGAAAATGAAATGTATGCCTGGTTTTCTAATATTGTTCTGCTATTTCATTTATATTTGCATCAGGTTGCCTAACAAAATAATTAATCAATAAAATTTCTCAAAATTTATTTTTTGCTGTTGACAAGAATAAAATCATGTGTTAAATTATTAACAGAGTTAGATATTTTTTTAACACTATTAGTTAAAAATTTAACACAATAATTTTCCAGCACCGACTGGAATGCTTTACATAACCGGGATTATTCAATAGCAATATGCAAGGAGGAATCTATATGAAGGAAAATATGACTCAGGATATTGTAGATAATATTGAAAAACTGGATGCAGCAATTGCCCGGGTAAGAAACGCCCAGAAAGTATTTGCCTCTTACAGTCAGGAACAGGTTGATAAAATCTTTCTTGCAGCTGCACTGGCTGCAAACAGGGAAAGAATCCGCCTGGCCAGGCTGGCAGTTGAAGAAACCGGAATGGGCGTTGTGGAGGATAAGGTTATAAAAAACCACTATGCATCAGAGTATATATACAATGCATATAAAAATGTAAAAACATGCGGTGTCCTTTATGAAGACAAAGCCTACGGCATAAAGAAAATTGCAGAACCTGTAGGACTTATTGCCGCCGTCATACCAACAACAAATCCAACATCAACAGCAATTTTTAAAATACTAATCTCATTGAAAACAAGAAACGGTATAATTATCAGCCCTCATCCAAGAGCCAGGAAATGTACAATTGAAGCTGCCAAGATAATTCAAAAGGCAGCAGTGGAAGCAGGCGCACCCGAAGGAATAATCGGCTGGATTGATGTTCCCTCCCTTGAAGCCACCAACCATCTTATGAAATCTGCGGATTTGATACTGGCTACAGGAGGTCCCGGCATGGTTGCAGCTGCATATTCATCCGGCAAACCTGCCATAGGCGTCGGTCCCGGCAACACCCCTGCAATTCTTGACGATTCTTGTGACATCCAGCTTGCAGTCAACTCAATAATCCATTCAAAAACCTTTGATAATGGAATGATTTGCGCTTCAGAGCAATCAGTAATAGTAATGGATGACATTTACTCAAAGGTAAAAGCGGAATTTACGCAGAGGGGCTGCTATTTCCTAAAAGAAGACGAGTTGGAGAAGGTTCGGAAAACCATTTTGATAAACGGGGCTTTAAATGCTAAAATAGTCGGGCAGACAGCAGAGAAAATCGCGGAACTTGCAGGAATAACAGTACCACAAAATACTAAAATACTTATAGGTGAAGTTGAAAACGTTGATATATCAGAGGAGTTTGCCCATGAGAAGCTCTCCCCCGTTCTTGCCATGTACAGGGTAAAAAGCTTTGAAGAAGCTCTGGATAAAGCTGAAAGGCTTGTGGCTGACGGAGGCTTTGGCCATACGGCTTCAATATATCTTAATATTCTTACGGCACAGGAAAGACTTCAGGAATTCACCACGAGAATGAAAACATGCCGTATTCTCATAAATACACCTTCCGCCCAGGGCGGTATTGGAGACATATACAATTTCAAGCTCAAACCTTCCCTTACCCTCGGCTGCGGCACATGGGGAGGAAACTCTGTTTCTGAAAATGTAGGGGTAAATCACCTTCTAAATATCAAAACCGTCGCTGAAAGAAGGGAAAACATGCTCTGGTTCAGGACTCCTCAAAAAGTTTATATCAAGCGCGGCTGCCTGCCGGTTGCATTGGATGAACTTAAAAATGTTTTGAACAGGAAAAAGGCATTTATAGTCACCGATTCCTTCCTGTATAAAAACGGTTACACCAAACCGGTAACCGACAAACTGGACGAAATGGGAATCAAGTACACAGTATTTTTCGATGTAATGCCGGACCCGACACTTCAATGTGCCAAAGAAGGTGCAAAATCCATGGCGGCCTTTGAACCGGACATTATAATTGCAATTGGCGGCGGATCTGCAATGGATGCAGCCAAAATCATGTGGGTGCTATATGAACACCCCGAAGCTGATTTCATGGACATGGCAATGCGGTTTATGGATATTCGAAAACGTGTGTACGCCTTCCCCAAAATGGGTGAGAAAGCTTATTTTGTAGCTATTCCCACCACCTCCGGTACAGGAAGTGAAGTTACACCTTTTGCAGTAATAACAGATGAAAAGACCGGTGTGAAGTATCCTCTGGCAGACTATGAACTTCTGCCGAACATGGCAATAGTGGATGCAGATATGATGATGGACCAGCCTAAAGGACTTACCGCAGCTTCAGGCATAGACGCCCTTACCCACGCCCTGGAAGCCTATGCATCAATGATGGCTACAGACTTTACCGACAGTTTGGCACTAAAGGCTGTCAAAATTATATTTGAATATTTGCCCAGGGCTTATAAATACGGTGCAACCGACCCGGAAGCCAGGGAAAAAATGGCCAACGCTTCCACCATGGCAGGCATGGCCTTTGCAAACGCATTCCTCGGGGTTTGTCATTCCATGGCTCACAAACTTGGCGCATTCCACCACCTGCCTCATGGTATAGCCAATGCGCTTATGATTGATGAAGTTTTAAGGTTCAATGCTTCAGATACACCGGCAAAAATGGGGACCTTCCCTCAATACGTTTACCCCGGTACTTTATCCAGGTATGCACAAATTGCCGACTACCTTGGCATCAAAGGTGAAACGGACCAGGAAAAGCTGGATACTCTTATTGCAGCAATTGAAATTTTGAAAGAAAAGGTTGGTATCAAAAAAACAATCAAGGATTATGGCATAGATGAAGAAATTTTTCTGGCTACATTGGATGAAATGGTTGAGCAGGCCTTTGATGACCAGTGCACAGGCACCAACCCGAGATACCCCCTGATGAGCGAAATAAGAGAAATGTATCTGGCAGCATACTATGGGAGAAAAAATCCCGGGCAGACCACCAAAAAATTAGTTCCGGTCAGGGCAAAACAGGCACGGTAACAGGCACCGAATCCTGTTAGAACCAGTTTCACGGACAAACTGCATTAATTTTGACAATAGTTTGATCAGAGCATGAAACAAAAGTATTTTAAACAGCAACTTTATGACAAGGCTTGGCATTATTGAAATGCCTGCTCTGAACAACCCGAATCCTGCTATAAGGTTTATATAGATCCACAAAAGTCTGGAGCAAAAAACCTGATTCGTTTGTATGACAAAGCTTAAATAATGCACAATGAGAGTCAGGTTTTTTGCTCCATTAACTTTTGAGCAATTTACAAAAGCTTAAATACCCTTAACTCATACTTGAGCTTTTCGTCTTTATATTGTATGCGGATACTATTTTAGGGAAGGTTACGGTTACCTGAGTTCCTTTATTTAATTCGCTGTCAATTTTAAGGCCATAATCATCGCCAAAAAGCATTTTTATTCTGGCATTGATATTAGCCAGGCCAATACTTCTGTTGCTTCGGTTTAAGCTGTTTGTTTCAATTTGTTCATTGATTATCCGGTTAATTTCGTCTACTTCCTCTTTTTTTATTCCGACACCGTCGTCCTGTATTGCAAAAACCACCTTGTCCTGTACAACTCCTCCCATAATATAAAGGTTTCCGGAGCCATCTTTTCTTTCGAGACCATGATACACCGCATTTTCAACAATAGGCTGCAGTATCATTTTAGGTATTTTAAAGTCCAGAATCTCCCTGTCGATTGAATCCTGCATACTAATGCGCCCCATAAAACGTATGCTTATAATTCTGAAATATCTTTTTATAATATCAACCTCATCTCTTATTGCAACTATTTCGTCGCTCTTAATGCTGTATCTGAATATATCGGCCATGGCACCGGAAATTTCGACCACTTCCTCAACATCATAACTGATGCCTATACTTCTCACGCATTCCAGGGTGTTATACAAAAAATGGGGATTGATTTGATTTTGCAGCGCAGACAGCTCCGCCTGCTTCTTTAAAATTTCCACCTGGTACAGCTTATCCTGGGTATCAAATACTCTCTTTGCCAATTGCTCTATCCTGTCAAGCATTATATTTATATTTTGGGTGATAAATCCCATATCACCGTCAAGCTTTAATTCTATTCTTTCTTTTAAATTTCTCTCTCCAACTTTCTTTATGGCGTCTACTATTTTAACCACCGGCGAAGTGATACCAATATTAATCACTACTCCTATCATTATAAGCAGAAGTATGGTTATTGCAGCTGTAATCAGAAAACTGTTCTTAAAAAAGGACATGTCGTTTTTCACTATTAACGGTACAAAACATTCTATTTTGCAATTAATATCGTCAATATATCGTGTTGTATGAAAATACTCCGAATTGTTTCCGGAATCCATTCCCTCATTGTCAACGCTGTTTGAGAATAAAACTTTGTCATTGCTGTCTTTCAATATCACTGTTGTATTGGATAGTGAAAGACGCTCTATCGGATATGCAAAGCGTTTGATGTCGCATATTATTATCAAGGTTCCTATCCTGCCCTTGTAACGTGGGAGATCTCCGGAATAAAATATTGGAATCAGGTATGCAAGGTAATCTTTTTCTTCACGGAGTATATCCACGTCTGTAAAAATTGTAAAAAATGAGTTGCGAAAATTTTCCGACAAGAAATCATATTTTGATTCAAGCTTATAAATATGTCTGGTGGTTTCAGGTATTTGCTTGAACATAAATAATCTGCCTTCAGAATCTACCAATACCGCTGCCGATATGTACTCACTGTTGAAGGTAGTATAAAAGAGATCAGTAATGTAGTCGCTCAGCTCTACTTTTCTGTACGAATTATCGACAGTCAGGTAATCATGAAGAAATAGGTTGTAGGAAATATCTTTTCCGGAAGTCTTGATGGTATTAATTACACTGCGAATATTAAACTCAATCTGGTTTACCGTATCCTCAGCATATAATCTGACCTGTTCATAAATCGTCCGGCTCAGACGGCTGTAAAAAATCCCGTTAAACACCATGATAATGCAAATGGAAAAGCTTATCAGCAAATACAGCCTGTGGCTCAGTTTTAAATTTCTAAACGAAAGCTTTCTTTTGACACTTTCCAAATGAATTTCCCCTTAATCTACTGAAAAAAAATTAATAGCTGCAATTTGACATTCCATATCAATTCTGCAGTGCATCTTTTGCCTTGCTCAGCCTGTACTGCAAGGGAGTACAGGAATATAACCTCTTAAAGGTTTTATTGAAATAATAATAATCATTATACCCGCTTTTTTGTGCAATCTCGGATATTGGCAATGTAGTGCCTTTCAATAGTTTGCAGGCTTTTTCAAGTCTTTTTTGGGTAATATATTCTGAAAATGAAATACCTATTATGTTTTTAAACAGATAGCAGCAATAGTTGGGGTTCAGGAAAAATTTTGCCGCAAGGGACTTAAGCTGTAAATTCTGGTCAAAGTTTGCATCAATGTAGTCAAGAAGCTCCCGAAAACTCTCGTTATAGATTTTATCTCTGTATTCTCCGCTTTCCTTTTGCTCGGAACGGCTTTCCCTATTTTTCATTTTCTTTTCAAGATGTTTCCTGAGCCTTTCAAGAAGCGAATCTGCAACCTGCCTGTCAAGTGGTTTCAGGCAATACTCAAAAGCCCCGAGGGATATCGCCTTTCTGGCATATTCAAACTCGGCAAACCCGCTTATTATCACAAACTCCACATTGTCGAACTTGCTGCGGACCTTTTCCATAAGTTCAATTCCTGAAAACATAGGCATTCTTATGTCGGTAAATACAACGTCCGGATGATTTTCAAAAATAACATCAATTGCTTCCTGCGGTCTTGTAGTTTGAAAAATCAGATTAAATCCATATTCTTTCCATTTAAAAGTTTTGGAAATTCCCAGAAGTGTCCAGGGCTCGTCCTCCACAAGCACTACTTTATACATACTGATCACCCGATCCATATGATTTTATTTATGCAATCAGGCTTATGCTGTTGTTCCAAAATTTATTGGTTATCTGCGTAGGTACAGCCTGTAATAATATTTTATATTTCATATACTATAATATCATAAATTTTTTATTTTTAATACTGTTTTTTCCACAAAAAAGTAAAAAGGTTTGGTACTTTTCAGATACTTTATTATAAACCATGATCCTCATACAGCAGGAAAACACAGTTGAAAGACCTTGGAATCACAAACAAAGGCCTTTCACTTAAAGTGTTTACTTTTGATTTGATAAAAGGCTGCCATCTTAAAATCAATGGCAGCCTTATATCAAATTTTACGAATTATTTACCAAGCAAACCATCATTGAGTTCCTTGATAACCAAGTCTACCTGTGCTTTCTTGGATTCGAGGAAAGCATTCCATTCTTTTTCTACATCTTCATATTTTGAATCAATTATAATTTGAATGACCTTATCACTTATATCCCTTGCGAAGCTGCCGTATTTGTCTTTATTCTCTGCTCTGAACAATGCTATATTGTAGTCTGTTTCAACAAGTACTCCGTTATCCCTGAGGAATATGCAGTAGTCGTATGCATCCTTACCGGATTTGCAGCCTTCATAATTGGGATTTATGAAACCGAATCCCTCAGTTACACCGATGGAGAGATATGCATCGCGGCCCAGGTCGAGAGGATAATCTGCGGGACGCTCATACCTCTGGGTTTCAGAATTGTAAGGCCACAAGTATTTAACTCCGTCGCCTTCAAACTCCCAGTCAATCCCCCTGATACCAATTTGTCTTGTGTAGTAGCCTTCAGGTGAAAGCATCCAATCCCAGGCCTTCATCAATCTGTCAAACTTGGCATCTGACATTTCTGCGCTGAATACGGATATGCACCAGTATTCGGTGTTCTTAATGCCAACAAATCTGCCGTTGGGTGATTTAACCTTCATGAACTGAATATCATCATATTCAAAACCTGGAATATTTTCTTTCATAGCTTTTCTGAACCAGGCAAGCTGATCCGGGAATACGTTGTCATACAGTATTGCCAATTCACCGGCCAGGAATTTCGAAACTGCTTCATCACCTTTTGCAAGGGGCTGGTCTACCCAGATTATGCCGGAATCGTACAGCTGTTTGACTATCTTGATTCCTTCCAGATATTCAGGTGCTCTTGCGTTCCATTCATATCCGTTGGCTGTCAGGAAATATCCGTTAGCACCTGTTATGCCTCCGGTCATCTGCTCAATTCCCATAGAACTCGGCCATGCCCATGATTGACAGCCCATGCCTGCAATCTTGTTTTTGCCGGCATTGCCAGGATCCTTTTCAATACACTGTCTTGCAAATTCCACCATCTCATCCCATGTATAAGTGTTGTCGTCTTTAGCAAGGCCAAGCTTTTCAGCCCAGTCTCTTCTGTATAGGAAACCTCTGTTGGATATGTTGTCAACGATCGTAGCATCACGTGTGCAGGGCCACAGGTATTTCTTGCCATCAACTGCAAGAATGTCGTCCAGTTTCATTTTTTCCAGCTGCTCATGAACATACTGGTATTTTTCGGTTCCTTTCAACTCTCTGATTAGTCCTGCCTCTACCCATGAATAGTAGTCCTGAGCCATGGAGGTTCCGAAATCAATCCATACAATATCAGGAATATCGCCTGATGACATCCATATTCTTACTTTCTGTCCCCAGTCATTCCAGTTTACCGGCAGGAAGTTGAATTCAATCTTGAACTGTTCTCTCCACCTCTTCAGTTTTTCATCCTTCAGCCATTCCTTCTCCGCTCCAAGGATATTTACACTGTAGACGTAGGTCTTGGTACCGTCATCAATTGTATCCCCTCTGCTGTCATCTGAATTTGTCTGTTGCGGCTGAACTACGCATCCTGACAACATTGAACCCATAAAACAGATTACCAGGATCAGACTGATGATGAGTGTCCATTTTGACTTCATAAATATATCCTCCTTCTTTTTATTATATTTAAATACCGGCTTTAAAAGCCTGGATAAGCTAAAGTAATTAAGATTTAACAGCACCTGTTGTAAGGCCTTTTACGAAATATTTCTGCAGGAACGGATATACTGCCATTATCGGGATGGTAGTAACCATAATGGTGGCCATCTTCATTCCTTCGGAATATACCCTTTTAGCGATTGTTGCAGGTACATTCGGATTAGCTTTCATATATTCTGTAATTACATCCATCAGTATCAACTGCAGAGGCCTTTTCCAGGCATCCTGGATGAAAAGCATCCCCAGGTAGTATTCATTCCACCTGTCAACTCCGTAATACAGTCCTATAGTGACCAGCAACGGTATGGACAGCGGCAAATAAATTTTAGCAAAAACTGTCATTTCACTGGCACCTTCAATGAGGGCGGACTCCTCAAGTTCCTTAGGAAGGTTGGAAAAGTAATCACGCATTATTACCATGTAACCAATTCCTATCCCTGTTGGCCATATCATGCTGAATATGCTGTTAACCAGTTTCAGGTTGACCATCAGCAGATAAAATGGTATTAACCCACCCCCAAAGTACATCGTGACCATAATCCCGAAACTTACAAGCTTTGTTCCGGGGTATTGTTTTGACAAACAATAAGCGAGAGTTGTTGTAAGAAACAACTGGTAAGCTACACCTACAACCACTACAAATATAGTCACAAGAAAGCCCCGCCACAGGTGGGTCGACGTAAACAACAACTCGTATGCAAGAAAATCAGGCTTCTTCGGAAACAGCATCAAAGGAGTTCTATAATATTCAAATTCAGTAGCAATAGACACTACAAATGTATTATAAAAGGGGTAGAATACCAAAAACGCAAATATTCCAATCATTATGATTATAATTATGTCAAAAGCTTCGTACTTCTTTATCTTTTTTAGTTCCTTTTCTTTTTTTTCTTTCTGATTTAAAATTCTATCAACCAGCTGCATTCCAATCCTCTCCTCTTGTTCCACAATGCAGTTCTCCACACCTCTGGCAGGTCACCAGGATATGTTAAGCCGTACAAAATTCAGTACCGCCATGCTTTTTACAATATACCTCTTCTTTGTCCGCTATATTTACTGGCAAAAGTGTTGGCAGTCATCAACATCACCAGATTTATAACTCCCTTAAACAAGCCTACTGCTGTTGTAAAGGAGAAGTCCACGCCTCGTTCGAAAGTAAGCCGGTACACATAAGTGTCTATAATATCACCTGTAGAATACACAACCGGATTGTACAGAAAATATACCTGAAGAAAATTACCCTCGATTACGTGGCCTATATTCATTATTAACATGAGCAATACCATGCTCTTCATTCCGGCCCAGGTTATATGCCACATCTTTTGATACCTGTTGGCTCCGTCCACGGTTGCCGCTTCATATAGTGCCGGGTCTATTGATGTTATGACCGCCAGGTATATAATACTCGACCAACCGGCTTCTTTCCAGACACCGCTGTAAACGAGAATATATCGAAAGGAGGCCGGATTCATAAGAAAATTTACTCTATGAAGTCCAATCAATTCAAGAAAATTATTTACTGCACCCTGATTGGCCAGAAGGTTGAAAGCTATACCTCCTATTACTATCCACGACAAAAAGTGCGGGAAAGTTAAAACCGTTTGAATTACCCTTTTATATTTGGTCAAAGAAATTTCATTTATCAGGATCGCCAGAATTATAGGCACCGGAAAACCCAATGCAATTCTCATGAAAGAAATAACTATGGTATTTTTGAATGCTCTCCAGAATTCCGGTGCCTCCCACAGATCGTAGAAGTTTTTCAATCCTATCCATTCTCCGCTTGTAAAGGAACCTTGATAGGAAAATTTCTTAAAAGCAATCTGTAAACCATAAATCGGTATATACTTAAAGATTATAAAATATAAAATTCCAGGAATCATAAGGAGATAAACGTATTTTCCCCTTTTGATGTCTTTAAAAAGCTTTTTGATTTTTTTCTTTCGCTGTTCGGCTTTGTAGATCCTGAATTGTTCTCTGTAATCATTGGTTTGCGCATTTTCCTGATACATCTTGTATCTCCTCGAATTAATTGGAATTAAATTCAATTTTATTATAGCTATAGAGTACTATAAGAAAAATGCAAAAAACTCAGAAAATTTTGTACATAACTCACAATTTCCATCCAAAACAGGTCCGATTTTATGTATATAATGGCAGCTGTTTCCATAAATACTCCGTAAAAACAAAGGGGAGCATTTCCAGGCTGCCCCCCTTGGCAATATGTAGTAAATCAAATCAACTGATAGCTTTAAATTTCATATCGTATATATTGTTCAAGTATATTTTTCAATAATTATCTGGCGATGCTTATACATCCGTTGAATACCGCCCTGGTCTTGATTTATTTTTTCAAGGACAGTCTGACTGTCTTGATTTCAAAGGGTCTGAACTCCAACGGGATTTTCCCCTCATAGACATCAAGGACTGCTTCCTCCTTCTCAAGCATATTTGTCTGTGAAGCCTTCAAAACCTGGAGTTTAGTCTCAAGGCAGCATCTTGCATGGGTTCTCAATGACTCATACATTCTTACAATAATATCCTCTGAACCGTCTTCCGCCGGCTTAACCGCTTCAATTACAACTCCCGGGTTATCCAGGGAAAATATTGATTCCTCTCCTCCGCAGCCCTTAATGCTGATTACCGGGGAATTCAATTCATAAGCTTCCCGGATTACATTGCTTTCAGAAAAGGGCACATTCCACAAATAAAAAGCATAGGTAAATTCCTGCAGCCCCTTATCGGCATACATATCGGGAGCAAGGGCTGACTTTAACAAAGTAAGGTTGATGCTGCTGCCTGCCACGTTGACCCCGTACTTGCTGTCATTCAGCACTGCAAAACCCCGGTTTTCCTCGGTTAAAGCAGTCCACTTGTGGTTGCAGACTTCAAAACGGTCGGCATCATGCTGCCTGGACTTGTGATTCGGGCGCCTGATATGTCCAAACTGGATTTCATGTATGGCTTCATTGCCATGGATATTAACCGGGAAGGCCACCTTCAGAAGCTTATGGCTTTCCTGCCAGTCAACCGTAGTCTTAAAATCAACTCTTCTGCTGTTTTTTCTTAAGAAAATTTTCTGGCTCAAAACTGAATTGTTGATTTTCCTGTCAACCTGAATGCCTGCAACCAGGGGACCTTGGCATATCACCTTGATTTCCGCCTTTTCTGCAAGTTCCACTGGAAGCATGTCATACATGCTGTCAATATCCCAGGCGTCAAAAATATTGGTTACATCCTTGTACATCTTAAAGCTGTTGCACAGTCCGGCGGCAAACTCCCAGCCTGTTTCCTTGTCTGAAATGCTGGTAATCTCGCCTTTATCATTAAATTGTATCCGCAATAAATCATTCTCCAGAAGTCTCTCGTTTACCTTAAAGCAATTGGCAACATCAGGTTTGTTCACTGAAGGACAAATTGTAGTCCAACCGCATGAGGGCACCTGTACTTCAGCAAGCACCCTGTCTTCAAAATCCTGAACAGGCAGCGGCTCTCCTGAAGTGGAAGACGGAATATATCCCTTCGGAAGATCAACAAGTTCACGCCTGTTCCAGGACAGAGAATTGAACACAGTAATGCAGGAATCAGTATTATTCCCGCTACCGGTTCTTTCTGCATTGCCAGTATTGCTGCACAAACCGCAGTCTGCCTTGTTTTCAGGCAAATTGCCGGCTATTTCAAAAACCCTGCTTTTTGCGGAACGGTCCTTATAATGCCCAACCAATGCTGACACAGCTTCATTAGCAACCTTGCCTGCCCGCTCCAGGATTTCCCTGTAGGATTCTTCTGCTTCCACATACACCCTGTTGATTGAAGAGCCTGGCAATATGTCATGGAACTGGTTCAGGAGAACTTTTTTCCAGACAGTATCCATTTCTGCATAGGGGTAATCGAATATGCCTGCAGCTTTTGCTATGGTACCCCACATCTCAGCTTCTCTCATGGCAAATTCGCTTTTCCTGTTGCCTCTTTTTGTTTTTGCCTGGGATGTATATGTGCCACGGTGGGAAGCAAAATAGAGTTCTCCTACATATCTGTTTTTGGGCAGGCCTTCCTTCTCCAGGTCCTTGAAATATTCAACCGGATTGCAGATTTTTGTCCTTGGAACCCCTTCCAGGTCCTTGATTCTTCTTACATATTCAAGGTGATCCCGGGTGGCTCCTCCTCCCCCGTCGCCGTATCCAAAGGGAAAAAGCATTCCCTTCATGTCATCCTTTTGTACACGATTATTCCAGCGTTTTATCACACTGCCGGGATCGGTATGGGAACAGTAATCAAAATGCAGGCTTGCCAGAATCTCCGTGCCGTCAATCCCTTCCCAGATGAAGTTGTTGTACGGGAAAGGTTCACATCCTCCGTAAGCCCAGAATATTTTTTGCGTTGAAAAATATTTGATGCCACACCCTTTCATTATTTGGGGCAGTGCCCCGGAGTAGCCGAAAACATCCGGCAGCCAGAGAAATTCATTTTCTACACCGAATTCATCCCTGAAAAACCGTTTTCCATGGATAAACTGTCTAATCAGGCTCTCCCCGCCGGTAATGTTTGTGTCCGCCTCAACCCACATTCCGCCATCGGGGATAAACTGTCCGTTCTTAACCTTTTCCCTGATTCTCTCATACAATTTCGGATAATGGTTCTTAACCATCCAGTATAAGTGGGGCTGGCTTTGCAACATCTTGTATTCAGGATACTCTTCCATTAGAGCAATCTGTGTGGCAAAAGTTCTTGTGCATTTTCTTTCTGTTTCTGCAAGTGGCCAAAGCCAAGCCACATCAATGTGAGAATGCCCGAACATGTACATGCGGGGAGCAGTGGTTCCATTGACACATTCCAGGAGCGGTTTCAACCTTTTGCGGCCTTCTGCGAAGGTCTTTATCCTTTCCTCATAGGGTAATTCAAAATCGACTATCAACGTAAAATCCTTCAGTCCCCGGTCAATTTCAGAAACCCGCAACGAGTTTGGATCAAGGTTTTCCCTCACATGATACAACGTGTCCACATCAAGCCAGAGCTGGTATGCCTCCTCATCCCATATGCCAAAGCTGCTGGCACCCACTTTAACCTGTTTGGGGTCCGGTTCCGGCACAGTCAAACGTCCCGGAGGTACCGGCGGCGCATGGCAAACCCGGACACCATGTCCGGCATAGCTTTCCACCATTATTTCATATTCTTCACTGCCATTGCTGCATGTGGTAAGAGTAATCTCATTGTGAAACTCATCTTTGGCCCCGGCGTTTACTCCGTTGACATAGACAGCGCTTTCCCCGCCCACATCAATTGCCATGACAATACGTTTTCCTGCCGCTTCCGGAGGAAGTTTCACCTTGCCTTTAAACCAGCCGTATTCCCATTTTGCGCCCCATGGAGTTCCTTCCGGCATAGGCACAAAATCTCCCTTTGCGGCTTCCTCCACCGACAATTGTTCCTTTGTGACAAATCCAACAAAATCAATTTTCCCAAGAGGGTGATAGAAATGGTTTTTAAGTTCATTTTTCCAGTTGTTAACCCTGTTTCTCCATTCTTCGTTTAAAGACATGTTCTGTCCACTCTCCCTTTTGTGTATTGTAAAATCCATGCATTTAAATTTCTGATAAAGGTGCAAGAGTATGTATAATGTTAATTTCTGGGATTGCTTAAGTATAGCACAGTCAACAACCCATATCAATGTACGCAAATCACAATTTTCCAACAAAACTCAGATTCAGGGACCAGGGGGACGGCAAGCTATGTGAAAACTTATCCCAAAACATACCAAGCTTTAAAAAAATTCTTTGCTGAAGCTTGTAAGTGGGTATTAATTATACTATTCATACCCTTTTTCTGCTTGTAGTGGAGGACCATTTTCTAGAATCGGATTTTTCACACAGCCTGACGCTTCTTGTGGTTCCCATCACGGTGGGTAACCACAAGAACCGTCCCCATGGTCCCTGATTTTTTCTATTGCAACAATTATTTTAAAGTAGTATATTGGATATAGTCTTGATTTTCTGCTTTTTACCGGTTTGGCACGGCAACATCTTGATAAAAAATATGATTCAATAAATACAGCATTGATTGTTCAAATTAAGTTTGGTACTTCTGACCGGTTTAATCCCAAAATTATAATTTCAAAGGAGAATACTATGAGTCAGGAAGTTTTTTTGGAAACAAAATTGCTTAGTTCATTGGTCAAAGTTTTCCCGGGCAAGGAATTAAACTGCAGAGAGCATACGGAAGGTTCCATGCTTGGGAATGAGGTGTACTCTTTTCAACTGGCTTACAAGTGGAAAGGGCCCTTGGTTAAAAATGTCCGCGTTCGTATCGAATCCGAGCTTTCACCCTTTATTACCGTAAGAAAGGTCGGGTTGATTCCTTCAGAGATGCCTTGTTACGCAGACCATGACGATAATGTTTTAAGCACCGAACCCGGGCTGTACCCTGACATATTGCTGCCGGTTGATGGTGAAGGGTTGGTTTTTCTTCCCTACCAGTGGCGTTCGGTATGGATAACCATTGAGCCCTGCAATCTTGCAAATCCGGGAAGTTACCCCGTGGAGATAATTTTTGAAATCGGATGCGGCGAAGTTTTGGCAAAGAGAACATTCCATGTCAGGATCATCAATGCCAATCTGCCAAAACAAACCCTGATACATACCGAATGGTTTCATACGGATTGCCTGTCTACATGGTATAAAGCCGAGGTTTTCGGCAACAGGTACTGGGATTTGGTTGACAAATATATTAAAACCGCTGTCCGGCACGGGATAAACATGATTCTCACCCCGCTGTTCACACCTCCCCTGGATACCGAAATAGGCGGCGAAAGACCCACCGTACAGCTGGTGGATGTTCAAAAGGACGGTTCCTCCTTCAGGTTTGGTTACGACAATCTTAAAAAATGGATCGACATTTGCCTTAAAAATGGAGTTGAGTATTTTGAAATGTCACACCTTTTCACTCAATGGGGTGCAAGGCATGCTCCGAAAATAATGGCTTGTGAAGACGGGGAATATAAAAAAATTTTCGGTTGGGAAACAAATGCTTTGGGCAAGGAATACAAATGCTTTTTGGATCAATTCCTTCCCAGTCTGGTGGATTTCATCAGCAAAAACAACCTGAATGCAAAAACCTGGTTTCATGTATCCGATGAGCCTTTGCTGGAGGACATGGAATATTACAAAAGAGCTTCAATGCTTGTGTCAGGGCATCTGAAGGATTTTCCGGTTATTGATGCTTTGTCCGGCTTTGAATTCTACAAGTCTGGTTTGATTAGAAAGCCCATACCCTCACTGGATCATATTGATGCGTTCCTGGAAAACAATGTGCAAAATTTGTGGACATATTATTGCTGCGGCCAATATAAAGAAGTTTCTAACAGATTCTTCAATATGCCTTCCGCAAGAAACAGAATACTGGGCATGCAGTTATACAAATACGGAATAGAAGGATTCCTGCATTGGGGTTACAATTTCTGGTATTCCCAAAAATCCCGCTATCCTGTTGATCCATTCAGTGTAACTGACGCAGGGTATGCCTTCCCCTCGGGAGATGCCTTCCTGGTGTATCCAGGAGACAACGGACCCTTGGAATCCTTAAGGATGGAAGTGTTTTTTGAGGCATTGCAGGATATGCGCGCCCTTTCCCTTCTCGAGCAATTTGCCGGAAAGGCGGAAGTGGTTAAAATGCTTGAAGAAGGCCTTGATTCTCCCATTACATTCAAAAGGTATCCAAAGGATGCCGACTGGCTCATTAATAAAAGAGAAGAGATAAACAGCAAAATATCTGAATTTTGCCGCTGATAAGATAAAAGGGGAACCCAAGACAGGGGACGGTTCTGTGTCTCATACCGTGTCTTGCCGGTATGAGACACAGAACCGTCCCCTGTCTTGCCGTCCCCTGTCTTGCTGCCCTGCATCTTACAACATTTCTTTATAAAATTTATCTACTGTGTTGAAAAACGCCTCAATATTCTCCCATTTGGAAAGGGGCGGGATATCACAGCCGGAGGAAATTACAAAATTGGGATACTTTGAACAGTCTTTCAATAAGTTTAATGTTTCCTCGCTGATAGATTCAACTGTCCCGTTTCTGAATTGCTTCGCAGGAGATATATTACCCATGGCAACTACATCCGGCGGAATATGAGGCATCATTTGCCGCATGTCAATAGCATCTCCAAAGTGATAAGCAGAACAGTTTGTCCCCAGAATAGAATCTATCATATGAATTGTGGCACCGCCGCAATTATGATATACAACAGCAAAATGATCATCTTTGACTCTTTCAACAATCTTTTTTACATACACGGAAGAAAATTCCTCTGCCAAAGCAGGAGATAAAAGCCCTGCAAGAGGTTCCGCCATAACCACACCATTTGCACCAATAGCTTTATAGGCCTTACAGTACTCTATAATAAATTCAGTAACCTTTTCCAGAAGCGTATGTACCATTTCAGGGTCATCATAGCAATAGATCATTGCTTCGGACACATCCATCAGGCGGCCTGCCAAAGAGAAGGGGCCAATAACACCTGCAAATACAGGTCTGTCTTTTATTAAATCCAACGCAAGTTTAATAGCATCAATATAAATACCGGTTCTTCCGCTGCCTACTTTCGGAACTATTAACTCCTCTGCCTCCTTTTTGGTTGCCACAATTCCACCGATAACCGTAGGAACTTCATCCTTTGAAAATTTTATATTTGAACCAAAGCATTCTGCTTCCACTGATAGATCCATCATGCTCAAAGAAGCTGCGGAATTTACTTTTTCTGCAATTAATTTCATGCCATTGGCCTGGTTTTTGCTATCTGAAATAAGTTCTACGACACTTATGTTTAGCAGCTGAATTGAAGGAAAAGATAAAACAGGCATTGCCTTTTTTGTTTTGGAAGCTATCATCTGCGAAAACCAATTTGTCATGTTCATAATATATACCACCTTGCACGAATAGAGTTCCAAAAAGCAAGTTGACCCCATATACGGCTTAATACCGTATAATAGCTCAATAAAATTGCCTTCTGGACATTAATCATGTTATCAAACAGATATGGATAGCTTCTTGTAGATTATTATGAAAAATAAAATTATTTTATTTAGTTTTTTGAGCGCAGTTTAAATACAGAACAGTTTGAAATGTTTTAGCATAGCTGTATCAAGGACATTTATACCCTTGATACAGCTACCTTGAGTATATAATCTTCAGGATACTTCCTTCTTAACCATCGTTTTTTTAGTGGTCCTGGTATTTTTACTCCCACTCAATGGCTGCGGGGGGCTTGCTTGTAATATCATACACTACCCTGTTAACGTGCTCAACCTCACTTGTTATACGATTGGAAACCTGCTCCAGAACATCGTATGGGATCCTTGCCCAGACTGCCGTCATAAAATCTGTAGTTTTTACGGCTCTTAAGGCAATCGTATAATTATATGTTCTTGTATCCCTGGTAACACCTACAGTCTTTAAACTGGTCAATATAGCAAAGTACTGGTTGATGTCTGCATTCAACCCTGCTTTCATTATCTCTTCCCTGAAAATAAAATCACTGTCTTTCAGTATTTTAAGCTTTTCTTCGGTAATCTCCCCCAATACCCTCACTGCCAGGCCGGGTCCGGGGAACGGTTGTCTCCAAACTATATGGGAAGGCAGTCCCAGGTATTCACCCACTTTTCTCACTTCGTCCTTGTAAAGGTTTCTGATGGGTTCAATAATCTCCTTGAAATCCACATGCTCAGGAAGCCCTCCTACATTGTGGTGGCTTTTTATAACATTGGCATCATTGGTTCCGCTTTCAACCACATCAGGATAAATGGTTCCCTGTGCCAGAAAATCCACCTTGCCTATCTTTTTTGCTTCCTCTTCAAAAACCCGGATAAACTCTTCTCCAATTATTTTGCGCTTCTTTTCAGGGTCGGTGACGCCTGCCAGCTTGTCTAGGAACCTTTTAACCGCATCCACCTTGATAAGATTCAGATCAAACTGTTCGGTGAATACCCGTTCCACTTCTTCCGGCTCATTCTTTCTCAAAAGGCCATGGTCAACAAAAATACATATGAGCTGCTTTCCGACAGCCTTGCTTATAAGCGCTGCGCAAACCGAAGAGTCAACGCCTCCGGATAAAGCCAGGAGCACTTTCTTGTCTTTTACCTTTTCTTTTATGGTTTTTACAGAATCCTCAACAAATGAAGATACATCAAATTGAGTAGTTTCCCTTTTCATAAAAATCCTCCCGTAAACGATTATCATAAACTTTCGCATGCAATAATCTGCTGCAATAAAACCGGTTCGCTTTCAAACCATACATAAAGTTGATGCAATAAACTTTTTATGGCATTTATAATATTTATTTATTATACCCAATTAAAATACATGCAACAAGAGTATATCCATACTGATTTGCAGTTTTTATACCATATTTCCTGCCACTACTTGTGTCTGGTTGATTCCAGGATAATCCGCAGCCCCTGCCCCCGGCATCACGAACCTGTTGATTTATATCGCCGCAGGCCAATACGAAAAAAGGCATAGCTTGGTATTAAAAAAAGCAGAGAGATAACCGGTGTGAAGATGTAAAACGGATTTTTAACCCTGTCCAGCAAATATAAAAGCGGGTAATACTGAATAAGTGCCAGTGGAACCACATAAGTCAGAAGCTTCAGTATCCGCTTGCCATAAATTGAATAGGGATATCGGCCGAACTCACGTCCCCCATATGTCAGAATGTTCATAAATTCCAGACCCTCGGTTGTAAAAAAAGCAAAGGATGCGTATATGATATATAAACTAAAAAATACTGCACCACCGCAGGAAATCATTAAAAATAGAGTTAAGATTTTGTCCCAGGTCCATACCACACCGCTTCCGGGTATGGCATAGCACAATACAGCCACAGCTTGTATGAATATTCCAAGACGTATAAATTCAATGTGGGATGCCAGAACCTGAAAAATTACTCTCCGTGGTCTTACAAGAATGCGGTCAAATTCACCGTTGCCAAGCAGCCGTGGAAAAATGTCAAATCCCCGGGCAAACACCTCAGACAGGGAGAAAGCCATTGTCACAATTGAAGTGCACAGTAATGTCTGGCTGACAGTGAATCCTTCGATCTCGTTAAAGCGTACCATCATAAATAACACACTCGCTACAGTTGCAAAGGACATTACAATTCTTCCGAAGATATTCAGGATAAAAGTAGCTTTATACTGCATCTGGCTTTTAAATTGTATGGAAAAATATTTCATGTACAATTTCACAGCATCAACCTCCCTGGGCTACAGCATTGCCATGCACCTGTAAACTTATGGTATGAGAGTACAATTGAGAAACATCAGCCTCTTGCGCGATGCATCATTGACAACCAGCAGCCTTCATATTGCACCGGATGCTTAAAATTTCATCCTCCCTGGGTTATAACCCGCTTCAACGAGTGTCTCATATGCAGTTTCCCAAATGCAAGCAGCACCGCAAACCAAAACAGCTGCAATACTATTCCGTAAGCTGCATCCCTGCCGGCCATGTCACCGCTGTAAATCCTTAAAGGCATATTCTGCATGGCTGCAAAGGGCAAAATCTCGGCAATTCTTCTGAAAGGTTCCGGGAAAAACGGAACAGGTATGTATCCTCCTGCAAGAAAGTCTGCAAGAATTACAAAAATTGCATTATAACGACTCATGGTGTAAAACGTTGACATATGGTCTATAAGGCAATATGCAGTAACTGTAAACATAGCCAGCGGTGCAGAGACAAGAAACAAAGAAAACTGAAATAAATCAGAAGGCAATACCATTTTAAATGGCGGTGGCAAAATAAATGCCACAATTAAAATTGGCAAGCACCTTAGGGTTGCTTTTGACACCCTGTCTGCTATAGCTTCAGAAAACCAGCGATTGTAAATATCCATAGGCCGGGCCAAATCATAAGAAATATTTCCGCTGACAATGGTGTCGACAACGTTTCCTCCAACACCCCAGGGCGCAAAAAGAGCCAGGAAAGCCTGCTGTATCCATATGTAAGATACAAGGTGGGAAAACTCCATCGGGAAAGCACCGGGATTTGCACGGTAAAATGCCGAATAAGCCAATATCTGCATGAATCCCCATGCAAACTGTGTAGACAATCCCGCCAGCGCTGCTGCGCGGTATTGCAAACCATTTATAAAGCGTATCCTAAACAGTGCAAAATATTTCTTCATAATTGATACTCCTTGTATAGCTCGGCGACCATTTCCTCTGCCGTTATTCCGGACACCGATACATCAATCAGCTCCGTCTTTCCTGCAAGATATGCTATAGCATCCGATACCGGCAAGACTTCCGGGTCAAGAGTAATTATAAGGTGCCCGTTTTTCTTTTCCTTCAAGGTCATACCTTCTGTAATTTCAGGTGCAGCACCGGTATATTCAATGGTAAGGGTTTTCCGTCTTGATGAGTGCTTTTTGAGTTCGGCAAGGCTGCCGTCGAACAATATTCTGCCTTTCCCTATAAACAATATTCGTTCTGTCAAAGCTTCAATGTCCTGCATGTCATGTGTTGTCAAAATAACTGTTGTACCACGCTCGGAATTCAGTTTTTTTATGAACTGGCGCACTGCAATTTTTGAAACTGCGTCAAGTCCAATGGTAGGTTCATCGAGAAACAAAACTTTGGGAGAATGCAGCAAGGAAGCGGCAATTTCACAGCGCATACGCTGGCCGAGGCTCAGGCTTCGGGCCGGTGTTTTGAGAATCTCACCCAAATCAAGAAGCTCAGTCAGTTCTTCAAGATTGTATTTATATGTTTTTTCATCTGTTTTGTAAATGTCACGTATCAATTCAAAGCTGTCAATGACAGGAACATCCCACCAAAGTTGACTTCTCTGACCAAAAACGACACCGATTTTACTTACGTGGGCAATACGCTCACGCCATGGTATGCGCCCGTCTATTTCACACAATCCGCTGTCCGGTGTCAGGATTCCGCACATGATTTTAATTGTGGTGCTTTTTCCTGCGCCATTAGGTCCGATATATCCAACCATTTCGCCATCTTTGATTGTAAAGCTTACATCCCTCAAGGCATGAACAAGTTCGTATTCCCGCGAGAACAAAGCCTTCACAGCCCGCCCGAACCCTGCCTGCCGCCTGGCAACACGAAAAGTCTTATTGATGTTGGAAAGGGTAATCATATATCCTCCTTTGCAATTATCCGGTATCTATTGATATAATTGATATGAATAAGTTTATCAGTAAATCTGTCAGCTGACATGCAAGGAATTCATCCACCACACTTTTCCAATGCAAGAATTTGTATTATAGCAAATAGTTTATAAGAAATCAAGCATTATTTTATTTTCATATTTAGTACACCTGTACGCCTAAGTGGAAAAAGTAAATTCCACCCCAAAATTACTCGACAATCCGTCTGACATCCCACATGGAAAATCTACTCTTAAACAGTATATTTCACTTACTTTACAAGTCAATTACAATTATTGAAGAGAATGAACCACTCTGATATTATAGAAAGTGAAGTTTCCCTCTCAGCTTATCAGCAGGGTAGCAGGTGCAAAGCCGCAAATAAGGCTTCCATTTGTGATGGCAAAACTGATGGATACAAACAATCCACTACCGGTGCAAAGTCAAAAACCAGGCTTTCACGTACATATTTGGAGGAACTATGAAAAAGTTTTCAAAGCTTTTAATTATTTTTATTATAATATTATTTATTTCTGCATCCAACATCAGTAATGTCAATTCATCGGAACCTGTCAGAGTGTTCTATAATGGAGAAATATATCCACTTGAGTATGCGCCTTTGCTGGATGACGGCAAATATTACTTTGATGCCAGTGCATTATACGATATACTGGATTTGAGGTATTATGTAGACAGCACAATACAGACTGTTTACATAGAATACGGCAATATAAGGGACATATTCAGAATAGATAATCTGAAGAATTCACCTAAATATATTAACAACCAGCTTTATATACCCTTTGATTTCTTAACAGAGAAATTCGGTTTATCAGTTAAGACAACCAACAACAACACTGCAATTTACATTTTGCAGCAGGATGTTATAGACAGTTCCATGTCTTCAGTTTTTCGCAATATATCATGCAATTACAGTATAAACATTCCAACCCATATAACCATAGATTTGGCAAAAGAGGATCCGTTCCAGGATGAAGTAATATATATCACCGATAAAAATAACCTATATGAAGCCGTAATATCCTGTGAAATAGTGGATGAAACCTCTCTGATAGCCATGAGAAGCTATCTTAACGACTTTGCATCAACCGATGAAGAAATATTCGACGAATTGATTAATTATAAAAAAAGTTATTTTCGGGCAATGCAGGAATACTTTAAAAATAACTTTCTTTTTGGTGGAACACCTCCTTTTTACAGTGAATCAAACATGAAGATATTTGCTGAATATGATGATGTTTTTTCAGGACAGAAGGCTGCCGTAACTCTTTACAATATTATACATTCAACCAGGGACGGATCTTCGGAAGAAGTTCATATCAGCATTTTCCTGCCGGTTAACTCAACCAAATCAATCTATACCATTGAGTTTACAACAGATACAGAAAGGTTGAATCATACAACCTTGAAAAGAATGTCCGAACTGGTTGATTCAATTGAAATAACCGGATTGCCGGTTTCAAAAAATGAGCTTAAGGTTTTTTCAGACCAGCCTTCAATTAATGATGCAAAGCGTGGAATTTATCCTACCCTTCCGGATGTTAACATCGGCTATACCGCCCTGGTTAACACTCAATCAGGTTATAGGGTAATTTACCCATCCTCTGCCATACCGTACATGCATAATAATATCATTGAGCCCTATGACTATAGAAGTTTCAAGCTGAGCTATAATGATTGCTTTTCAGTCGCCGTGGAACCTCAAGGGAAAGGAAATCCGGTGGAAAACAGGCTGCATGTTCTTGAACTTGCTTACAAAGACAAGATTTCAGACATTGAAACGTACAAGGTTAATCTCTCGGGCAAGGTCTTTGACCGGTTGCTCTATACAATAGAAAGTGACAATATAAACGAATATGTTGATTCTTTCATTACGGTACATAATGAAAAAGTCTACACCATACAGTTGGACAGCAGATTCAGGGAACCTGAAAGAGATATAAAGGAGGAATTTGCAAAAATAGCCGCTTCCCTTGAGTTTATAAAAACCGATGCAAAAGTTGAACCCGATAGTTACTCCTTTATTAAATATGTTGACCCCGAGCATGGATATACCGTCTCCTATCCAAATAAATGGCTTATTCAGGAAACTTATAATGACAATTTCCAAAACACCAAAATAAGCAATCCTGATTACTCCGGCCCCCTTAACATATCCCTGTCGGAAGCTAAAATCAATCCGGACTACTCCAGAGAGGATATTCTGGAGTGCCTGACCTCAAACTCACCGGAACAGATAAATGAATTTCTTTCAGGTTACAGCGCACCTTTCCTCGAAAGCATAAGCTCCAGGCTGCTGAAGTTAAGCGCAAGGGAAGACAAAAATGCACTTTTCATATACAGGCTTATAAATTATCTTGACTATGGCGAGCAAAACAAACTATGCTATTCAGTAGATATTATAAAAGATGATAATGTTTATTCCCTGTTTATTACCGTAAGTCAATACCTGACTTTAGACGGTGTTGTGTATGACAATGAGTTGAAATCCATCCTGAAGGGGATTGGCAGCACCTATGGAATGGTTGACCCTGAAAGCATGATTAAAAATCAAATTACAGGAGAAGCCGCCAGGAATGTCATTGAAGCTGTGCAGACTTATTTCAAAAGAATCCTGCGTCTTGATGCGGAAGTTAAAAATCCCGCATATATCGATTCCTCCAAGGAAAGTATAATGGTTCAGGTGGACGGCATACCCGACAGCGGTTATTATATCATAGCTACAAAATATGATCCAAGCGGCAATCTTTTTTTAATGGACAGGATACTGAACAGGGACATTCTTGACGAAGCTGTTTCGGTGCTTAAGCGAAGGTATAGTGAGAAGGATGTCTGGCAGATTGAAACAGATGATGAGGAAATGACCTTGAAAATAACCTACCGGGACGATCCGGAAGCTGAATTTGTTAAGAAAAACTACCGTGTTTCGGTGGACAGAAGCCATAGCAATTTTAACTGGAAACTTGAAAGAATTGACTACTCCAATACTCTTGCGGATTATTGCGAAATATACCTTGAAAACTTTCTTTCAAAGGCTGTAAACGTCTATTTTCAGGCATCTGATGAGGAACTGGGCAACTCCATATATAAGGACTTTACCGAAAAACAATATGTCTCTCTTTATACCGAGTTTGGAAATTCTTCAGGATATTTTATTCTTGGAATCGACCCTGATGCTGAAAGTATCGAAGCTGTTTCATACACACCGGTTAATTTTCTTGATGAACAGCTGAAATCAATTTATACGGAACTTTATCCCGGGTTTGAAATACTAAATTATACCGCAAGCGATGAGGACAAGTTTAAAATTAATGTTTTCATGCGCGCTCAACCGAGCCGTACGGTAAGCATGTTCCGGGTAAATAAAGCCAGGGTTGTTTTTGATAAGAACAGGCTGATTCTCACCCTGATAGATGAAACCTCCAGGTAGGTCATGATTGATGAACCCCTCAGGCAGACTACTATTTTGATTCAACCTGCCTGCCGGTGTCGTACAGGTTTTGGTATTGTGCCATCCAAAGCTTTTTCTCCATTTTTAAAACAATCAGCTCCAATGCAGCATACAGTACATGAAATTAGAGAAAAGTCTGAAATAAATGAAATGTGTGCAGAAAAATGACAATTGTCAATGCACACATTTCATTTGGATTATATTTCCATTAAGCCTTACTCTAAATACCTTCACTGGATCTGATAATTCATACAAACGCACCTTAAAAGTATCGCAGGGTATGTTATTTCATCTTTGACGAAAGGTACGCATTTATAAAACCGTCCAGGTCTCCATCCATTACCCCGTTTACATTTCCCTGCTCATAATTTGTCCTGTGGTCCTTTACAAGGGTATAGGGGCAGAAAACATACGAGCGAATCTGATTTCCCCAGGCTATTTCAGTCTGGATGCCCTTAAGGTCCTCTATCTTTTCCTTTTGCTCCTGTTCCTTTAATTGAATGAGCTTTGACTTCAGCATTTTCATTGCGGTATCCCTGTTCTGATGTTGCGACCTTTCGGATTGGCAGGCAACTACAATACCGGTAGGTATATGAGTTATTCTAATTGCGGATTCGGTCTTGTTGACATGCTGTCCTCCGGCACCGCTGGAGCGGTAGGTATCAACGCGAAGATCAGCAGGGTTTATATCCACTTCAATATCATTGTCAAGCTCAGGCATGACATCCAATGAGGCAAAGGATGTATGTCTTCTTCCGGATGCATCAAAGGGGGAAATCCTTACGAGTCTGTGGACACCTTTCTCGGATTTTAAATAACCATATGCAAACTCACCGCTGACTTCAAGGGTTACGCTTTTAATCCCTGCCTCTTCCCCTTCCAGTATATCAAGGATTTTCACGTTATATCCTCTATTCTCAGCCCATCTTGTATACATCCTGAGCAGCATTTCAACCCAGTCCTGGGCTTCAGTTCCTCCTGCCCCCGCATGCAATGTCAGTATTGCATCATTCCGGTCATAAGGTCCTGAAAGCATTGTTTCTATTTTGAAGGCTGCAATCCTGCTTTTCAGTGTTTCCAGTTCGCTTCCGGCTTCTGCGGCAATACTGTCATCCTGTTCCTCAAGACCCAATTCAACAAGCACTTCAAGATCATTTGCCAGTGAAACCAGTTTGCTGTACCTTTCCAGTTTGTCCTTCAATACCTTTGTTCTCTGGAGCACCTTCTGAGAGTTTTCCAGATCAGTCCAGAAAGAAGGATCGCTTGCCTGCTGTTCCAACTCCCCGATTTCTTTTTTCAGACCGGCAATGTCAAAGTGAAGCCCCCATTTCATTGAGTTCTTCTTTTATTGCCCGGACTTCATACTTATATTGTTCAAGCTCTATCATCTCATCAACTCCCGAATAAATTTTATTTTGCTGGTTTAGCCAAACAACACTATCGCTAATTATAATTTGGCACATGGATATTGTCAAATTGGCTGCTGTATCAAAAGCACCACCACTTGCAGCAGTAAAAGTTTCTTACAAACAAACCCCTGCATGAAAACCCGCCTGCATAAGCGTTTTTACGGTAAACTCACAAAAATCGGCCCTGACACGGCTGTTTATGAAGCACAGGCATTTTTCTCCTTGTGCCTTTCCACAAAATTCTTAACCCTCTTCATGGCTTCGGATATATTTTCCACTGATGCTGCATAGCAAGCCCTGACAAAGCCCTCGCCACACTCACCAAAAGCATTTCCAGGAACAACAGCCACCTTCTCCTCAATCAGGAGCTTCTCGCAAAACTCATTTGAGGTCATGCCTGTTGATTTAATGCACGGAAATACATAAAAGGCTCCAAGGGGTTCAAAACATTCAAGACCTGCATTCCTGAACCCGTCCAGCATAAGCCTTCTCCTTCTGTTGTACTCTTCGGTCATCATCCGGATTTCTTCGTCACAATTTCTCAGGGCTTCAATAGCTGCATACTGGGCAGTGGTGGGAGCACACATTATTCCATACTGGTGAATTTTATACATCACCCCTATAAGGTCGGGATGTCCGCATGCATATCCCAGCCTCCAGCCTGTCATTGCATATGTTTTGGAAAAACCGTTGATAACAACCGTCCTCTCCTTCATTCCGGGGAATGAGGCAATGGAAACATGCTTCCCTTCATAGGTCAGTTCGGCATATATCTCGTCGGATATAACCGCAATATCCTTATCCTTTATCACTTCAACAATTTTTCCAACATCCTCATATGTCATTATTGCGCCTGTAGGATTGTTGGGGAAAGGCAATATCAACACCTTGGTCTTTTTTGTTATTGCCTTCTCCAGAAGGTCAGGGGTGAGCCTGAACTGGTCCTCCGCCTTTAAGTTGACTATTACAGGTGTTCCCCTGGATAAAATTGTAAGGGGTTTATAAGCTACAAAACTTGGTTCAGGTATAATAACTTCATCCCCCGATTCCACCAGAGCCCTGAGGGCCAGGTCTATACCCTCGCTTCCGCCTACAGTGACAATAACCTCCATTTTGGGGTCATACTGCAGATTGAATCGTTTCCCCATGTAATTGCATATTTCCTGTCTCAACTGAAACAGGCCTGAATTCGGTGAATAATGCGTATGCCCTTTCTCCAGTGAGTAAATACCCTCTTCCCTTATCTTCCACGGAGTTACAAAGCTGGGCTCTCCAATACTCAGAGATATTACATCCTTGATTTCGTTTGCCAGGTCAAAAAACTTTCTGATTCCCGATGAAGGAAGATTTTTTACGGATTGTGACACCATATCAGCCATTTTCATAAAACAACAACCTCCCTGTCATCTTTTTCTTCCTGTGCGAAAATGGTACCGTAATCTTTATATTTCTTCAAAACAAAATGTGTTGACGTACTGATCACGGAATCCAGCACAGCCAGCTTTTCAGCGACAAACAACGCTACTTCTTTCAATGTCTTCTCCTCTATTATTACTGTCAGGTCAAATCCTCCGGACATTAAAAAACATGATTTTACCTCGGGAAATCTGCTGATTCTTTCTGCAATTTTTTCGAAGCCTTCTCCTCTCTGGGGTGTCACCTTGACTTCAATCAATGCCGTAACAGCATCACGGTCGGTTTTCTCCCAATCTATCAGTGTTTTGTAACCAATAATCACTTTTTCATCTTCAAGTTTTTTAATAGCCGCTTTTATTTCCTCAGTACTTTTACCAAGCATCACCGCCAGCTGTTCGACATCATAACGACTGTTTTTTTCAAGCAAACCAAGTAATTCTTTCATGTTCACTACCTCCTGATTACCGTCTTTACAGTATTATTTATTTCAACAGTGAAAACCCTTGGGGAAATAATGCTTCATAGTATAGTCCCGGCCATACATTTCTCAGGTATTCATTATATGATTATTCCCCCGTAAGGTACGTTGAATGAGCCAATAAAATAGAAAACTCCTTGCGCCCACCATAGGGACGAAGGAGTATTTTTCCGCGGTACCACCCTTATTAACGCTTTTATGCGTTCACTCTGCCAGTACAAACATACTGTATCCAAAATAACGCAGGATATGCGTTCACCCCTAATATCAACCTTTCCACAAGGCCAATGTTCTCAGGGAGAAAACTCAAAGGCTGCCTTCCATGCTTTCATCATACCGGATTTCCACCTTTATGCCGGCTCTCTTGAATGATTCCAACATGTACTCTTCCCCGTCATCGTTTCTAGTTTAATTAAGTTGTTCATAATTATACTGAACTTTGTTTGCTATTGCAACAACTTTTTTGTGAGGCTTCACAAATTAATCAACAAATTCGCTTTCGGCTGCAGCTGCCTCTTTTCTGGAGCTTTCCTCAATAATATCACTGTCTTCCGTCTTTTCAATTATTTTGCCAATCTCGGCATCATAGTTTTTCAACACGTTCAAAACTTCGGCCTTGAGATGCTTCAAATTCTCTCTTATATCTACAAGCTTTTCCTTTTCCTGCTCTACAATGCCTTCGATGCTCTTTTTCTCTTCAATTGCCTGAACTCTTGCATTTTCAATAATTTTATCCGCCGTCTCCCGGGCATTGATTATGGCTGAGGCAATTTTATCCCTTTCAGCCTCAATTTCCTTCTCCTTGACAGCAAGCGCTTCGTATCTGGAGCTCAATTGTTTATATTGATCCTTCAGGGTGGAAATCTCCTTGTCTTTTTCCCTGAACCTCTCTTCAAACTCTCTTAAAATCCTTTCAATATATGCATTGACATCTGCCTTGTTAAATCCGCCTAAAATCGACGTTCTGAATCTTTTTTCCCCTGCCATATGGCAACCCCTCCGCAAACAACAAATTGTATCTTTTATATATTCCATATTGCCATAAAAATTCCTCTTTCCTTTGACATTTTTTTAATTTTAACAACAACCGTTCCAGTTTAGGTGTATACAAAAATATGTGTTCATACTTTTAAAATAAAAAAAATACTGTATAATTAAATAAGAAAAAATAAGTCGCAAAGGATGGTCAAAACCAGTGAGGGTTCAGGCCGGTAACAAACAACACAAAAGAAACAGCAGAAGACACTCAATGCGTAAATCCGGGATATTATCCTCTATAAAAAATATAAAGGAAAAGAGCGGAAAGCGCAAAAGAGTGGCGACCACGCGGGGTTATTCTGCGATTAAAAAACTTAAACAAATACCCTGGAAAAACGTAGCAAAATTCATTGTCTTTCAAGTGGTGTTTGCCATGTTCACCATGCCTTTTATGGTATTCTACGGCCCCTTTGAAAACGTAAAAACAGCCATTGTCGGAACTTCCTGGGCAACCTGGAGGCATCAGTACATTGCAAAATTTTTCCTGTCCGACGAGGCCATAACACGAATTGTGGGCAACGAATTCGGCGAAGACCTTGGAGAGGACATCAAGGATATCAATATTGATCCAAATCCTACTAATAGAATAGAAGTCATAGATATTAAAGGTGATTTTATTTCAGGCAAGCTCATTAAGGTTTATGACCCAAAAAGGCTGCGGGTGGGCTTTTCAAGCAAACTGCCGGAGGAAGGTGAACCTACCAGCGTCATTGCCAAAAGATTTGGCGCTGTTGCAGCCATTAATGCCGGAGGCCTTATTGACAAAAACTGGACCGGTGTAGGTGTCCCCTATGGAATAATTATGCATGAAGGAAATGTAATATTCAATGACACTAAACCCGGTGAGAGAGTGGAAATTGTAGGATTCCGGGACAACGGGATGCTTGTGGTGGGAAAATACACCCTTGAGTCCCTAAAGGAAATGGGAGTCAGGGAAGCAATAACTTTCGGGCCAACCCTTATCCTAAACGGTAAGCCGGCTATAACAGGAAATAATGACGGAGGATGGGGGATCGCCCCGAGAACGGCCATTGGCCAAACCATTGACGGAGTAGTTCTGCTGTTGGTTATAGACGGAAGGACGCTGCAGTCGGGGTTTGGTGCAACTCTGAGGGATGTGCAGGACATACTCCTTGAAAACGGCGCTTACAATGCGGCAAACCTGGACGGCGGTTCATCAACCACAATGTATTATAACGGAAAAGTAATTAACAATCCCAGCGACAGCCTGGGTGAGCGCAGTGTTCCATCAATTTTCATGGTTTTGCCGGATTAGGAGGAAAGTACTTGAAAATGATTAACTTCTTCAAAAGAATAAGTAAAATATACAAATGGATACTAATATCAATTATTTTCCAATTTCTTTTACTCCTCTTTATAAATAATGTCTGGCTGGACAGAAAAATTGACAAGGCTAATTTGAAGATGACAAATTATGAAGATGGTTCTGAAGGAGTAAGCACGCTTCAAAAGGGAAAGTCCCTGAGGCTTGAGCTTCCTGAGGGCACCGTGTCAGGCAGTGTGTCATTCGATGGAAATTATTTGGCATACTTGAAAGACAATAAAATTGAAATTGTCGATTTAAACAAAAATCAAAAAGTTCACACCATAGACGGCAGCTTTATAGTAGTTGACCGCATTAAGGACAGGGAGTCATTTGATGCGGTAATTTCCTATTTTGAATGGCTTAATGACAGGAACACCCTGATTTTTTCAGTCAGAGCTCCCGACGGTCAGGAAGGAGTTGTCCAACTGGCTACCTACAATGTTGAAAGCGGCGAAACCCACGGGTTCCCGCCCGCCATGTACAAGCTGCCGGCAGGCAGTGAAGCTGTGGAAATTGAATATTCCACAAAAACCAATGTAATATATGTCAAGGTAAAAGTAAGGGCTGACGGTGCAGATATATACAGGTACAACATATTGGACCAGATTTCATATGTATTCAGCACCGATATAGGCATCATCTATTACAAGCTTAGTCTGACGGATAATTTTGTTTTTCAGGATAAAAAGAACAAACTTGCAGTCTGGAATGGTGAAAAATCGGAAATAATCCCGATACCCGTGGAGAAAAATGTCATACTTCTGGGAATCGGAGCAGGTGACACTGTTCTTGTGGGTGAACTTAACAATGACTACATAGAACGAATATATTACGGCAAAATCGACCAGGACTTTTTGGAATGGAACAGCATCGATACGGGAAGTCCTGTCTTGCCAAAAGATATTGTAGTATCTCCGGATGGAAAGATTTATAAAAAAGATTCCGAAGCTCATACCCTGACTGAGATTCCCACAGGCGGCAAACTGAATTATAATGGTAAATTTCTGCAGATAACCGATAATTATATAATCAGTACCGACGGCAACTTTTTAATTATACACCGTTATCATTAAAACAGGTTAAGTTGACCAGGGCATAAAGGTCATTTTATAGCGCTATTTTACAGCATGTACTTTTTGCGAAGCTGGTTTAGCCAGGTTATTGGGAATAATTATAAAAAGTATGTTATATTTTATTATTTAAGGGTAAATATATTATAAAATTTATACAATACTAACTAAATAGGGAATATTCCGTAATTACAGGAGGTTTTGGTATGGCAAGCGAAAAAGTAAAAATAATAACCGGAGAAAACTTTGACGGAGTGGTTTTAAATTCAGACAAACCTGTCCTGGTTGATTTTTGGGCTGAATGGTGTGGTCCCTGCAGAGCAGTTTCTCCAATAATAGACGAATTGGCTGCAGATTTCGACGGCAAAGCCATAATCGGAAAAGTAAACATTGAAGAGGAAAACGACCTGGCTACAAGAAGGTTCAGAATTATGAGCATACCAACAATTATGCTGTTTAAAGATGGTCAGGTGGTTGAAAAGGTTGTTGGCGCAAGACCTAAACATGAACTGGCGGAGATGATCCAGAAACACCTGTAAGGGAAAATGCTTGAATGCTCCGTTTTTTTGTAGGGAGATACAGCCGGTTTTTCTCCAAAACTGTATTTACCAAAGTATTGTTTCATGAACAACATCTCTTAAGCTGCAACAAGGTCCGGTATGGAAAAACGCCACAGCAGCAACAGGGATGTTTGTTCATGAAATTGCAGTTGCATGGTTTTTTTATTTTACTTTGCAGATATTTTTCTGTCTGCATGCACTTCTTTTTTAACCAATATTTCATGCTGTCCCGTATATCATTTTATAAAAAGCAAATTATATGATTAACGGCTAAAAAGAATATTAGCTGAATTTTCCTTGCATTATATATTACATTTTCTGCAGTATATATTTATATTTCTTTAATTAACTATTTGGAGAAGTATGAAAATTAATATGTTATGTCTGAAATTTTGAGTCTTTTAACTGGAGGTAAGCATGTTTCTTTTAGGGAAAATCAAAGTTAAACCGGTAATACCGGAGAGGCTGTCCAGGCTTTATGACATTGCCTATAATCTATGGTGGTCCTGGAATCAAGAAGCAATAGATTTATTCCGGGAACTGGATGAAGAACTGTGGACAAAAGTGGAATCCAACCCGGTGAGGTTCATACAGGAGGCAAGTTACGAAAGGCTTCTTGAAAAAATGGCGGATCCCGGATATATGGATAAATATCATAAAGTTGTTGCGGATTTTGACTCTTACATGAATAAATCAAATACATGGTTTGAGAGGTTATATCCGGATAAAACAGGAGAAATCGCATACTTTTCAGCTGAATACGGATTAAGTGAGGTATTGCCCATATATTCAGGCGGATTGGGGGTTCTGTCCGGTGATCACTGCAAATCGGCCAGCGACCTTGGCTTGCCCTTCACCGCTGTTGGTCTTTTTTACAAGCATGGTTACTTTCACCAGCATATAAACCTGGACGGCTGGCAGGAGACCATTTACCCGCATCTTGATCCATCCCGGCTGCCTATACGGAAGGCCACCGGTAAAGATGGCAATGAAGTAAAAATAAGTGTGGAGCTTCCCGGTCGAATGCTGTTTCTAAAGGTGTGGAAAGTGTCTGTCGGAAGAATAAATCTATATCTTTTGGATTCGGATGTTGACGAAAACAGTGCCTCCGACCGCTCATTAACAGGCATTCTATACGGAGGTGACCAGGAGACCAGGATACAACAGGAAATAATTCTGGGTATCGGAGGATACAGGGCTCTCAAAGCCTTGGGAATCAACCCGGATGTCTATCACATGAATGAAGGCCATTCGGCTTTTTTAGGTCTGGAACTAATAAAATCCTTCATGAGGGAAAAAGGGTTTACATTCCGTGAAGCAAGGGAAGCCGTGGCTTCCTGCCTGGTGTTTACAACACATACTTCGGTGCCTGCCGGCAATGATGTTTTCCCCTATGCGATGATAGATAAATATTTCCACAATTATTGGGACTCACTGGGTATCAGTAGGCATGAATTTTTGGATTTAGGCGCAAAACCCGGGGACCATTATAATTTTAACATGACAATACTGGCCCTGAAACTTGCAGGAAGAAGAAATGGTGTAAGTGAATTGCATGGTGCCGTTTCAAGGAATATTTTCTGCAGCACATGGAACAACATGCCTGAAGATGAAGTTCCAATCGGACATATCACAAATGGAGTCCACACATTCACATGGCTGAACAGGGACCTTCGAAATTTATTTGACAAATACCTTGACGGGGATTGGAAAGAAAAAGCATTCCTTCCTGAGACGTGGAATGACGTAGAAAACATACCCAATTCGGAACTATGGACCATGCACTTAAGATGCAAAAAGGATATGATTGACTATCTTCGGGGAATGCTTAAACTGCAGCGCATGAAAAATGCTGAATCTTCCGAAAGCATGAGAGAAGCAGATAAAATATTGAATCCCGATGTTCTTACCATTGGCTTTGCCAGAAGATTCGCAACTTATAAAAGGGCGGACCTCATATTCAAAGATATCGACCGCATAAGAAAAATACTGAACAACCCGGACAGGCCTGTGCAAGTCATATTTGCGGGGAAGGCGCATCCTGCCGACCGTCCTGCCCATGAAATTATTAAACAGATAAATGATATTTCAAGGCTGGAGGGTTTCAAAGGAAAGATATTGCTGCTGGAAAACTACAACATGCAAATGGCCCGCAAGCTTATTTCAGGTGTTGACGTCTGGCTGAACAACCCGAGAAGACCCCTTGAGGCCAGCGGTACCAGCGGACAGAAGGCTGCTGTAAACGGCATTTTAAATTTCAGTGTGCTGGATGGCTGGTGGTGTGAAGGCTACAATGGAAAGAACGGCTGGATTATCGGCAGTGACATGGTCTATGACGATGATTGCCGGCAGGATTATGAGGACAGTCTCTCTTTATATGAAGTCCTGGAAAATGAAATCATACCCCTTTATTATTGCCGGGATGAACAGGGAATTCCTCAAATGTGGATAGAAAAAATGAAAGAGTCCGTAAAAACCACTGCATATCGCTACAGCACCCACAGAATGGTCATCGATTACACCAATAAAATGTATATTCCTTCCATTGATCGAATAAGATATGTTTTGGAACAAAAAGGACTAATAAAAGAATTGTCCGAATGGAAGCAGTTTGTGGAAAAGAACTGGGCCTCTGTCAGCATTGAGGCCGAAAAAACCATGGACAAACTTTCCTATAAGGAAGTTGAAAGCGGCAATTCCGTAAAACTTACAGCTGTTGTCCACCTGGGAGACATTCCTCCTGCATACGTCAAAGTGGAAACCTACTATGGCAAAATTCAGGATGACAATACAATTGAAGATTCCAGGACCGCTGAAATGAATATGATTGAGGAAACCTCACAGGGAATATATAAATACTCGACTGATATTGCAATAAAAGAGGGCGGTGAATACGGTTATACCTTCAGAGTCATACCCCACCATCCCAATCTGATAAATAAATTCGAAACAGGCCTTATAAGGTGGGTTGTGTAGGAGGACCAAAACCCGGTTATTCATCATGAACTGCCCAGGTGTTGCAGATCCATTGTTTTAAGCCTTATTGGAGCCAATGACTCATAAAGCAAAATGTGTGAACAGCAACACTTGTACCAGACTGCATGAAGTCAAATTGTCCAAGGTGGGTTGTCCAAGGTGTATAAAATTCTTGTAAAGCTGTACAACAGGTTTATTGAGGATGAGGTTCCGGCATTATCGGCTCAACTGAGCTATTCACTTATTTTTGCCTTTTTTCCGTTTCTGATTTTCCTTCTGACCCTGGCGGGCTACACTCCCCTAACCAGTGAGGGGGTTCTTAACGACCTTGCATTAATTCTGCCTGAATCGACATATGACCTTGTTATTGAAATAGCGCGGGATATTGTGAAAAAAAGAAGCGGTACCCTGCTTTCCTTCAGTATGCTGGGAACTTTATGGGCGTCCTCCAATGGATTGTCCGCACTTTTGAGAGCATTCAACCGGGCTTACAACCACAGGGAAAGCCGGCCTTTTTTTCTGGTAAAGGCATTAACCCTGGTTTATACTATCGGGCTTGCACTGGTTATATTGATCATTTTTTCGTTTATTATTTTCGGTGAAATAATTGGAAGATACTTATTTGAAGCAGCCGGCTATTCAGACTATTTCATTAAAATCTGGGATATAGCCAGATATGTAATTTCCCTGTTTTCCATTCTTATGGTAATTTTCCTGCTCTATTACATTCTTCCAAACAAAAAAATGAAGTTTTCCGAAATTGTACCCGGTTCAATATTTGCAACTGTTGCCTGGATTTCCATATCCCTTGGCTTTTCCTTTTATGTGAACAATTTTACAAGCTACTCAACCACATACGGGAGCATTGGCGGTGTAATTGTCCTCTTATTGTGGTTGTACTGGAGCAGCGTTATTCTGATTATGGGAGCAGAGTTGAATGCAGTACTGGCCAGCAGCTAAACCAGGGACCAAGGGGACAGTTCTCTTGATTCCCTCAAAAGAGAAATCCGGGATGAACCAGGGTAAACCAGGGGGACTAGGGACTGCCCCGGGAAAGCAAAGGGTGTCCCCCCAGAAAGACCAGGAGGACGGTTCCTTTGGTTCCCTCATAGTAGAAATCCGGGATGAACCAGGGTAAGCCAGGAGGACCTGGGACAGCTCCGGAAAACCAAGGGAACCCCCAAAGGAGGGAACCGGAAGAACCGTCCCCCTGGTCCCCTGTCCCCTCCCTTGACATTTTAGTTCTTACATGGTAAATTATACTTGTTAGAGGGGAGTAGCTTCTAGTTATAAAACCAACAACCGGCCAAAAGCCTGGTTTTATAATCCGTAAATGGAAAGCGAGACTTTTAACATAGTTCTTCGGAATTATGTTGAAAGTCTTTTTTAAATTGTACACATTTGTCTTACATTTATTAAACCTGACATCCTGGAAGGCTTTCAACTGCGCTTTCCATACGGCAACCACATTGAAGAGGTTTTACTTCGACTTTTATTTAATCCAGTGTTAATTCAAATACTATTTGGGTAACAATCAGATTATTGGATTTTGGAACGTAGAATTTAATTTATTGAAGTATAGCCCGAAATTTTTATAAATATCTATAGAGTGTTACATGTATTTAATCAACGTTTTTTTGTCAGACTAAATTTGGAAAGGAGAAAAAAAATGGATAAAGAAAACTTACAGCCAACCAAACCTTACCACACCTTGACTGTAGATGAAACCTATGAAGCTCTGAATACAAACCCCGCTGGCCTGGACGAGAAGGATACCCGGGGAAGAATTTCTGTTTATGGTCCAAATGAACTGAAGGAAGAAAAAGGCCGCTCATTATTCGCTAAATTTCTGGACCAGTTTAAAGATATAATGATAATAATTCTTCTTATAGCTGCCGGCATTTCAGGCTTCATGGGGGAAATTACCGATACCGTTATAATTCTTGCAGTGGTTCTAATCAATGCAGTTCTCGGGGTAATGCAGGAAAGCAAGGCTGAAAAAGCGCTGGCAGCTTTAAAAAAGATGTCAGCCCCCTTTGCAAAAGTTAAAAGAAACGGTGATGTAAAGCATATAAAAGCATCCGAGATTGTACCCGGTGACATTGTAATCCTTGAAGCCGGCGATTATGTGCCGGCGGATCTGAGGCTTATCGAATCCTCCAACCTGAAAATTGAAGAAGCTTCCTTAACAGGAGAATCAGTACCTGTTGAAAAATCGACAGGCAAAATAGATAAGGAGGATGTTGTTATTGGTGACAGGCATAATATGGCCTACGCCGGAAGCGTTGTCACCTATGGCCGGGGAAGCGGCATAGCAGTCGGAACAGGCATAAATACCGAGGTCGGTAAGATAGCAGGATACCTTTCAGCCAGGGAAACCGAACAAACCCCCTTGCAGCAAAAGCTGGCGGAACTGGGGAAATACCTTACCATTGCAATTCTTGCAGTAGCCGTTGTTATATTCATAGTGGGGGTAGTTGGCGGAAGGCCATATCTTGACATGTTCCTCACAGCTGTCAGCCTGGCGGTTGCAGCCATACCGGAAGGTTTACCTGCCGTTGTAACAATTGTCCTGGCATTGGGCGTTCAGAGAATGGCCAAAAGAAACACCATAGTTCGAAAACTGCCTGCCGTTGAGACTTTGGGAAGCACCCAGATAATATGTTCAGATAAAACTGGAACCCTAACACAAAACAAGATGACTGTAAGGCAAATCTATGTTGATGAAAATATTGTGGACGAAAATGAATTCAAAACTGACAGCAGAAGTTCCCAAATATTAATGCAGGTCTTAACTCTTTGCAACGATTCAAAGCTTGAACATGGCTCTGCCAGGGTTCTTGGAGATCCCACGGAAACAGCCCTGGTGTCATTTGCCCTTGACAAAGGCTATAATAAGAACGAAATGGACGAAAAGCACCCTCGCAAGAACGAAATACCTTTTGATTCCGACCGGAAATTAATGACGACATTGAATTTAACTGAAGAAGGATACCGGGTACTTACAAAAGGAGCTCCCGACGTGCTTATTGAACGTTGCAGCCATGTGCTTGCCGGGGATGAAGTCAAACCATTAACAAAAGAGTTTATTTCCGCCTTCCAGAAAGCCAATTCCAAAATGGCAGGCAATGCTCTTCGCGTCCTTGCAGTTGCATACAAGGATATTGAAAACTATCCGGAGGTGCTTACAACTGAAGAAACGGAAAATGGCCTGACTCTTGTGGCACTGGTGGGTATGATCGATCCTCCGAGGCCGGAGGTCAGGGATGCTGTGGAGGTCTGCAAAAAAGCAGGAATCAGGCCAATAATGATTACCGGAGACCAC
The DNA here is from genome assembly GCA_012839865.1 of Clostridiaceae bacterium. Lineage (GTDB taxonomy): Bacteria > Bacillota > Clostridia > CAYPLH01 > DUMO01 > DUMO01. Next base: position 119,229 of record DUMO01000019.1, read on the forward strand.
AGGGATACTGCCGTTGCGATTGCCGGAGAGCTTGAAATTTTGAGTTCCGGGGATGAGGTGATAACCGGCCGCGAGCTTAACGCAATCAGCGAGGAAGAGTTTGAAAACAATGTGGAAAAATACTCGGTTTATGCCAGGGTTTCTCCTGAGCACAAGGTAAGAATTGTAAAGGCGTGGAAGAAAAAAGGCAAGACCGTAGCCATGACGGGAGACGGAGTCAATGATGCCCCTGCCCTAAAAATAGCAGACATAGGAGTCGGTATGGGAATAACCGGTACCGATGTTGCAAAGGGAGTGTCGGACATGGTACTGACGGATGACAACTTTGCCACAATAGTTGAGGCGGTTAAGGAAGGCAGGACAATTTACAGCAATATAAGAAAAGTAGTCCAGTACCTTTTGTCAGCAAACACCGGTGAGATAATAACCCTGTTCCTTGCAACCATGTTCCATTGGAAAATACTCTATCCGATTCATATACTTTGGATAAACCTTGTTACAGATACATTTCCCGCCCTTGCCCTGGGTGTTGAAAAGCCTGACAGGGATGTTATGACAGAAAAACCCCGGCCGGCAAGCCAAAGCGTTTTTTCTGAAGGATTTGGCATAAATATTGTATATCAAGGTATACTGGAAGGCATTACAACTTTGGTAACCTACTATATCAGCCTTGTGAATTATGGCCCGGATGTAGCGGTTACAATGGCTTTCGCCACCCTTGGGCTCATTCAGCTGGTGCATGTATTCAATGTTCGCACCGGAAACAATTCAGTTGCCACCAAAGGCCTTTTTTCCAACATGTATCTGATTGGAGCCATACTACTGGCGGGGCTTTTGCAGATAATAGTCATTTTGATGCCGCAGCTTAACACAATTTTCAAAGTGCAACATCTGAATTTGGAGCAATGGGTTATCGTAATAATAGCTTCCTTTTCCATAATACCAATAGTTGAGGTTATAAAGTCCATAAGAAATTTTATTGCACGCAAAAAGCAGCATAAAAATTGAAAAACTTAAAATAGCTGAATTAAATTAACTGTTTACAGTCGCAAAGTGTCCGGACATAAATCAGGCAAAAGTAAAACCATTTTGGTCAATTGTTGCTTAAGACAGCTTTTTTATGTACAATAATAATTGACAGTAAATATTTTTAAAGACATCATTTAAACGCATATTATAAACCTTGATGAGAATTTGGAAATGTCCCAAAGCCAAGACTTTCTGGCAGGAAAACGGATTGGGCACCGGTTGAAGGTTAGATTGGCTTTTTACGGAGGTATCATGTTAAAAGAATTTGAGAGCACGCCAACCGCCTCTTTTATAAATAAAATATTCCGCGCAGGGAATAAACTTAATACGAGCAGTTTATTAGCATATATAATGTTGGCCTTTTTTTGCCTGTCCTTATTGCCCATGAATGTCTTCGCCCTTGACAATCCGCCTGAAGTCAGTGCAGTTTCCGCTATTTTGATGGAGGCAAGGCGGGGACAGATTTTGTATGAAAAAGAGGTAGACAGGAAACTTCATATTTCAATTGCCAATAAAATAATGACCGCATTGCTTGTCGTAGAAAACGGCAATCTTGATTCTGATGTTACAATAAGCAAAGAGGCGGCCTCTACCGAAGGTTCCTTGCTATGGCTGAAAGTTGGAGAAAAATACAATGTCCGGCAACTGGTTTGCGCCATTTTAATCACTTCTGCCAATGATGCCGCCCAAGCCCTTGCCGAGCACGTTGGAGGCAGCACCAAAAAATTCACTGAAATGATGAATAATAAGGCAAAAGAGCTGGGTTTGCAGAATACGCATTTTGAAAACCCTACAGGCCTTTTGGATGAAAACCAGTATACCACCGCCCGTGACCTGGCGGTTCTTGTCCGGTATGCAATATCAAACCCCACTTTCAGCTCCATGTTTGCATACAGGGGAATGACCTGGATAGACGGAGCTAATTATGATTATTTTATTAACGGCAATGAGATGTTCCAGCGTTACGAACCTACAGAAGGGGGAAAAATAGGTTTTAACGATCCGTCAAAGCACTCGATTGTAACCACAGCAAGAAAAAGCAACCAGAGGCTGATTTGCATTGTCCTGGATACCCCTCCCGGGAAACTGTATGATGATTCAATAAAAATCCTCGAATATGGTTTTAACAACTATACTTCGGACATATTGGTGTTTAACGGTCAAGCTGTCAATAAGACTTTAAAGATCGGTGATACCGAGGTGAATCTTGTAAGCAACAGTGACGTCATCTACTCCCGGCCCACCGATGATTTTATTGACTTGATAAAAAGCATATCTTTCAATATACCGGAACACATATCCCCTCCTGTTACAAAATCAACTGTTGTAGGTACTGCAAATTATATACTCTTTGACGGAACTGTAATAAACGTACCTCTTTACCCTGACAGGGATGTACCGTTGCCTAAAACTGCGTCATCACTTTTTATTAACAAATTAACCGAAAACAAGGAGCTTCTTTACCTGCTGCTAATACTTTTGGGCATTGAGGGTTTATTGATATTATTCAACATATTGCGGGCCGTTAAAAAACTATTCACCCGCAACAGGCAGCAGATAAAAGGTTGATTGATTCATCCCTGCATATTATTTTCTTCATTCCAACAGTGGACTTGCAAAGCAGCAAACCTGAATACTCAAGCCAGCTGAAAGCCAGCCAGGACAGTCGCCGGGATGAAGGTGCATCCTGGCCTGACTCTACTGTTTCAAAGCTTTGATTTTCAATTGCATATTTCAAATATTTCCCCTTGCCAGTTTCTGAATACTGCCCTGCCATTTCCTATATACAGCAGATAATTGGGCAATATCGGCGTTTTCCCGAGTCCCTGGGGTCCATTTACAATATAAGTAGGAATTGCCATGCCCGAGGTGCATCCTCTCAGACTTTCCATAATCTCAAGACCTTCCTGTATGCTGCACCAGAAATGGCTGGTTCCCTTCACACTCTTCGGATGGAAGATATAATAGGGCTTTACTCTTATTTTCAAAAGTGCCTGGTTCAGCTTTCTAACAACATACTTGTCATTATTTATCCCTTTTAGCAGCACCATCTGGTTTCCAAGGGGAATACCCGCATCAGCCAGCATGCCACAGGCTTTTTGCGCTTCAGGGGTTATTTCCATGGGATGATTGAAATGCACATTTACATAAATCGGGTGGTATTTTTTCAGTATACCCACCAGATTCGGTGTTATCCTTTGGGGAAGAGTAACCGGGGTCCTTGTGCCAAACCGGATAACCTCCACATGCTCTATTTTCCGAAGCTCCGCCAGCAGCCATTCTATCATTTCATCAGGCAGCATGAAAGAATCTCCGCCGGTTATAAGAACATCCCTTATCTCATGGTTAAGCTTGACATAATTAACTGCGCGTTTGAGTTTCTCCTGGGAGACGCTTGTGTCAAATTCACCGATTAATCTTCTTCTCTGGCAAAATCTGCAAAACATTCCGCATATGTTTGTCACCTTTATTATCAACTTGTCGGGATACCTTCTTGTTATAATTTCCTCAACCGACGAAGCCTTTTCATTCATGGGGTCCAGCTCCCCAATGTCGTTCAATTCATCAATTGAAGGGATGCATTGCTTCATAATCGGGCAATCCTCATTCTCAGGGTCCACAAGAGAAAGATAGTAGGGTGATACTGCAAACCTGTATTTTTTAGCTATAGTGTTTATATTTTCAATACGTTCAGTTGGTATATCAATTATTTCTGCTATGTCAGCAGCATTTGTAAACCTGTTTTCAAGCTGCCATATATAATCATTCCAATCCTTCATTGATGCGCCCAGATGCTTCATTATTTTCTTTCTTTGGTGTTTGATCCTTTCTTCATCCTCAATGCCTGTTTTTATGCTGTCTTTAACTTCAAGGTAGTCTGTAATATTATCTTTAAGAATCTGAAACCTTTCATTATTTTCTTTCCTTACCACTTCATTCATCATAAAAAGCACCTCCTGAAAATTTTTAACCTTTCAACCTGATTCAATAAACGCTCAAGTCCCTAAGCAAGCTAAACTTTTGGCTTTTACGCTTTTCCTTCGCATTTTTTCAGAGTTTTCCCGCAAATTTATAGCCTGTTCTTTCACTCTGCAAATTTGCCCTAACAAAATAAAAAGCGACTTTAAATCCATCAGGCAGCATTAAAATCAACCGGACAATCAGGCTGAAATAAAGCTGAATGGAACTTTTCAGTCGCTCAAAAAAGGCATATTTATTTTTTCCTTTTTCAAAGCTTCCGAGGTTAGCTGACGGGTTCGGACCGAAAAAGCATTAGCCCTACTGAATATATTCAGATTCACCCCAAATTCAAAAGCACCGGTGCCGGAAATAATATTGCAAGTACCGACCTCTGCAATGGTTCCCCCGTATTCTGGTTAACAGAAATTCAGCTTTATTTTCATACCAATTTGTTGGTATTTCCCATTGGGCTTATACCATGGGATTCCACATGGTCTCAACAAGGCCGACAATACACCTGTTGCATGTCAAATTTAACATGCGGTTATTACCTATAATGGATAAAAGACGTCTACAAACCCCGTTGAAGATCCGGTTAAGGGATAAAGAAATAATCAAATATTTCATTTAATATGTTTTATGCCATATAGTATAACACATTTGCATTTAATTGTCAAATTAATTTTGGAGAGTTTTTGGAATTGTAATATTTCTCACGGCTTGTGATACAATATTGAAATCATTTGTCAGAATCGTATCAATCCCCATTTTTAAAAAGTTTACAGCTTCCACAGGGTCATCAGACCAAAATACGTTGCATATTATGCCGTGTTTATGCGCCTTATCTATCATTTCCTGGTTGAAGTAAGGTTTATAAAGCTGCACCTTTTTACAGCCATATTTTATTGCCCTGTCAACAATTCCCCAGGGGTCTTTTCCGGCACCACAGCAAAGGCACAGATCAGGAGCCATTTCCCCTGCCATTTTCAGTACATTATTATTTACGCACATTAAATATACATAATTTCGACAATCATATTTATCGATTAAATGAACAATTTTGTTAAAGACATCCTTTTTCATACTCACATGTATTATCTATTGTTTTTATGTGTATATTCATCACGGTATGACAGGCAAATTTCTTAAGAATATCCTCAAATCTGAGAATTTTCAACCCCTTAAATTTTTCTCCGAATTTTATACCGAAGTCATACTTAAGCAATTCTTCATAAGTATATTCATACACCTTTCCAATGCCGTCTGAAACGCGCTCCAGAGTGCTGTCGTGAATAGATACAATTTCTTTGTCTTTGGTATACCATAAGTCAAATTCTATTTCATCAGTACCCATGGCAACTGCCGCACCAAATGCAGGCATGCTGTTTTCGGGCGCAATTGTACTAAACCCTCTATGTGCACAAACTCTCGGATAAGGCATGATACTGTCAGGCAAAATAATTGCGCTTCCGGCCTGGCGATATTTCCATGGGCGGCGGCCTTTTTCAACATATTCATAATGGGCAGAATGCGGTTTCCCGAAACCCGCAGGTTTATAATATTTTTCACTAATGTCAATATCAACAGTTTCAATACCAACACGGCTGTACATATTTACAAGAACTTCTCCCCTGGGTGAAACCACCATACTGCCACCGCCAATATGGCTGTTTTCATCCATGGAAACTGAAGAACGAATCACATAGGCATTTGTATTATATGCCAAAAATTGCGTCATGATCTTGATTGCCTCATGAGTATCAGATCTTTGGTGAGAGCATACAATTACAACATCTATATTTCTGCGTGCGATATTTGAAAAAGCTTCGTAAAAATAAGAGTCATAACAGGTAAGGAATGCAAACCGAACCCCTTCAATATCCATTGTCACAGGTTCAGAATACTCAAAAGAATACCCGCCATCCAGATGCATTTTTGAAACTTCATCAGGAGTCAGATGCTGTTTAAAGTATTTTCCAATAATTTTTCCTGTCCTGTCAAAAGCGTAAGTAGTGTTACGATAACCTTTTTCCGTCTCAAATCTTGCATTTACAAACAACAGGGCATTGCATCTCTTTGCTGTTTGAGAAGCCTTTTCCAAAAGAATTTTGTTAAACTTTTTTACACTTGCTTCGCTTTCGGATTTGGTTGAAGCAAAGCAGGGTATGTCGCAGGATTCAGGCATGACAATTATGTCCATGGAATCATCGCATTTATCCATCAATCGGAGCAGTTCCGCAAACAGCTCCTCCGACATGCTATAGTCAGTTGAATACTTAGGTTGAATAATACATATTTTCATTTTTCTACCTCCAGTTCAATTCTACCAACTGTATTATAACTCGAGTGAATTGAAATAGCATATTCTGTAAAGAGAGTATTATTGTGAATCCGCAGCATAAACCAGGCGCATTATGCTGTGCGGAGGCATTTCAAATTCTTTATTTATATCAATATCAACAGGACGATCAATTATACATAGAGGTTCTTCGAAGGTATTCTGACTGCGTACGTTTGTAAATGTCAATAAAAATTTAGGCCAGTTACCGGAGTAAAATTAGGCCACCAATTCATAAAAAATTAACCTACATCTGATTGCTTTGAAAGAGCCTGCTTAAACCTACCATTCCGCGAATACATTCCAGATTATTGTATAAGAAGTGCGGATTAATCTGCGCCTGCAAGAATACTATCTTTTCCTGCAGATAGTCCAACTGGGCTTTTGTATATTCCTGATTAACTCTCTCAATCCTTAAAACCATTTCATTAATGGAATTTGTAAGCATAACCAACTCCTCATTCTTAAACCTGGGCACGGGCAGCTGTATCACACTGTTGCTTATAAATTTGGTTTGATGTGCAATATTTACAACAGGTTTAATAATCTGCAAATACACCATAAGCACTAAAAGGCCCTAGATAAGTAAAGAGACAATGGTTAGCAGAGTCCAACCCATCCTTAAGGGCTTCAACTCTCCTTCCACAAAGTCAACACTGACATAAGAAATCAAGTTCCAGTGTGTTTGACTGATTGTATATTGATATAATCCGGTCAATTGATCGTGACTCTTTTTTCCATTTAAGTTTGCCCACAGTTCTATAAATGATTCGTTGTTGCTCAAAAGGACTTGTCCGTTTTGCTCCAATAAGGTAGGTATGTTTGATTCCGGAAAGAATTTGATAAAATCATTTATATCGCAAAACACCAGTATAGCACCCATAAAATGGTTATCCCTGGGGGCTGCTACGGGTTCAAATAAAGGTATAATGATAACAAACAAATTACTATTGCCGATGGAATAAACCGGTGTAACAATACTTCTACGGAAGGGAAGATTCAAGTTGTATTCATCAATAAGGTCGAAATACAGCTTCATGAATTGCGCATCTGTTGGCGTACTTATTTTTACATTGGAAAAGAAATTACTACCATTCTTTATATGTATGCAAAAACGGAAACAGGCCCTTTAAATTGCATAAAATTATCCATAAGCAAACTCATATACGAATTAAGATAAATCCGGCTTTCCAGGCTTGATGATACAAAGTTGTAAATATCAACGCCCTGGGCAATGTTATTTGCACTGTTCGCAACATCGCTTATAGCCATTTCAATAGTTTTTCCAGTAGCCTGCAATGTTTGCGATGCATATTCTTCAGCCTTGTTTATGCTGTTTCTTTTTTGTATCTGGTACAATATTGCAATAGTGGACACAGTCAGTAGAAATGATGCCAGCCAAAAAATCAGAATAATCCTGCGCATAGGAATCCATCCTTACGGGTTATTGCTATTCCCCTACATATTCATGTTACCAGTAGAAAAAACTACTATCAATATAGCTAAAATCAGAAAGCCTTGCTTTGCTATTCTCATTTTTTCGTCTCGTGACAATTTTAGTCTTGCAAGCCTTATTTTGTAGTGTCATTCGCGATATGCTCAAAATATAAATTTCTTTATTTATAGATATTACTTTAACACACAGACTTTACTTTGTCCACTGGACTTTAAATTTATAATTTACCAATTTTTTGACCTGACCATTTGCCACAGCGGTCACCCCACCTTGCCAGGGGCTCCCCATCTGATATTATCTCCACTATTTCGCAACTGTTGGAGCAATCATTGCATTCATGACTTTTCGCATAATACTCCCTGTCAACGGAATCAAAACCATAAAACTTTGTGGGTTTGCCCCCCGATTTATAATTTTCCATGGCCAGCAGGGCAGCACCATATGCTCCCATAACATCATAGTGTTCAGGAATAATTAGTTTTATACCCAGGGCCTTTTCAAAGGAATTTCTAATCCCTACATTTGCAGCGACTCCGCCCTGGAATACTACAGGTTCCAGGATCTGTTTCCCCTTTGCCAGGTTGTTTAAATAGTTCCTTACCAATGCGTCGCACAATCCGGAGATAATATCTTCAAGACTGTGTCCGGACTGTTGCTTGTGTATCATGTCCGATTCGGCAAAAACTGCACATCTTCCGGCAATTCTTACAGGAGAGTTTGACCTTAATGCGTAAGCACCAAATTCTTCTATTGGTATATTAAGCCTGCCAGCCTGCCTGTCCAGAAAAGATCCGGTTCCGGCAGCACAGACGGTGTTCATGGCAAAATCATACACAACTCCATCTTTTAGGATAATTATTTTTGAATCCTGACCGCCAATTTCGATTATTGTGTTGACATTTTCTATAGTTTTTTGTGCTGCAACAGCATGGGCGGTTATTTCGTTTTTAACAATGTCCGCCCCGGCAACAATACCTGCCAGATGCCTCCCGCTCCCTGTGGTGCCTGCACCAAGTATATTAAGCCGGTTGCCATACCGGTCCCTGAATTCCTTCATTCCTTTTTTCAAAGCCATAACAGGTTGCCCCAGGGTCCTTATATACAGCTTGTCTATTACCTTTCCTTCCTCACCGGTCAGAACAAGGTTTGTACTTACAGAGCCTACATCAATTCCCAGAAAAAGCCCATCTTTTTTCAGCTTTACTCAGCTCCTTCCTTCTGTTGAGCAAGTCTACAAATGCCTCAAGCCTGGTTTGATAACCGCTCTCCCCTGTCATTTCGTCAATTATCAGGGTCAATACCGGAATGTTATATTTTTTCTGCACGGCAGGTATAATGCTCTCGGCTACAATCTCCGGCATGCATGTAAGAGGGTATATTTGTATGACTCCGTCATAGCCATTTTCCGCATACAGAACCATGTTTCCGATTGTCTCCTGGGCATGCCCGCCGATTGCAGTTCTCAGAAAAGGCTCAGCAGCCTTCGCATATCTTAAATCCTTTGGAATATGCAGGACATTTTTTATCATGTGTTCAATTATAAATCCGCTTGTTGTTATTGCCCGGTCCGCTTCAACCCCCATCTCCCCGAGCTTCTTTTCAAGGTTAAAATTGGCATACCAGTCAATGGACGTAAAAATTTCACCGACTATTCCAACCCGCAAAGGTTCGTATTTTTCATCAATCCTGACATTCAGAAGTTTTCTTCTTGTATCCCCGATATGCTTAAGAATTTGTTTTGAACCTTTTACTCTCCCTATTCCATTCATAAAATCTTTGAATATACGGTCTACTTCACCTTTTTTGATTTCCCGGGGTCTTACCCGGCAGCAAAGTTTTTCCAGATTGTCGGCTTCAACCGATACCCTTGTTGCATTCAATATTGCTTTGGATATCTTATATATATTTACTGTCCCGGTTATTCTTCTTACTCTTTTTAAAAACTCCCTGTATCCCGAGTTTGGAACTTCCAAATTGATGACTTCAATATCAAGGCCAAGGTCCCGCAAAATCTCATTATGCATTTCTCCATAATACCCAAATCTGCAAGGACCCCTTCCCCCCGCCATCAATATGGTATCCGCACCCTTTTCATAAGCTTCCATAAAATTTCCGATATTGATTTTCAGAGGAAGGCATGCAAGTTCAGGAGCATGCCGCGTCCCGATTTCCAAAGCCTTTTTGTTGTTGTAAGGGGGAATTATATAATCTACATTCAAATCATCCAATAATGCTTTGACACAAATATATGTATTCCCCATATGTGGAAAAGTAACCTTCATTGTTTGCTCCTTTCCAGTTCAACCAGTTCTGTTTTTTTCAGCCATCAGGGTTCAGGGTGGCAGCTTTAATATGGCTTTGCCCATCCAACCGGCTTGCCAATTGTTCCTTTGACTTTTTTATATTTCATGGGTAATTCTGAATTGCACCTGCATACGAAGCAATGGATATCTTACCATCACCTTTTGCTTTTTTATATCGAATCATATCAACAAAAGCCTCCAGTCTGGTATTCAACCCTGCCTCACCGGTATGCTCGTCTATCGTAAGCACAATAAATGGAATATTTGAATTGTTTCTTATTTTTCTTTCTGCAAGGTCGCATATGAAAGAATCAATTCCGCATCCAAAGGCCATCAGGTATATAATGCCGTCAATATCCCGTCTTCTCAACAATTCCAGCGTATATCCCATAGCAGTGGTGCCAAAGTTCCAAAATAGTCTTTTTCGAAGAACCCTTGTGTTTTTCGCCAGTTCACCCCGGCTGTACATTTCAGGTGTTTCAACCTGTACCCCCATGTTTTTCAGTTTTTTCAAAAGATCCATATTTACAAAGCTGTCGTAAACATTGTAGACATGCCCGATTAAAGCAATTCTGAGGTTTTGGCCCATCAAGCCGCAATCCTGTTTTTCAGAATTTTTCTTAAGTTTCTTGTCCTGTTCCCCGGTTGTTGAAAATCCCTGAAATTTTTCCCCTGCAATACCTGTCTGGTAGAGTTCCACATCCAGGTTGCCATTTTTTTGCCAACTGCGAAACTTTCGGTATTCACTTAATGCGTTTTTATAAGCGCAGGAGATTTTGGATTTGCTGCTGCAAAAAATTTTTCCGGTTTCGTAAGCTGAATAGAAGGAATTCCTTTCATCTTTGTACATTTTTACTTCGGTATCTATAATTTCAGGCAATCCTGAAACCGTGTTTCGTATCATGTCAGGCAATCAATTCTCTTTTTGATATACTTGTGAATCTTGGGATAAGAAGGTAATCCACCCTGTCCTTTAAATTCAGCACATGGCCATAAAACACTTTTATCGCCAGGCAGGCTTCGTCAACACAACTTTTAACGCCGTCATCCAGGATTTTTTTTGTGGTCTTCTCAGAAACAACAGTTTCCACACCAAGTTCATTAAAAAAAGTTGTCCAAAATGGATAAAATTTATAATAAAACAATGCTCTGGGAATTCCTACTTTGTATGTCACCTGTGCAACACCTCGAAAGTATTATTGACTTTAGAAGTTTCAATTATTCAATTGAAAAATGTTGGAAATTCTATGAAAGAGGACTTTTTTTAAGCTGCAGAGAAGATGTGATTTTTGAAAAGAGGCAAGAAAAGGCAGACTGGCTTAAAGGCCGGATTTTTTGAAGCAGTGACTTTTTCAGCAGTCCGGAATCCTCCTGCATTGCTAATGGAACCATTTCCCCATGAGAATTGTTGGTAAAGTATATCTCATGCGAATTATAAAAAACCTGTCATACCAAGCCGTCAGCCCTTATGACAGGTCTTATTTTTTCTTATATCCTCAGGGGACCAGGGGGACAGTTCTTGTGGTTCCCATTCATGGGAACCACAAGAACTGTCCCCCTGGTCCCATCCTTAAAATTTAAGCCTTGTTATCACAGCCTAATACATTCTTAATTTTGTGAGCGACTACTTCTTTAATCGCTGATCTTGCAGGTCCCAAATACTTTCTTGGATCAAATTCTTCAGGGTGTTCATAAAAATTCTTTCTGATAGTAGCAGTCATAGCCAGTCTCAAGTCAGTGTCGATATTTATCTTGCAAACCGCCATTGAAGCAGCCTTTCTCAGCATATCCTCCGGAACACCTTTGGCACCGGGCATTTTTCCGCCATATTTATTGCAGATTTCCACATATTCAGGCATAACTGATGAAGCTCCATGCAAAACAATGGGGAATCCGGGCAATCTGTTTTGAACTTCTTCAAGAATGTCAAATCTGAGTTTGGGTTCACCTTTGAATTTGTAAGCTCCATGGCTCGTTCCTATAGCTATGGCCAGTGAATCAACACCTGTTTTCTCAACAAATTCCTGAACCTGGTCCGGATCGGTAAATGCCGCATCTTTTTCCGATACGTTAATATTGTCCTCAATACCTGCAAGTTTTCCCAATTCTCCTTCAACAACCACACCCTTTGCATGGGCATAGTCAACAACCTGCTTGGTTAAACGGATGTTTTCTTCAAAAGGAAACTTGGACCCGTCAATCATAACCGATGTAAAACCACCGTCTATGCATGACTTGCAGATCTCAAAATCTTCACCATGGTCCAGATGAACGCAAATTGGAAGCCCTGTATCTGCTATTGCAGCTTCGATAAGTTTCATTAAATAAACATGTTTTGCGTATTTCCTCGCTCCGGCGGAAACCTGAAGAATCAATGGTGCATTCAATTCCTTTGCTGCTTCGGTAATTCCCTGCACTATCTCCATATTATTGACGTTGAACGCGCCAATCGCATATCCTCCCTCGTATGCTTTCCTAAACATTTCTTTTGATGTTACTAATGGCATATACTCCACTCCTTCTTTATACTTATGCAAATTGATTATCAACAAACTGCAGTTTTCCTAAGGGAAACCTGTAAAAAAAAGTTGCTGCGCAACTTACCGGAGAACGTTCACAAATTATGTATCCCCAAAATAAAAAATACGTATACGGTCTGTAAACAGCTTGCCGTATAATTAATTCAGCCTGCTTTTCTAACATTAATCAAAATATGTTAATATTTTGACATATTAATTTTACCAAAACAAAGACATAAATCAAGCTTAATTTTAAAATTTGTTGAATTTTTAACAATAAAAAATTGCATTTTGGTATTTATTATGTTATATTTTTTAATGATTATGATTCAGCCCGATTGTACATAATATTGGTTAAGTTATTTCAGAGCATGCCATAAAAAATTTTAAATTAAAGTTATATAAAGAAAAGGATGTGTATTAAAATGTCGGTATTGAGAGGTAATTGCGTTTTCGGTCAGTCCGGCGGCCCAACTTCAGTTATTAATTCCAGTGCTTCAGGTGTAATTCAGGAAGCACTCAAGCAGGATGCAATACCTAAAGTTTTCGGTGCCGCTCACGGTATTAAAGGAATTCTTGAAGAAGAATTATATGATATGAGTCATGAAGACTCAATAGAATTGAACCTTTTAAAAACAACTCCTTCCTCTGCATTAGGTTCGGTGCGTTATAAGCTTGCTGATCCGGACAAAGATGACACTGATTACAAAAGGATTCTCGAAGTATTCAAAAAATATAACATCAGGTATTTCTTCTATAACGGCGGCAACGATTCCATGGATACATGCAATAAAATCAGCAAGTACATGCAAAAAGTCGGTTATGAATGCAGAGTAATCGGCGTGCCTAAAACCATTGACAACGACCTTTACGGAACGGACCATTGTCCGGGTTATGGAAGTGCGGCTAAATACATAGCCACATCAACCATGGAAATTTACCTTGATGCAAAAGTTTATGACAAAGGCCAGATCACAATTCTCGAAGTTATGGGAAGAAACGCAGGCTGGCTCACTGCAGCTACAGCTCTTGCAACTTATTACGGTCATGGACCGGATTTGATTTACCTGCCGGAAATTGTTTTTGACCTTGATAAATTCTTTGCAGATGTTGAAAAGGTCTATAAAAAGAATGGCAAGGTTATAGTAGCCGTCTCAGAAGGAATAAGGGACAAGGATGGAAAATACATTTCAGAATATGGCTCGGACCTTGCAAAATCAAAAGACTCCTTCGGTCATGCCCAACTTGGCGGCCTTGCTTACACCCTTGCCAATCTCGTAAAGCAAAAAATGAGCGGTGTAAAGGTTCGTCCCATTGAATTCAGCCTGTTGCAGAGATGCGCATCCCACTTTGCATCCAAAACAGATGTTGAGGAAGCATTCCTGGCCGGCCAGGAAGCTGTCAGAAATGCTGTAAATGGAATTACAGACAAGATGGTGGCTTTTGAAAGAGCTGAAGGCAAGACATACAAGTGCAATATCAAGTTGATTAACCTTGCCGATGTTGCCAATACCGAAAAGAAGATCCCAAGAGAATGGATCAACGAAGAGGGCAACGGCCTGAAGCAGGAATTCATTGACTATGCACTGCCGCTGATTCAGGGAGAATCCTGTCCTCCCATTGAAAACGGATTGCCAAGGTTTGCAAAATTGAAGAAAGTTAAAGTAAAATTAAGTTAAGCTGAAGGCAAGCGAAATATAAAATCACCTTTCTCCGAATAAACGAAGAAAGGTGATTTTTTTATTTAAAATAAATAATCCTTGGTCAGAATCTTGGATATGGCAGGCATGTTGTCAACTAAAGCATTGATTTTCTCAATTATAGCTTCGTTTGACTTCCAGATATTATTATAATGGTTATCGTCGCAGAGAAATAAATCCCAGTACCCTATATCCTTTACTCTCCAAACCTCACAGCCTTCAAAGGGATTGGCTGTTCCTATATACAAATTTTTGTTACTGTCAACAAAAAGTATCCTGCCTCCATAGTTTTTCGGATTGGCTAATCCATCCAGAAATACAGGACTGAAATTGACGCCGTCATCTGAAACATATAAATCAAAACCTCCGGGGTACTTTATCAGTCTCAGCAACTGGACAATTCCCTCATATATTTCTATCAACAGTTTCGTAAGGGCTGGAGATATCAGCTGCTCCAAAGCACTCCTGTTTGCCAGCAGGGTGGTTAATATTACTTCCATATTGCTCGAATCATCGAAGGTGCTTACAAAGAGTTTCCCCTTGTATTCCTGTATCTGCCATCCATAAACATTGAAAGGATTGTTGAATCCGGGACCAAGCCCTGAAATGCTTTTCCGCTCATCATTGCCAAACAACGGTGACAACAGGGAACGGCCTCCTACCACCAGCTGCCAGTTATCCTTTTTGTCAATCCTTATAATTTCGCAGCCCATCGGAATAGCCCAGGCCAATGGCAATGGCTTTGTAGCGCTTACATAAAGGTGCTTCTTAAATACACCCATTGCCAGAGAGTACTTGTTTGATGGGTTGCCGAATCCCCCGTCAACTATAAGAGTCCAATCATTTAATTTTGGTTCCGGCGAATTTGATCTCCATACCTGAACCCCATCCGGATTGCTTGTAGCAACATATATTCTGTCGTTAAACACCGTCATGTTGCTTATGGCACCTCTTGGGTTTTTGTCGGGATCAAAATTGGGTGCTGAGGTGTCTGTTACAAGCTCCCAGGGACAAAATTCAGGATCCTCGCTCCTGTAAAGAAGAGGAACATCCGACCCTGACCCCAGTGCATCAACGGTGGCCACGTATAATTTCCCTTTGTGGGATACCATTGCCCTGGAGGAAGTGCCTTGCAAGTTGTTTTCCGTCTTGCACCAGTCACAGCCGTTGGTGGACTTCAATATTTCCACATTTCGGCCATATCCTGCGGCATACAGGCAGGGGCTGCCTCCAAAAGGCCTATGCTGAACCATGTATCTGAAACCAAAAATACCTGATTCCAGAGGTGCTGTGTAGACACGGTTCCAGGGAAGCAACCCATTCTTCTTGTACCGCCAGATTTCAGCCTGATTATTCAGGGAAGCCGGGCAACATGGTCCGACAAGTGAGGGAAGCGCAATATTTTCATTAAAAGCTTTTATTATATTTGCCAATATATTTCTGCCTGTTCCCACATAAATATAGTCTCCCAACTCGGCCATTGACCAGGCATAGTTGTTCTGCCTTGCGTTTACAAGGTTTTCAAAGTCAAAGCCATTTGTTGTTGTTAAATGTTCAAAATCAAACAAAATAAGACCCCCTTGTACAATTAATATTGTATTAAATCAGTGACAAAAGCCACTGTTCGACCCATTAAAAGTCATAGTTAACATAACACTTCAAATTTTATTCTTTTCCAAACATCAAGCACATCATCCGGCTTCA
>DUMO01000020.1 GCA_012839865.1 Clostridiaceae bacterium
GACCAGCTATTTTATGTCTACTTCACTTAGGTGGTCTTGTTGTCATGCGTTTCATTAACGTCAGGAACCTAAAAAAATTTCTCAAAATTTTTCTTAAAAACTCTTGACTTTAATTAGCTGGTCTTTTACATAGATATGACTTATAGATAAATCATGCACAGGTCTATTAATTATCGGTTTCGGCGTTATTTCAACTTTTATTTCTTTTGTATCTTCTTTCCCGACATTGTCATAATAGACCCTTAACTTTATGTCATATTTCCGGGCTGTAATAAAGACCAGTCAGGAGATACTGCCATTAAACCGCTGCTTGGGTGTATTGACCATGAAGAAGTGCCCTCTTTTCTGTAATACCATTCGAAATATCTCTTGTTTGCATAATCGGGAAAATCAGAATGCTCACCAGATAAAATTTTAAAGTCTTCTTCTTTAAAAGTGATACTTGACTCTATTATTGTATCTCCACTAGATATTATTGCTTTAGGATCCGGAAAACCCAATTTATCTGGGGGTTGAGGCGGAAAGTATACAGTTGTGACCCCGTCAGAATATAAATAATAAAGGTCATTCAAAGATTCTTGTGACCAATACCTTGCACGAGCTATACTTGGATAATCTTCATATATATCAGCAGAATCAGATAACTCACCGTTTTCTGTTATATACCCTAATTGTACTCCATTTTCTATTATTGTTATGAGAGGAATTACTTTTACAGTTCCGCCATCTTTAAAAAACATCAATATATCTTCTTGATTGCCATAATCTTGCAAGAATCTATCAAAAATAGTATTATCATCACTGCCAGATAAAGGTATACTAAATTCTACATGCACTTGATTATTTCCTATTGGTGTTTCACTTTTTTGCTCCATCTTTATATTAGTTTCCCATGCTGTCCCTGAAGCACCCTGAATTCTAACCTTAAACCCTATAGTTTTGTATCTTGTACCTGTTGGTGAGCCTGCGGTAACATCTGCTTCATACTTCAAGCAATTATCTCTTGGGTCATATCTTAATTCTATTGCCTTTCCTTCCTGTTGAAAAGAAAAAAGTACCGTTATAAATACCATAACGGTAACTATATAAATGTATTTACTTTTATTTTTTTGTAACCCCTTAAACATTTCAATCACCCTCAACAGGTTTAAATTCACTTAAATATTGTAATCTGCTATAAGTATAATAGGTACTCCCCCATAAATCTCGTTGCCCTAATAATGAATACCCAAACTTAATATCTATATCACAATAATACCATCTTCCAGTATTTAAAACCCTCGATTCGTTTATATACCAGTCCCTATCGCTTGTCCAAATTTGCATATTTCCTTCAATGCTGTTTAAATATTCAGATGTTGCACTCTCAAAGTAAACTTCTAACCGTCCTCTTACTGTACTACCGCCCAATCCTCCATAAGAAATTGTATTATCGGATATAAACCTTGCCTTGCATATTACATTATTATTTTTTATATCGTCATAAACTCTTTGTAATTTTTCATCAAAGTATATCCATTTATGGTCTTCAACTGGTAAGTACCATTGCAATCTATTACCGGGTACAAAAAATGTTTTATATTCTTCTATAAACGTTTCATCTATTGTTCTATAGTCAACATTGTTTGACAATTCCATAAAAGCTGTTGCTGTTTTTATCATCTCATTATCTTCTGCAAGATACCAATAAGCAGATTCTCGTTGCAATAAGTCTTCATGCGTTATTACACCTGTAGTTAAATAGGGATACCTTTTTAGTTCCTCAATAATTCCTGCCCTGCGTTCTATTTCTTCCTGCGGCAAATCTTCATAAGTTATGATCGGAGTTGAACTTCCTACACCATTATCACCATATTTCCTCAAATTAGCTATTATCTCTTTTCTACGTTCTGCCTCTTTTTCAGGCTCTATAAGCACTACAGGCTCAATCTCACCCTTTATCCAAAGGTTAACCTTCTTTTCCCTGGCATACCATTCTATTGCCGTATCCATGCTTTCGGCCAAAAACCTTAGAGGCACAAAAGTACGATTATCTACAATTACAGCAGCCGTATCCATTAGTTTTACTTCTCCGTTTACTGTAACCTTTTTCTCTCCTATGGCAAAAGAAACTGTATTTTTGCCAATCAAGCTAACCGATTTTGTAGAATCATCCCAGCCTACACTCAGTCCAAGTGCTTCAGCTATAGGCCGTATTGGCACAAGGGTGCGCCCGTTATCATCTATAAAAGGTTGGGCATCCGGGAATACAAGAGGTTCTCCGTCTATGGTTACCTTTAAGGCGTATTTTGCTTGATAGGCTTCACTTGCAACTTCATCATTGTTCATATTACTGCTCACATCAGCTTCGTTTTCGCCTTGACAGAGCACTTCAATGCCAAAGGAAACTAATATTATAACAACTGCAAATATGCAAACTATTTTTTTCAAAATCCATTCTTTCACTTTTTCATCTTTCTTTTCACTCATCCAAAATTTCTCATACGTTGGGCTGCTTCAAATTAATAACAGTTTAAAACTATCTTTTAATTTATAGGTAAAGGGGCGGGAGCAGTTGCCGGCTCAGGTGAAGGTGTTGGTTTTTTTTACGCATGGCACTCGATGCTGGTGAAGTTTTTTCACTTGGTGTAGGTGAAGGTTTTGGTATGTATTTTCTGCCACAGGTTATTGTTTTTAGTCGCTCCTGCTCTCCTAACCCCTAACCTTGCATGAAATTTTGCTTGCAAACTACTATTTAAGCGTATACCCACAAACTATTGCTTTGTCCAAATTGATAAAGAAATTACCCATCTCAGGTCTTTTAAAGTTTCGATATATCACAAAAAATGTAATCCCATCCAACACATTAAAACTGCTGCTGCTTAGCCTATATACAGGATCGCTGCTTTCAGGGTTGAATATCTTAATATTAATGCTGCTTTTGTTTATAGGATCATAAGTATACCCGCTAATAAAACTATTCAGCTTATCAATAACAATATTGTTTTTTTGGTCATGAGACATTCCAATGGCATTCAAACTCGTATAAAATTTTTGGTTGTTTTCATAATACCAGATACTGTCATCTTTAATGTTTAAGTAGTATAACTTATCTCCGTAAACTGTCGAGAAAAAGTACGGGGGGCTCCACCTGTCAAACCTGTCGGCTATAAAAAACCTGTCATAATACACAAGCACCTTTGCCAAAATATTCTCTCTGATTTCTGAAAAGTTTTTGTACAAAGACAGATTCTTTTCAAGGACATTGTGAAATTCTAAAAGAAGCTTGCATCTATCTATTTCAACAGGATTGTTGATGTCCCGGATAAAACCTGCTGCAAGAGTTTCGTGGTTCTCCTTTTCAGCGCTGATACAACATGGCAATACTTTGACCGAAAGGCTGATTGCATGCCCCACTCTCTCATAAACTTGCTCATCGTGCAACCAATACTGCAAGGTTATAAAACTAAATGCAATAAAAACAATTAACACTATTAAAACAAGTATCTGGTACATATCAACCTCCTATTGCTGACTATACTTAATAAGCTTTATAAGTCCGTCTGGATATACCTCCACTTCCCTTAAAAAATCCCCATTGTCAAATATATAATTGACGCCTGTGTTTCCCCATTCATCCTGGGTATCTCCATAAACCGTATTGTCAGTATCCACATATACATGAGATGCAGATCCATAAAATTTACCTGAAGAATTCAGTTTGGTAATAACCAATATGGCAACAGACTCATCATTGGAATACTTCCTGATATCTGCAATTACATCGTAACCTTTAACCAGATCAATATAGTTTTTTGATATCACAGCCGTATAAACAGATTCAATCCTGTTGTCAAAAAAACTGCTTCTGTATCCTGGAATCGTTGCATTTAGCAAGCTGTCAAACAGGGACATGTCCTGGTCCTTAAGATGAATAGTCAACCTGTCGCCCACCCTTAACGGCTTGTCAATTATATCATCGATATCAAAAAAAGTATCATAAATCCCGCTCTTTACCTGCTTGTCCAACCTGAGACTGATTTTGTATTCGCCATATTTTAAAATGCTGTCCTCTAAATAGCTGTAAAGGTTACCGGTAAATATTGCTGATGTACTGATTACTTCCGCAACTTCATAGTTTATACGGTCAACAGTAACCCGCATATTCTCATGCAGGAAGTAAAATATTACAAGGAAAATCAAATATGTAAGCAATAATATGCTTATAACAGTATGAGTTATCCTGCCTGCCACCTCCGGAATCCTCCCTATGTAAATCTGCATGCAAGTGAATGCTTGAAAAAATATCATTTGATACTTCCGGGAATCCTTTTATTCCCGGGAACACTTAAGATGCTCTTCACTATTTATAGATTTCAAAAGTAATATGTGTCAGCATATTTACACTATCATATTTTTTAATCATTTCATAAAGTTCATTGTCCATAATTTCCAAACTCTCATCCCAAACATCCCCGGAAACAAAATCTCTTTTGGTTCCTCCACTTAATTCTACAGTTACTTTAAGTCCCGAATCTTCCATTATTGCATAGTTTATATATGTAATCACCGTGTTGCCCGTAACAATATTGGGGTTTTGAAGCATAAGGTTTATTTTCTGCTGCTCCATTGCAGCTTTATCGGCTGTAGCCTTTGCACCGGCAACCTGGCTTAGAACTGAATAAGAAATTAGAGAAAGAACCATTATTATAGAAACAACTATTGCAATAATAGATGACAATCCACCTTTTTTGCTTGTCAAAAGTGATTTTAAATTGATTTTCTTTTCAAACATTTTCATCTTCCTTTCTTTAATATTTAATTTTTCTTCACATACTCAACCTTTTTTAATACATCTCCATCATAGAAGTAGGTAGCTTCAAATTTTTCTTCATACCCTATGTAAAAAATATCCGGCTCATATGTTTCGTTGAAATAGCTGTGATGAACCCCTTCACCTGTTGTCACATTTATCTCCAGTCCACCGTTGCTGCTGTAATATCTGATAACTGATATTACATCGCTTCCCAAAACCTCTGTTTTGCCCAGGCCAACAACATCCATTTTATATGCTTTCTCCATAGCCCCGGCTCTTTCAGCAGCAGAAGCAATAATGTCCATATTCCCCCGAAACAGTGGAATTGCAACCGTAACAAGCAATCCCAGGACAAGTACGCTGATTATAATGTCATAAATAATATCCTTGATAATCATCCCCCCTTGTCCAAAATATTCTAAATTCTTTTCAAACGTACTTTTTTACAATCTACACATTTCATTGTTTCTGCAATCTGACTTTCCTTTTTTCAGCCCTTGCCCGTCAAAATCCCATCTGGCTCATACTGTACAATTCCATCCAGGGCAAGATCAGATAAATCACCATCAGCATTATAATGACCATAGCCCCCAGCATCCCTGAAAGGTGAATAACCTCTATCCTTTTGCGTACTTTTCTTGCCTGATCCCTCCTTTCAAGCCGGAATTCATTTTCAATATTGCGAATAGCCTGGTCAAAATCATAATTATTTGCTTCATCCAGTTTTTCAAAAAACAATTTCTCGTCAAGGTCTTTTGTGTTTTTGATTCTGTTTGTATAAATTTCTTTATTGTTGGCTGAGTTCAGTCTGTTGCATTCTTCAATTTCTATTAAGATACTTTTGTAATATTTTGATTTTCTGATTAGCACTTTTAATACGCTCAGGAAATCCACAGGTTTAATGCTGCCGTTCAAAATCAAAAGCTTTTTCAAAAATCTCAGTTCCCTTTTTGCATCAGCTTTCCTGAAGAAACCTGCAATCAGGAGATATATTTCGGGAATAAATGAAGACATTAACCCCGCAAGTATATAATCCGTTATATTTACTTCTCTGATGGAGTAATAATCCCTGATGCGGTGATATATTCTGTTGGCCATGCTTTCCACCGGAATGGGCAACTCAGCTTTGCTTTTTCTTATCAGATCTCTTATTTTTAACTGCACTGCCTCACCGTCCGATAAATCACTTCTGGTTATAGTCTTTATTACCTCGGCAAGGTATCCGGTTTCTTTTTCAAAAACCTCTGATTTATCTACAGCTTCAGAGATTTTATATATGAAATCGGTCTTATAATCATACAGTGTCAATATTTCTCTCGTTTGCAGGACAATGTTTGTATACTTGATCAGAAGTGAAAGCAAAATTGTAATAACAAAAAGCGCTGCTTTTAAAGTAAAGAGGCTTTCAATTTTGATATTTGAGTATTTCAGCAAAACAGAAGAATAAAACCTGTATATGGCAGAATCCTCCGGTATAAGTTTTTTAATGATATATGCCGTAAACCTTTGTTGTCCATTATTGCTCAACCGGCTGTTTAATGCTTTCTTATACATATTAATCCTCTTTGCAAAATACATCACAACAAAAACCATGGCCAAAATTAACGGAATAAGATAAATATAATTTAAAATTTTATCAATCATACCGCTCATGTCTTATACCGACCTTTCCAGAAGAAGCATGCATCCAATATATAAAACCAGGGAAAACATGATGCAGAGTTTTAATCCATGCCCCGACGGGCTTTGGTAGAAGTTTGCAGCCTTTTCGCTTAGGGAAACCAGGTTGAACTTTTCGATTCCCAAAATGCAAAAGGGCATGATTATTGCCAGCAATATGTACATTCTCGCAGTTGATGAAAGGTCTTTCTGGTTTTCTATATCCAACAATATTTCCTCAGTTGCATTCTCAAACTGCTGTTTAATTACCTTTTCCCCACCTTTGTAATGAGCCTGCCTGATCAGATTCAGCAGTAAGGTCAAAAATTCATTTTTATAGTTCTGCTCAATCATCAAGAAAGTCTTGTCAATCTCCTGCATATCATTTCTGATTAAAACATCACGAATGGTTCTCATTACCTTCTTTACCACCCTGTCGAAATCGTCCAGTTCAATTGATTTAGAAATAGCTTTAAGTATGTTGCCATGACTTATGTACCGGGAGTTTATAAGCTTATATGTTTCAGGAAGCTTCCCGGTAAACTTCAGCCGGGCATAAACATTTACAAGGTATAGGGACAAGCATGCAAAAAACAAAGCAAAGCACAAATATGCCAGGAAGACATACCAGGGTGCCTGCAGTCCTGCAATCTGCACTGCAAAACATATACATACAACTATTATTGTTATTAAGAAAACCACAACTGCTATCTCCAGGTTTTTGCTATAGGAATAATCAGTAAACATTGAAACCCTGATTGCAATGCTTTTAAGGGCTTTATCCAAAAAAGGAACCTTTAACAGCCTGTTTGTAAATCTTGTCAGTCTTGTTTTTCTGCTCTTGCCAAATGCCAGCTTGTATTTTCTGAATTTATAAGCCAGCTTCCCGGAAAATTGCCTTAATACAATGCCAAAACCTATGAAGAACAATACAAGGCATAATATATTTTCCAGACTAAGTATGTTGGTAAAATTAGCTAAGCAATCCCTTAATACATCCTGGTCTATCCGCACTCTAACCCACCTCTTTTTCCGGCAGCAAATTTCCTGCTGAAGAAAAATGCTTTATAAACTTTTCAATCTCACTTTTGTCAACATACTTGGCGATTTTTCCAAAGTATTGGCCGGTAGGAAGATTCACAGGTATCCATTCGCCCTTAAAATGGTCATATCTGAATATTTCATTGTACCTGTACGATCGATTATGGATATATTTTTTTAACGCCAGTTGAGCCATGTTCAGTAAATTCGATATTTTCTGCCTGTTTGGGCCGTTTAAGACCAATTCCGAATTGTAGCAATCTTCCTCATGTACAATTTCGACAATATTTTCTACAACAATTCTTCCTCCGGGAAGCTTTGCAAGATGGATGATGATATCGATACCTCTGGCGGCATCGGCTTCAGCTACTTCAGGTCTGTTATACATGCCTGTGCCCATCATAAGGTTTCTTAGATTGGTTATGACTTCAAAGGGTGATGCTGAATGCATTGTTGCTCCAACTCCCGCATTCAGGCGGAGGCTTGCGTTAATAAGTTCAGCCACCTCGAAGGAGGTTGTGATTTCCCCGACATATATTATTTCCCGGGCCATCTTAAGCATCGTTACAAAACATTCGGAGATAGTTCTTTTACTGTTTTGAATAAGGGTCTTTATATTTTTCCAGGGGAACTTCTGATGGGCTTGTAGCTCATTTTGCGTGTCCAGTATTCCAATACCCCAACAGTCAGGAATTTTTTCCATCATAGCCAGCAGAAATGTGGATTTTCCCACCCCCATGTCAGCCCCTGTTATAAAATGAGAACCCCTTCCCCGTTGATTGAGTACAAGAAATTCATATATCATTTCATCCAGAGTTCCATAGGTGTCCCGCATTTCTTCAAGGGTAATTTTCTTAAGGTTGAATATTCTTTCATTGTAGTAAAGATCCTCTCCTGTCGGAGTGGAGTCAAACCCTGCAACAGTGACACGGTTTGAATTAAGCTTCGAAGCTATAATGGTGGGATTCTGCTCGTCATAATTAATTACGGAATTCTGGGTGGTTTTTTTCTGAATGTTCAGTATTACATTTGCGTTATCAAATTTAAGAAACTCAAGATATATTTTCCCGCCCTGAAAAACTATATAGACATAATCTTTATTAATGATGCCAATTTCATTTATATTATGATGCTGCAGTGTATCTATCACGCTCTGTCCGTATTCTTCAGCATAAGCCATGGTTGCAATAAACTTCAACTTCTCAGTGCGATTTTTGAATTTTTCTATTATGCCATCTTTCTCCAGGGTGGCAATCCTTCTTATATCCTGCTCAGTTATTCTTATACTCAAGCCATGCTTCAGGATAATATCTGACATGTCGTATATTGAGAGCAATAGCTCAAACAATACCCGTACATCGTTTTGGAGTATCTTATCGAAATTAACTATTTCATTTAGAACATTATCATCAAGACTGAATACCGGTGTGTTTAGAATCCGGGTAAACTGCCCGATTATATAATCCCGAGCAGATTTGTCTCCAAGTACAGCCCTTTCCTTCATCTCCGAGTACAGGTTGATTTCATTTTCAGATTGTGGTCTGTCGATTTCAAATACTGCCCTGTAACTATCCACATCCTGGAAAATTTCATTCAGTTGTTTGGCAATATTATAAAACATATTGTTCCTTACCATATGAATAACCTCAGTCTTTAATAATTCGTTTTTTCATGCCTGACTATCAGACGGTTGTTTATAATATTGTTTATAAAACCCAACCAGTTTCTCTTTACTTTTTCAGATTTATCATCCCTTTTAAAGTCAAGAATGTAGCATGCTAAATTTTCAATTTCCTGAAAATATGAGCCCTGATCCCGTTTGCCATTCACGGGATAATTAAAGATGTTCCCTTTGTTTATGTCATTGGCCAGCCATGGTTCAAAGGACAATGTGAATATTTCATTATTAAACCCGGCTTTTTTCAGGTCCCTTTTAATCCGGCTTTTACCGTAATCAATTTTCTTAGTATAATTGTTAATAACAAATACAATTCTATCCTTAACCGGCTCAAAAAATTGTGCAAGGGCAAGAAAACGGTTAATGGTGCCGGCTGCCTGGTTGAGTAAAACTATAATTTTGTCCGAAGCCTCAAAATAACCGGTTGCGGTCGTGGCTAAATCTATTAAGGAATTACTGTATGCATTGCCAATATATTTGCATAAAGTCGCAATTTCATCCTTGCTTAGCTCATAACACCGGTTTGCAGACATAATATCAATCATTTCATTAACATTTTTACTGCAAATGGAAAACATGCCATCTGATAAAAGGTTGGACCTGTATAATGAGCAGTAATCATCGAGCCCCTTTGCAACTCCGGTATTGCCAAGATAGTATTCAACATCGCTAAAATTTTTGTCAGTGTCAATTACCAGAGTGCGTTTTTGGGTCAACTTTGAAACAGTCTCAGCAATATTGATGCAGGTTATAGTTTGTCCAAGTCCTCTTCTTGGAGAGCAAACTGATATAATCATCTTGCACCTCCATTTTCTGGGGTGTTTGCACTTTTCATGCTATCAACGGAAAGATTGAGATTTTGTATTTGTCCCCTTGCTTCATCGTCCATAATTCCTTTATTGTTTTCAACAATAATATTCAGCTTCTCCACTGCCTTTTCATAGACAAAGGTTTTAGCGCTGGTAGGCTGGCTTTCATCAATATATAGCCTTGTTTCCAGTACACCAAGTTTTTTTGCAATTTCCAAATCCCTGTACTGGTCTTCGTCAACGGATAATATAATCTTATAAGACTCTCCGGGATGCGCTTTTGAATTGTTACCATCCCTGCCGCTTCCCTCCAAGAGTTTATGTACTTTTATTTTTGGAACTACAACATCGTAATCTCCATTCCCATAGTTTACAAGTATATCAACAATATTGCCCGATTTTACCTCTCCTGCTACAATACCGTATACTTCAAATTCCTTTAATCTCTCAAAATCTTTAAACCATTTTACATCCTGGGACAGGCTGTCGTTTAAAATCTGCTCTCCCGGCCGTAAATCCTCTTTTGCCACTTTATTTATCAATTGTGATTTATCAGTTACTACATTCTTAGCAGCATATTTCTCAGGTATTTCAACAATGCTTATGCATGAATCAGCAATATCTTCGGTAATCAGAGTGTAACGTGCAATACCCTGATTTCCGGTCACAATTGCTGTTTTAACCTTTGGCATTGCATTCAAATCAATATCCCTGCGCACCTGCAATTCAGTTTTCTGCTGCACATTTGGTATGACTATGTTGTTATAATAAAAAATCAGGCCAGCAATTACTAAGCAAAAAGCTGCCAATATAAGAATAAGCTTATCCTTCCCAATCAAGGTTTTCCCTCCTAAAACCAAAATTTTTCCTAAAAAATTCTTTCAGTTTCTCTGTCAAGCCAGGTTTTGCAATAATATTGAACTGTCCCAGCATGCCGCTGTATTCTTCTTCAAGAAGCTTAAATGCTGAATCAGGATAAAATGCATCTTTATTCTTGTACAACTCTCTTTCAGGTTTGTAGTTTATCGTCCCAAGAAAACATTTTGGAGAAAAAACTTTTTTCAGAATATCCAATGGAAGGTTTATTCCCTTTTTATAATTGAAAGCTGCATATTTTACTTGCGTAATTGGATATTGAAGCCTTTTGCATATGATGTCAACAACCTTCTTATACTGCCTTACAACATCAAAATTTGCTTCTGAAGCAACTATCAGATAATCGGAAGTTTTGAGTATGCCCTCATAAATCGTATTCCGGTCCATAATTACAATGCACATGTCATGGTACTTGTAGGCAGCATCTATTAACTTGTCGAATTCAAAGGGAGCTTTTCCGGTGTTTTCAAAATTGAATAATCCGCATAGTATGTAGAGGTTTTTAGCCGGTTTTAACGCTGAATTTTCAAAGATTTGGTGAAGGTCAGTTCCTTCCGTCAACATATTATAAGCAACTTCAAGAGGACTTTTCCCATACTCGGCTACATATCTTGAAAGTTTTCTTTCTATGCACATGCAAATATCAAGCTTGCTGTCAAAGTAGCTTGTATCTATAATAACAGTCTTAAGCCCGGCTGCTTTTGAAATAATCCAACCTAGTTCCGATGCAAATTCCGTATTGTCCAGTACACACAGAATCAGTCTTCTAAAGCTTTTATAATAAGGTTTTCCTTTTGTTTCACGTTTCTCTTTACTTGCAATATTGTTAATTGCTTCTATAAGCTCATCAATTTTTTGATACCTCTTGCCAGGGTCTTCCTGTGTGCATTTTATTATAATATTTTCAATTTCCTGCGACAGATTTCCCTTAATTTCTCTCACAGGACGGAGCTTGTAGGGTGGAGTTGTTGGATCATGACCGGTAAGCAAATGATAAATGGTTACACCCAGACTATAAATGTCAGTTGCAGGTGTGCTTTGACCCAGGCCGTATTGCTCAGGTGCCGCATAACCGCGGCTCCCTATAAAAACAGTATCCGTACTTGCAGTATCCTTATATTCCCTTGCGATTCCAAAATCGACAAGCTTTAAAGCTCCCTGATCTGTAAGTATTATATTGGAAGGCTTCATGTCACGATAAATAATGGGGTTGGGCTTTTGCTCATGCAAGAACTTAAGTACATGACATAGCTGCAAAAACCAATCAATAGCGGTTTTCTCGTCAATAGTACCGTTGTTTTTCAGAAATTCCTTAAGGTTTATTCCCTCAATGTAGTCTTCAACTATGTACAAATTGCTATTTTCTTCAAAGATATCAAATATACGCGGAAGGGCAGGATGGTTAAGCTTCTTTAAAATGTCATACTCTTTTACGTTTATGTTTTTTTGATTAATACTGTTAATTTCCTTTATCGCCCAGTAAGTTTGAAGCTTGACATTTTCAGCTTTATATACTGTACCCATTCCACCATGGCCAATTTTATCAATTATTTTATACTTTCCATCAAGCAGCCTTTCTTCCATATCTCTCCCCCACACTGGCTGTTGCGACGGTTGGAACGAATTAGCCTTATATACTAAGTTAACCATTCATAATATGTTATGTATTTCTACATATTTCAATTTTATATAATAGTGAACAAGATTATAACATAGAATTTTGGATTATGGAAGGGTATTTTGTAAAATTTTATATTATTTTATTGTTATGATGGCATATATGTAGCCCGTAATCCATTTTCCCAGAAAAATTGTATTTTTAGGTATTATCATGAAATGTTGTATTATTGGAAGCTCATCATTAACATCACACACTCTGCGTTGGGTAAGTTGACAGCTAATATCAGAAAATTTCAGCCGGTAAATCCTCATGATTTAACGGCATCGCTACGCCATCTGTGGCTTCGCTTGCGCCTCCTGATATTAGCTGCGTACTCCTGCACTGCACCGTTTTCTGTGAACTACATCGCCATTGAAATGGCGAGCTTCGAGTTCTCAACGAAACAATGACTGTTCCATCGGTACGCTTCCGGGGTGTCCAACCCCTCTACTGCTGGAATGGTTTTGTGGCCATTCCTA
>DUMO01000021.1 GCA_012839865.1 Clostridiaceae bacterium
AGAGTCTGATCTATTCCGTTTATCAATACAGGTTTACGGTATTTTGCACTCCAGACAATGTGGTAATTCACATTATCTACACAAGTTCTTGCATGAATAAGTTTACTTTTGTCCATACATATAGTATGGCAAAGCTCATAATAACAGACAAGGTTTTTTGATTTATTGTAGCCTTATCAAGGCTGTGTATGCTTCTGTTGCAGAAAGCACATATTGGTGAAGTTCAGGTTTCAGTTTGGGACCTGGATACCATTACGGGTTGCAGGGAAGCAGGTATGGAATTACTTTAAGGAGTGAACAAAATGGCTGGTATTAATATAACCGAACTTTTCGGCAGCATGGTGTTTGGAGATGCAGTAATGAAAGAACGTCTGCCGAAAGATATATATAATGCACTTAAAAAGACCATCGCCGACGGTACCCATTTGGAACTTGATGTAGCCAATGTGGTTGCAACGGCCATGAAGGATTGGGCAATTGAAAAAGGTGCAACTCATTTTACACACTGGTTTCAGCCTATGACAGGCGTAACTGCTGAAAAACATGACAGTTTCATTGTTCCGGACGGTAATGGCAAGGTCATTACGGAGTTTTCAGGCAAAGCCCTGGTAAAGGGCGAGCCTGATGCCTCCAGTTTTCCTTCAGGCGGACTGCGCAGCACCTTCGAAGCCAGGGGATACACTGCATGGGATCCAACTTCCTACGCATTTGTAAAAGGCAATACATTGTATATCCCCACAGCTTTCTGTTCCTACAGCGGAGAAGCCCTGGACAATAAAACTCCTCTTTTGCGTTCCATGCAGGCTCTCAGCAAACAGGCACTGCGAATTTTGCGTTTGTTTGGCAACACTGAAGCAAAACGTGTTGTGTCATCGGTAGGACCTGAACAGGAATACTTTTTAATAGACAGGGATATATACTTAAAAAGGCCAGACCTTCTGTACTGCAACAGAACGCTTTTCGGAGCCCGGCCACCAAAAGGGCAGGAATTGGAAGATCACTACTTTGGCAGCATAAAGCAGCGTGTTTCAGCCTTCATGCGTGAATTGGATGAAGAACTGTGGAAATTGGGAGTTTATGCAAAAACCGAACATAATGAGGTGGCTCCTGCCCAGCACGAACTTGCTCCAATTTACACGGAAGCCAATGTTGCTACAGACCACAACCAGATTACAATGGAATTGATGAAAAGCATTGCCGCAAAGCACAATCTTGCCTGTCTCCTGCATGAAAAGCCCTTTGCAGGAGTAAACGGCAGCGGAAAGCATATAAACTGGTCCATATCCACCAATACCGGGATAAATCTATTGGAACCGGGGGATACGCCCTTTGAAAATGCACAATTTCTCCTGTTCCTGGTTGCTGTTATCAAAGCGGTGGACGATTACCAGGATCTGTTGCGTGTTTCTGTTGCAAGCGCGGGCAACGATCACCGTCTTGGCGCCAATGAAGCGCCCCCTGCCATTGTTTCCATTTTCCTGGGGGATGAACTTACTGAAATTCTCAATGCCCTGGAAAACAACACGCTATATGCAGGCAAATGCAAGACCTTGATGGAAATTGGCGCGACTGTACTTCCCCATTTTCCGAAAGACACAACCGACCGCAACCGTACTTCACCCTTTGCCTTTACAGGCAACAAATTTGAATTTCGGATGCTTGGTTCAGCCTTCTCTATTGCAGGACCCATAATTGTCCTTAACACAATTATATCTGAAGTGTTGTCCCAATTCGCCGATGAACTTGAAAACAGCACTGATTTTAAAGGAGATTTGAGCAAATTAATTATAAGAACCATAAAAAATCATAAACGCATCATTTTTAACGGAAACGGCTATGATGCTTCCTGGGTGAAAGAAGCTGAACAAAGAGGGCTATCCAATTTGAAAACCACCCCCGAAGCCTTGCCGGCATTGATTAATCCAAAAAATGTAGATATGTTTGTCCGTCATGGAGTTTTCACAAAACACGAACTGCATTCACGCTATGAAATTTTGCTTGAAAACTACTCAAAAACCATTAATATTGAAGCCCTCACAATGATGGACATGGTAAACAAACAGGTAATCCCTGCAGTAATTGGTTATCAGAAAGAACTGGCTGAATTAATACTTCATAAAAAGGCCATAAGAGCCAATATTGAAACATCTTTGGAGGAAAACCTCCTGAACAGGATATCCAAATTGTCGTTATTGATGGAAAAGAGACTGAATAATCTGGCCGAGCAAACCCTGGCAGTCAGGGAGTTGAAGGACAATATGGCCATAGCCCGGGCATACCGTGAAAGGGTTTATATGGCTATGATTGAATTGCGCTTGATAGTTGATGAACTCGAAATGCTCATAAGCAGCAGGTATTGGTCAATTCCAACCTACACAGAGATATTGAACAGCGTATTATGACAAGCAGGACAGGGGGGCAGGTTCATTGTTCCGGTTAGATCTGGTCCAATCGGGACAGGGGACAGGTCCCTTGTCCCGGCTAAATCCGGCTGATTGGTCAGCCAACCATCCCACTTACCCCCTCAAAGAAAATAGTACAAAGTGTCTGTCCCCCTGTTTCACCCCCCCGTTGAAGGCATAAGAGAAATGTGGTACAATCAGCGCAATAACAATCCATTTTGAAAGGTGACAAAGATGAAGCAGGAACGGCAGTATCCCAATGTCATGATTACACCCAAAGCAGAACGCAGTATCAAGAACGGACATCCATGGATATACGGAGAAGAGATTCTCAAAACAGAGGGCACGCCCCAAAACGGCGGACTGGTGGATGTATTCGCCGGAAACGCCTTTATGGGTACAGGCTTTTACAACAGTGCCAGCAAGATTACCGTTCGACTTATTTCCCGCAATGCCAACGATGTATTTGACCCTCCCTTTTGGCGCCGTCGTGTGGAGTATGCCGTTCGTTACCGTAAAACTGTCATGCCGGGCGCAGACTTTGCCTGTTGCCGCCTGATTCACGGCGAGGCTGACCAGATGCCGGGACTGACAGTGGACCGATATAGCAGCATTCTGTCTGTGCAAATTGCCTGCCTTGGTATGGAGCTTGTCAAAGATGCGGTTTACCGTGCCCTTTGGGATGTGCTTTCTGAAATGGGAGAAACTATTTCCGGGATTTATGAACGCAATGATATTGCCTTGCGTACCCAGGAAAAGCTGCCGGAGTATAAGGGTTGGTACCGGTCCGATGACATACCTGCACCGGAATCCGCTGTGACTGAAATATGCGAAAACAGCGTGAGATATTTGGTAGATGTGGAAAACGGTCAGAAAACCGGTTTTTTCCTGGACCAGAAGTATAACCGTGCCGCTGTAGCCCGGATTGCCAGAGGCAAGAGGGTACTGGACTGCTTTACCCACACCGGCTCCTTCGGCCTCAATGCAGCGTTGGGCGGAGCAGAGCATGTGACCTGCGTGGATATCTCACAGTCAGCCATTGACATGGCAAAAGAAAATGCCCTGCGCAACGGGCTGGACAAAAAAATGGATTTTCTATGTGAGGACGTGTTTGACCTGCTGACAAAGCTGGCAGAGCAGAAATGCCGGGACTATGACTTCATCATCCTTGACCCCCGGCCTTTACCAAATCCCGCAAGACTATACAGGGTGCTTCCCGCGGATACAAGGAGATTAACCTGAAGGCCATGAAGCTGCTGCCACGGGGAGGATATCTGGCCACTTGCAGTTGCAGCCACTTCATGACGGATGACTTGTTCCGTAAAATACTGGCAAACGCCGCAAAGGACGCTTCTGTGTCCCTAAGGCAGATTGAAGCCCGGCAACAAGCCCCGGACCATCCCATCCTGTGGAATGTTCCGGAGACGGATTACCTTAAGTTTTATATCTTCCAGGTCGTATGAGCTGTATTTTAATGCAGTTGGAAGACATGACAGTGAAAAAAAATGTCCTATGAATGCTAATCGACCTGTTTCACTTAACATCAGTATTTTATTTTTGATAAAAACAAATAATCTTTAAAAATAAGTATACCCTCAATATGCATCAATAAGCCATATTGAGGGTATAAATCAAGCTCTTATTTCAGATACTGCATCCAATCTTTTGGCTGTTACTTAATAATACAACTTTGTGAAAACTGGTATTAGCATTCGTATGTCTTTGCCGCCTCGAATTCGTCCAGTATGGCCTGATCCGGTTTTTTCGTCAAAAGCGACACGATGACTATGGCTATGCATGAGAGCATGAATGCCGGGAATAGTTCATATATGGCGAAGACTCCCCCAAGACGTGAAATCAGCTTGTTCCATATGAATACCATACTGCCTCCGGTAAGCATGCCTGCGATTGC
Organism: Clostridiaceae bacterium; assembly: GCA_012839865.1. Lineage (GTDB taxonomy): Bacteria > Bacillota > Clostridia > CAYPLH01 > DUMO01 > DUMO01. The sequence goes on from DUMO01000021.1 coordinate 4,315, forward strand.
ACCTGCCCTCGTCGTTTTATTCCAGAATAATGAAAACAGTATAATAGGTCCGAAGGTAGCTCCAAAGCCTGCCCATGCAAATGATACCACCTTGAAGATAACACTTTTTTCATCCAATGCTATGATTATTCCGAATAACGAAACAAGCAGCAATGTTATACGCGAAACAATCATTACCTGTTTATCGGTCGCATCCT
>DUMO01000022.1 GCA_012839865.1 Clostridiaceae bacterium
CCCAAAATGGACGGGATTACACTGGCAACCAAGGTAAGAGAACTTTATCCAGATATAAAAATTATCTTTTTGACAGGTTATACTGAGAAAGAGTACCTGAAGGCAGCTATTTCACTTCAGATAGCAAGCTATGTAGAGAAGCCCGTTGACCTGGGCGAGCTTAAAAGTGCCTTACTCAAAGCAGTGCTCGACTTAATACCGGATTTAAATAAAACACGTATAAATGAAATAAATAATTTTATTAGGACAAATCTTCACAACCCTGAACTTTCCCTGCAAACTATAGCTGACCATGTATCCTTAAGCAAAACATATTTGTGTGTTATGTATAAAAAAGAAACAGGAATTACGATAAACGAATACATAAACATGCAAAGGATAAAAAAATCCAAAATGCTGCTTAAAAACCATAAGTATAAATTGTACGAAGTTGCCGGTAAAGTAGGCTTTGTTGATGCAAATTATTTTTCAACGTATTTTAAAAAGTATGTTGGTGTAAGTCCTTCGGAATACAGAGGTATAAGTTGATGCTGGTGTTGAGATTATCAAAGTATAAACATTTAAGTATAAAAAATAAGCTATTGGCAACTTATATAATTCTTATAATACTCATAACTTTACTCTTTATGTCAATTAATTCTTACCTGGTGATAAGGGAAAACGAAAAGCAGGTACTATATTCGGCTAATCAGATATTAAATCAGACAAAATCATACCTTGATTCCCATACACAAACAATTCGGAATGTCATGAACTATGTATCCTTAAGTGAAGTTGTACAGCAGCAATTGGTAACAGACAGCCTTGTATACAGTAGGGATCTTTTCGAGTGGCAAAAAGACGAAAAAAAGCTTTTATCGGTATTAAGACTGGCGCTTAATACTGAGGAAATTGATCAAGTTTCATTATATATGAAGGATGGACTTGCTAAAATAAAAGAGACAGAATATCTATTAAAACTTACTGACAAAGAAACCGGCTCCATGTGGTATGACAGGCTTTTGCACAGCAGTTCATTATGTGAATGGTTCCCTTCGGATGTTTTTAGCGGCAATGGGGATGATTATATATATGCGGTCAGAATAATCAGAGAAATAGAAAACATAAGTAATTGCATAGGAGTTTTGAAAGTTTCCATTCCATATAAGTATTACAGCAAAATCTTAGGACAGTCATTAATTACATATGGTACTTGCTCCGCCCTGGTAAATGAATACAATGAAATGATTTGCAATACGAATCCCGCTTTTTTTCAAAGCATACCTGATCTTTATGATATTATTGGAAATTACTCCAGGGTAAATGGCAGTAAGATGTGGCATACAGTAAATATTAACGGTGAGAAGTATTTATATGCAATCAAGACGGTATATTCAGGCTGGTATTTGGTAACATTCATACCATACAGGGATATAAAGCATTTGAATATGGAAACACAGTCCCAATTCCTTCTTGTTTCAGCGATAATTGCTTTGCTTACTCTTCCACTTGCATTTTTTGTATCCCGGGAATCAACGAAAATTATAAAGGAACTGACATTGCAAACAAAAAAAGTAACCCAAAGAAATTTCGATGCAACAATTGATATAAGTAATACTATACATGAAAATGATGAAATCGGGGATTTAATACATAGTTATAATTTTATGATATCAAAAATCAACAGTCTGATGAGGGAAATGTATGAGCTGGGCAGGGAGAACAAAAATTTGGAACTGAAGTCGTTGCAAGCTCAAATAAATCCACATTTTCTTTATAACACACTTGATTTGATTGTATGGAAAGCCCGAAAGTACAAAGCCTTCGATATTGCTGAACTCGTCAAGCTGATCTCTAATTTTTACAAGTTGAGTTTGGGCCGCGGAAGTGAGATGGTAACAATAAGAAATGAAATTGAGCATGTAAAAACCTATGTTAAGATACAAAACATGAGGTTTAACAACAATCTTCGCCTTATAAGCAGAATAAGTGAAGACATTTTGGATGTGAAGGTTCCAAAATTGATTTTACAGCCTATAATAGAAAACTCAATTTTACATGGAATTATGGAGAAAGAAGAGGAAAAAGGAAGTATTACGGTTACAAACTCGGTAGAAAATGACAATATTTACATTTATGTTAAAGATGATGGTGTTGGAATTCCTGAAGAAAAACTTGCTGAAATATCTGCAGAACTGAATAAAACAGATTCAATCATGGATAACAACAAATCTCATGGTTATGGAATAATAAATGTGGACAGAAGATTGAAATTAAAATACGGACAGGAGTATGGCCTGTCCTATGAAAGCAAAATTAACGAGGGGACAATTGTAACTTTAAAACTGCGCATATTGAAATAAAGAAAAGCGAATAGATACGCGAAAGGCAGCCCATGCATTAATCAGGCAGACTTTTGCTTGAGAAAAAGCCAGTCTGCAGCAGATTTCCTGGCACGAATTTCCAATTTGATAATCCTGCCGGTATTGATATTGTAATATAATAAAAGGTTATTATTAGCGGGTTGACTTCGATTATCGAGGTATGTTATTATTAATGAGGCAGTTGAGAGATCAACTGCCTCATTAATGATCAAATAAAGCAATAACATGAATTTCATGCTGGTGTAGCTCAGCAGGTAGAGCAGCTGATTTGTAATCAGCAGGTCGGGGGTTCGAGTCCGTCCACCAGCTCCATTAAAACCTTGAAAGTTTGCGACTTTCAAGGTTTTTTAATTTGGTTTACAATAGTAAGGGCTCAGAGAAAATAAGATTGCTGCAAAAAAGCAACCCATTAAAATCCACTACTGAATTTTTGAGAAAAACTTGAAGGTGCAACTTATTGTCATAAAATGATACAATTCAGCTATTTTGCAGGAAATATGCCAAAGTTCTGCCGCACACATCAATTAATAGTATAAAAATATTTATTAATATATTTTTAAATAAAATTTGACAATTGTTGAACGGTTTTATATAATGACAATATATACTAAATGTGGGGGAAAAATAAATGTCGAGGTTAAATATGGTCATTGCAGATATAGATGGCTATTATGCATGCAGTCTGGCAAAATGGATTACAGACAATCATTCTGCTTTGATTAGCCTTGAAGTTTATACAAAACAAGACTCGGTTCTTGAATTTTTGCAAAGTGAAGGAAGAAAGCCTGATATTCTTCTGGTTTCACAGGACTTTTTGGAGGTTTGCAGGGAAGAACCCTGCGCCAAAACAACAATTATTTTATGTCCAAAAGGCTCTATGGATAAATATCCCCAATATTACTGTATAAATAAATACCAGCCTGCAGACGTATTATTTAATCAAATTATTGATTATTACTCCGAAACATGCAATGATGGCGGGCATCTTGCCAAAGGCAGCAGCAAAACCAAGGTGGTAAATATTTTCGCACCCCAGGGTGCTTCCGGGAAAACAACCATATCTTTATTGCTTGCACACCAACTTGCCCTGCTTGGACACAAAACCTTGTACATAAGTTTCAGAAGCTTGAATAATACCGTCTTGAGCTTTATGCAGGGAACATTGGCAGAGAACCTGCACAATAGTTTTTCCAGGCTTGTTTATTATGTAAAACAAAACAAAAGCAATCTGGCTTTTAAGATAAACTCGCTTATTGCAAAGGACCGGGAGACTTCACTTTGCTTTCTTGTACCTTCCCACTGCTCCCTGGAGCTTGATGAGCTTACCGGCAGCGAGCTTGCGTCAATTATATCCGAAATCAAAGCAACTGGAAATTTTGAATATATAATAACCGTGTCCGACAGTTCCATTACACAAAAAAGTCTGAGCCTTCTTGAAAGTGCGGATATTGTGCTGATGCCTGTAAAACCAGATTTACACAGTATTGACCGGATAGCATTCTTTGACAGGGAGCTAAAGAAAATCGAATCTGCACATAAAATTGAAGTCCGGTCTAAAATTTTCATAATGCTAAATAATTGTTCACAAAATTCAGGCAATACGGACTACCCTTATCCCGTGTTGGATTCCATACCTTATCTTGGCAATATCGAAGGTGCAAAATACCTTTTTGATAAAAAGGTTTGCAATATCATGAAACCTGTTGCAAATAAATTAATTGAACAGCTAGGTACCGGTTATTCAAGGGGAGCTGAAAATGAATATAAGTACAATTATGCATGAGCTGAATGAGAAGATATCTGAAAACATGGACGTAATGAAAGATTACACCGACGAGGAAATACTTGAGCTGATAGAAACAGTGGTGTTTGAGAAAAGCAGGGACACATATCTTTCGACGGATGAAAAACATAAAATTATAACAGCTATTTTCAACTCAAGACGAAGACTTGATATAATTCAACCTTTGCTGGATGATGACACAATTACGGAAATCATGATAAACGGTCCTGACAACATTTTTATTGAAAAGGAAGGCGCAATATACAAAACAGATTTAAAGTTTGAACAGGAAGATAAACTATATAGCATTGTTCAGGCAATTGTTTCAAAGGTAAACAGAAGTGTCAATGAAGCATCACCTATTGTAGACGCGAGGCTCAAAGATGGGTCAAGAATTAACGTGGTGCTGCCTCCCATAGCATTAAACGGACCTGCTGTTACCATAAGAAAGTTTCCTCAAAAGCCGCTGACTATGGAACGACTGGTGGAGCTTGGTGCAATATCCCGTGAAGCAGCGGATTTTCTGAGGCTTATGGTCCTTGCCCGTTACAATATCTTTATTTGCGGAAGCACAGGTTCAGGAAAGACAACATTTTTAAATGCCTTGTCAAATTTCATACCAGGCAGGGAAAGGATAATCACAATTGAAGACTCCGCAGAGCTTAAACTGATTGGAGCGGAAAATCTCATCAGCCTTGAAACAAGGAACCCAAATACCGAGGGCAAGGGGGAAATAAGCATTCGTGAACTTATCAGAACATCTCTCAGAATGAGACCTGACCGGATTATTGTAGGAGAAGTGAGAGGCCCGGAGGCTCTGGACATGCTGCAGGCAATGAATACAGGGCATGAAGGTTCCCTTTCTACGGGCCATGCCAATTCCTGCAAGGACATGCTTTCAAGACTGGAAACCATGGTTCTTACAGGAGCACTCCTTCCCCTTGACGCCATAAGGCAGCAGATAGCTTCCGCCATTGATATAATAATCCATCTTGGAAGATTAAGGGATACGAGCCGGAAGGTGCTTGAAATAAGTGAAATCTCAGGTTATGAAAATGGCGAGATCAAGCTTAATCCGCTGTTTGTATTCGAAGAAATTATAAAAAAGGAAAATTTAAAACCTGATGATAGTTTATATTTGAATGAAGGCATCTTGTCTTTTGATAAAAGTGTTATAAATACTGGCAAGGTGGAGGGCTGGCTTGTAAGAACCGGAAATAAACTAATCAACACCCTGAAATTAAAAATGGCCGGTTTATACCATGAGCAGGAGAATTAAGCCGGTTTGTGCGCGAACAGGATTTTTAAATCGGTTCATACCATGAGCAGGAGAACTAGGCCGGCTAGCGCTGTGAGCAGGAGTATTAAACAAGATAATACCAATAACAGGAAAACAGGATTGGTTTATATTATTAGCAGGAGAATCAAATTATGGCTGTTTTGTTGATTTGTATTATTAGCACATTCTTTATATTACTGATATTAAAAATTGAAGGCAGCAATTCGACAAAGGATAAAATATTGTCTTATTTAAGTCTTTGCCACAGGAAAATTGCCAATATCCGCATTAAATTTAAAGTCATGCCCAAAAGCAGATTGCTGTCGCTAACGGGGAAAAAAACCGAAAAAATTGACACCAATACTGCAAAAACCGATTACAACAAATATTCATTTTCTCCGGGAGAGTATTTTATATACCTTTTGCAAGCTTCAATTTTGCTTTTTGCAATTGGTTTCATGTTTTTCAGAAATATTGTTTTAAGCCTTGTATTATGTTCCCTGTCGGCATTTTACCTGCCGGTTAAAAAGAAAAGCATTATTAAAAAGAGAAAAAATGGACTTCGGCTTCAGTTCCGGGACCTGCTTCAATCCCTGTCCTCTTCACTGTCTGCCGGCCGGTCTGTTGAAAGCGCTTTTAATGAGGCTCTGAACGATTTGAAGATTCTTTATCCATATGACGACTGTGCAATTATCAAAGAACTTACCATTATTAACAGGAAAATAAGCCTGAACGAGCCTGTGGAAAAAGTTCTGGCGGACTTTGCGAAAAGATCAGGGATAGATGATATTGAAAACTTCAATGATGTATTCTCCATTTGCAAAAGTACAGGGGGGAACCTGGTGGAAGTAATCAGGAACACAACAAGTGTAATTAATCAGAAAATTGAAATAATGAATGAAATAGATGTTATTATAGCTGAAAAAAAGTTTAGCCAGGAAATAATGAGCGTCACACCTTTTGGATTGCTAATGCTGATATCAACCGGTTCTCCGGATTATATAGAGCCTCTTTTCAATGCCAGGGGGCACCTTGTGATGTTTGCAGTATTGATTCTCCTTGCAGCATCGTATTTCTTAGGGGCAAAAATTATGGACATAGAAGTGTAAAAAGCATGGGTGGTGGAAAGCTGAAATATTTTCAGCAGGATGAACATGTATGTGTTGTTGGTTTTTGAAATTTTGCTGGTGCTCATTCTCTATATTGCAGCCAGGGACAAGTACAAAAATTACCGGAAACAACTCGTAGTACTGGTTCCTTTACGACAAGACACGGGTAAATTTTCCTCTGCGACAAAAAAGATGGCAGGCTTATACGATGAGGACATTAGGAGCGGCGAACATCTTGCCAATACTTATACCGTAAAAAACGGAAACAGTTTTTTGAGGTGTTTTCTGCCGGCAGGTTTGCATTTATTGAAGCTGGTAAATTGCAGGTACAGCTCAAAATATATGCAAACCCTGGAGATGAAAATCAAGCCATTGGTAGGCCAGGGTCAAGCCCGGTTGTTTCTTGAGATACATATGGCAAGAAAAGTAGTTATGTTGATTTTTACAGCAATTTTTTTAACCTTTGTGGCAACACAGGCTGAAGTTGATACGGCTTTCGGCCTGTTTAGCGGATTGCTGCTGTTTCTTATGTTTTATATCCCCGACAAGCAGCTTGAAAAACAGTTAAAGGAGAGGAACCGTGAAATACAGCTTGAGTTTCCTGAATTTCTAAACAAGCTGGTACTGTTGATTGATGCAGGAATGACAATTCAGGCTGCAATACGCAAAATAGTCAGGGACAGCAGGAAAGAGAATCCATTGTATTTTGAACTTGTTCAAACAATAAATGAAATCAACTCGGGAAAATCGGAAACCGAAGCTTTTGAGCTTTTCGCAAGGCGTTGTTCCCTTCAGGAAGTTACCTTGTTCACAGCAACACTGCTGCAAAATCTTAAAAAAGGGAACAGTGAGCTTGTCCCTCTTCTAAGGGTGCAAGCAGGAGCCAGTTGGGAAAACAGGAAAAACATTGCACGAAAACTTGGAGAGGAAGCTTCGACAAAACTGGTTTTTCCAATGATACTGATATTTATAGCAATATTGATTATGGTTGTGAGTCCTGCGTTGTTCCAGCTGAATTTTTGAGCTTGCAGCAGATTAGCCAAATCTTTTCCGGAACCTTAAAGCCGGGATTTTATATAGTTAAAATTTAATTATTTGCAAAGCGAAAGGAGGATGAGTATGGGCAAATTATCTAAATTAATGAAAAAGGAAGACGGACTTGGCACTGTGGAAATAGTTATTATAATTGCTGTGCTTGTAGGCCTTGCTCTTATTTTCAGAAATCAAATTTACTCATTTGTCAACCAGGTTTTTGAGCGTATTTTTGGCGAAGCGGGCAATGTAATAAGTGTTCCCAGCGGAACTGACATCCCGAGAAATACCATTGGCCCATAAAAATTTTAATATACAGGAGTGGTTTTATGACACTGGAATCCTTGAGAAAATTAAACATTAACAGGGTAGGCAAAGTTGGCAGCGATTTGACTTTTGAGTTTTCCAAAATCAATTCCGGCATGGGATTATTAGATTATCAAATTGAAATGCTTGCAGAAAACCCGCAGGATTATATTGTTCCAATGGATGTCCGGAAATTTGACAGTACTTTGTTGTTTTCTTTTACCGTATCAGCTTTGAATCCACTATCAGATTTTCTCAGGAAGATAAACGATGCAAATATGTTCTGGAATGTCATTTACAGCCTGGTATGCAGTTTGTGGGACAGCAAAAAACTTCTTCTATATGAAAGAAGTTTTGTCCTGGATGAAGAATTTATTTATGTCGATAGGAACAACAATGTCAGACTTCTCTATTTTCCTCTAAGCACGGAAGATAGTTTTAAGAAAGAACTGAAAAGTTTGTTGTTGAGACTGTTATCCAGAGTCACCCACATAATTCCGGAAGGGGATGAATACTTTAAAAACCTTACAGCTTTAGCTAAATCCGACCATTTCAGTCTTGATGATTTGCTGGCTCTTTTCAGAAATTTCCGCTTCCGACAAGTTGAGAAAGAGCCTGATAAAGTTTATGAAACAGTTGTAAATGAACAAAATTCCAGTAAAACCGGTAAGAAAGATACGGGCTCTTCCGGTTTAAAAAAGATTATCCTGCCTGCTTTGGTTTGCCAGGGCATGGTGGCAATAATCGCGCTAATTGCTGATAAATATATGAAATCAGCCGGTCTTGCTTTGATTGAACGGTACATACTGATAACCATTTTCATAATATTTGTTGATTATGGTTTATACAAATATTATCTTAAAGTAAAGAATAGCGAAAAGAAGGAAGCAAGCGGGGAAATCAATTTGACTGGCAGTCTGGATAATCATTTTGAAGGGAAGGATTCCAAAATTTACGTTTCCCCTCCTCAAATCGACAGTAAAAAGCTTACCGGTACACAAGCGCAAAGTTTTCCAGTGCATGACACTCCTGTATATCAGGTCAATAATGAGCCTGAAATGCACATGGAGGAGACATCGCTGCTTGATGGCGGCAATCAAGCCTTTGCATGGCTGGTGGGTGAGAATGGGAAATTTGAACTTGCAGGAGATAATATTATGATAGGCCGGAGCATTGATCTTGCGGATATAGTCATACCGGCAAAGTTTATTGGCAGGATACATGCCAAAATAATATACAGGGATGGTGAATATTACCTTTCAGATGAGAATTCAAAAAACGGAACATTTATAAACAATGCAAAAATTGAGCCCAAAAATGAGTACCGGTTAAAAAACGGTGATATTGTAACTTTTGCTAATATGGAATATACTTTTATTAAATAAGCTGAGAAAGGAAGTTATTTATGAATAAGGCAATTTTAATGGGGAGACTTACGAAGGATCCCGAACTTAGGTATACACCAAATAATATTCCTGTCTGCACATTTACACTGGCTATTGACAGGCAATTTAAAAAGCAGGGCGAAGAAGCCCAGACCGATTTTATACCCATAGTTGCATGGAGAAGCACAGCGGAATTCTGTTCAAAATACTTTACCAAAGGATTAAGGGTGGCAGTTGCCGGAAGAATTCAAACCAGAACATGGGATGATGCCGAGGGTAAAAGACATTATGCCACTGAAGTAGTTGCTGATGAAGTGCATTTTGCGGATGGTAAAAAGGAAGGCACCCAGAGCGGTTTTCCAGGCATGCCGCAATTTGGGTCTGCAAATAATGATTTTCCTCCAATTGAAGATGACAGTGATCTCCCGTTTTAAATTTCAAATATACAAAAAATCGGCCAATGGCAATATAGCTTAAGTAAGTAAAAAAATGAACAACAGCTCCAATACTGCTAATTGCAGCAAGGTATAGGAAAGCACAGTTAAAAATGCCTTGGAATCTTAGTAATGTCCGTGCTGCTTGAGCGTAGCGAGTTCACGGAATTACTGGATGACAAGGCATTTTAACTGGCTGTTTTCCTTACCAAAGCTGTACTGCGGTATTAGAGCTGTTGTTCATTTATAACTGCCGCTGGACGGCAACCAGTGCTGTTACTTCATTAGGCTAATTAACTTTTACCCGCGCTCCCTTTTTGGACGATTCATATATGGCAAGGACAAGATCCACGCACTTTCTTGCCGACTCACCGGTAATATATGGTACCCTGTTTTCCAGTATGGATGAAATAAAATCCTCCACAATGAAATAATGGGCTTCAAGGTCAATATTTGCCGGGTCACTGGCCGAGGATACTGCCTCCTTGTCATCCTTGTCCAAAGAAATTGGTATTACATTATCCCCATCTCTTTTATATAGGGTTGTTTTGCCATCAGCATAGAGTATGGAACCCTTTTCACATTCGATTCTAATCCGGTCGCCTTCAGGTCCGGTCTCGGGAATATTTGAAATAGTTGTCCCCATTATTACTCCTTTGGCACCGTTTTTGAACTCAAGCAATGCCATGGCGGTATCTTCAACCTCAATATCCCGGAGCAAAGCTCCTGAAATGCCCTGCACATATTCCACTTCTCCTGTCAGCCAGCACATGGCGTCAATTGCATGAATACCCTGGTTCATCAGGCATCCTCCGCCGTCCAGTTCCCATGTTCCTCTCCAGGAACCGCTCTTATAATACTGTGGTGACCTGTAACCCCTGTATTGGCACTCTACAATGGTCATTTTGCCCAACTCCCCGCTGTCCAGGATTTCTTTTGCTTTCCTTAAGCCCGCTCTTGTACGGTTGGGAAAAACAACCCCGAGTTTGACATTGTTCCGTCTGGCAGCTTCAATCATTTCATCCATTTTTTCTTTTTTAATTTCCAGGGGTTTTTCGCAAAGGACGTGCTTGCCGGCTTTTGCGCTTTCCACCGTGTTCTCACCGTGAAGCCCGCTTGGAGTGCAGACACAGATCGCGTCAATATCGGCTTCCTTAAGCATTTTTTTATAATCCATATATACTGCATCCACTTTATAAGCCTTTGCAAAATCCCTCGCTTTTTTTTCGCTGCTTCCCCCACAAACAGCGGCAAACTCAGCTCTTTTGTCCATTTTGATACATTCTGCATGGGATTTTGCAATCAAACCGCACCCGATAATTCCAAACCTTACTTTATCCAATGAAATCACCGTTACAAGAAACTTATGATGATGTGTTTTTGAGGTTTTCTTATAACGGCCTGCACCTCCTTTTTTGTTGTTCATATTTCTTGATGTAATGGGTTTAGGTCAATTCAATTTTTTACCTGAGTATTGTAAACTTCTTTTGTCCAAAACCAAATTATTTATGGTCCTGGTAAAAGCAACTTCCGCCAATGAATTCCCTTAATATGGAGTTAAGAGGTACTTCTCTCGAATCTATAGGCAGGAAGTAGCTTAAAAACTCTATAAGCCTTTTAGCTTCAGAGTACTCCGGATAGTCTGATGTCAACTCATTTAAAACGGTTTCAGCCAAAGGCTTCAAAACTCCCAGTTCATACACCAGTGAGGAATTAAACATTATATCCGCCTCACCCTGATAAGGCATGATATTCCTTTCCTCTCCCCGCCGTACAGATGGCCAGCGTTTTATAGTGGCAAGGGCATTGCTGCCTCTGAACTGGAAATCCCTCACGATCCGGCGGATCAACCTGATATCCGTTGTTGGTATTCTGTTGTGGTCATCTATATTAAGGGCTGCCATTGGACTTATATAAATCTTGAATCTGTATTCCTTCGGAACCGATGTTATCAGCTTTGGATTCAGGCCATGGATTCCCTCAATAATCAGGGGGTGGTCGGCATCAATTACCAGTCTTCTGAATTTCTCCCTTTCCCTGTTGCCGGTATGAAAATTAAAGATTGGCATGTCAACGGGCTTCCCGTCCAGAAGTTCAAGAAGCTGTTCGTTAAAAAGCTTTATGTCAATTGCTTCAAAAGCTTCAAAATCGTAATCGCCATTCTCATCTTTTGGAGTATGTTCCCTGTCTACAAAATAGTCGTCAAGAGAAATGATAATTGGTTTTAAGCCGTTTGCCCGAAGTTGTATGGACAACCTTTGGGAAAATGTTGTCTTACCCGAAGAAGAAGGCCCTGATACCAGTACAATGCGTTTTTTGGGAAGCTCGTTGGTAATCATGTCGGCAATATTGGCAATTTTCTTCTCATGAAGCGCTTCGTTTACTCGTATCAGATCGTAGATTTGATTGTTCACAACCATATCATTCAGGGAACCGACATTTTCCACTCCCAAAATGCTTGCCCAGCGCTTGTTTTCTATTAGTATGTTAAATACCCTGTCATTTGGCTCGAACTCATAAAGTGTAGTGGGGTCTGTTTTGTTGGGAAGCTGGAGAACAAGACCATGCCGATAGTGCTTTAAATCGAACAAATCCAAAAATCCGGTGTCCGGAACCATGTATCCATAAAAATAATCTTCAAACCCGTCACAGTTATATACTGTAATATAAGGCTTTCTCCTGTGTTCGATTACGTGGAAACGGTCCATGCGGCCCATCTTCTTAAATATTTCCTCAGCCTCATCAAGGGATATGATCCTTTTTACAAAAGGAATTTTCTTTTCCACAAGTTCCCGCATCCGTCTGGCTATCCTGTCCACATCATCCGAAGACATGGGTATGTTTCCCTCTATTTCACAGAACAGCCCTCTGCTTATAGAGTGGCTTATGAGTATTTCCTTGTCAGGATACAGATCATGAAAAGCCTTTATTAATAAAAAGCATACACTTCTTGTATAAACAAGCAATCCATCCGGGTCGGTCAGGTCTACGAATTGAATATTGCTGCTCGTATTCAAAGGATAGGTAAGTTCCCTTAAAACATTATCTACTTTGGCGGCAACAATTTTAGTCTTGTAGTTATGCTGAAATTCCGGTACAAGCTCGGTTAATTTTGTTCCTTCCGGGACGTTTAAAGTTTCTCCCCGGGCAAAAGTCAATTTAATTAGGTTTTCTTTCATAGTATCACCAATCCTTTCCTGGTTTTTAAATCCCCCGGCTTCCCTTTACAAAATAGTTGATATTTTATGGTTATTTTATTATACTTCCTTAGTTTTTCTCCGGACAGCAACATATATTGTACATAATAGTACGGCATTGTTCCTGGATTTTCTGCATATATGTATTATAATATAATTATATATAAAAAAGGTAGATTTAATCAAATTAATGAATAATCAGTATCTCCGGGTTTTCAAATAAGCCTGTTAGGGCGGGTGCTGCTTTTCTACAGCGTTCTTTTACATGTACCTGGCCTATGAAAACCAGCATGTCAGGGGTGGTGGTATAAGTGCCGTCTCAATTGCCCTGATTTTTTTCGTACTGCTTTTTACCGGGAACATATCTTTGAAAAATGATTTGCTGCATCCTGAGTTCTCATCTTCCCTTATAACAGGACTGATATCTTATGTTTTTGTGGGACTTTCTGAAGAAATGTTCTCCCGGGGTTACTGCATGACGGTTCTCAAACAGACACAGGTTAAATGGGTACCCCTTGTAATATCTTCATTAATCTTTTCATTAGCCCACGGGCTGAATCCAAATGTATCCGCAGCCGGGCTGTTGAACATTTTTCTGGCGGGGATGCTGTTTGGAGTAATGTTTATTGAGACAGACAGCTTATGGATGCCCATCGGTTATCATATTACATGGAACTTTTTTCAGGGAAAGTTTTTCAGTTTTCCGGTCAGCGGCAATGCTTCGGAAGGGGTTTACAAGATAAATGTCCTGAATAATAATCTGCTGACAGGAGGCGACTTTGGTCCTGAAGGCGGGATTCTCACCACATTGGTTATTTTAATCGGCTTTTTTGCAGTCCTGAAATTTAAAGGAGCAGGCAAGAAAAAAAATTTTCCCCTCAGCCGCTGGTTTGCCGGTTGAGTATGGGTCTTCGCATAAGGGACCAGGGGGATGGTTCTTCTGGTCCCTTGTGGCTTTATAGGAGGGACCACAGGAACCGTCCCTCTGGCCCCTTTGGTTTACATAATATGAAAAAAAGAGCTGGTTCCCAAAAAACTAGCTCTTTCGCACACTTCTATTGTAGCTTATCAAAAAAGTTGCATGTTGTCAAGAGAAAATCAAAGAATATTAAAGAAAAATTGCTGTATAAAGATATAATGCTTAAAAAGTATGGCAAGAGGCCGCAGGACAAATATGGCGGCTTTCTTAATCACTGTTTTTCCGTTAAAATAAACTGGTGACTTCTGATGCCGGCTTAGATAAAAATGCTTTTCAGGTATTAATCACAAAATAAACCAAGGAGGTATTACATGTCCCAAAAGATTCATCCTTCATTCAGGGAAGAGAATGAAAGGTGCCGGTATACACTGAAATATGTCGAGAAAACTTTAAAGAACACTATTGAAAAGAAAGAATATCTGGATGCGACATTGGAGCGAATAAACAAGCATTTCAACTCCGACAACAGCCAGGATTACATCGACATGATTGTCAATTCGGCCCTTAAGGAAAGTACGGACATAAAACTTAAAAATCTCGTTTCTGCGAAAAAGAAGCCATATTTTGCCCGGGTAGATTTCAAAGAAAAGGGAAAACAGAAAGCAGAGAAGCTTTACATCGGCAAAATGTGCCTTGCCAGGGAGGAAGACCAGGAATTGATTATTATAGACTGGCGTGCCCCCGTAGCGAATTTATATTATGAAGGAAGACTTGGGGAAGCAAATTATGATTGCCCTGAAGGAAACATAGAAGGTGAAATACTGCTAAAAAGGCAGTTTTTCATAGAAGAGGGTGAACTTCTGAATATTTTTGACATTGACGTAACTGCCACCGATGAGCTTCTCCAATCCTGCCTGGGAGCAAATGCTGACAACCGGCTGAAGGACATAGTCTCAACCATACAGGCGGAACAGAACCAGATAATCCGGGCTGACATGTGGAAACCCCTTGTAGTGCAGGGGGCGGCAGGAAGCGGTAAAACCACAATTGCCCTTCACAGGATAGCATATTTGATTTATAACCATGAAAAGAACTTTAAACCGGAAAATTTCATGATAATAGCTCCGAACCGGTTGTTTTTGAATTATATTTCCAATGTGCTGCCTGAGCTGGGAGTTGACAAGGTAAAGCAGACCACCTTTGAGCAGTTTGCCTGGGACATACTGGAGAGAAGACTGAAGCTCACAGATCCCAATGACAAGCTTATGCGGTTTGTAAAAGGGCAGGAGCAAAACGACGATATGGATATGCTGAAAAGAACATCGGAGCTTAAGTCCTCCATAGTGTTCAAAACCATGCTGGATGATTTTTTTGAAAGTGTTCTTAGAAGGTACATTCCCAAAGAGGATTTCAAGATTTTGGACATCCCCGTATTTTCATATGAAGAAATCAATTCACTGTTTTTAAAGGAATATAAAAACTGGCCTGTAATGTACAGGATTAATGAGATAAAAAAATACCTTATAAACAGGCTGAAGCAAAGGAAAAACGATATCATAAACAGCCTGCATGACGAGTGTGACCTGAAAATAAGAATTATTAAACAAAAAGAATCTGACCCTGAAAAAAGGCAGAGAAAAATAATTGATGCAATTGAAAAAAGGGACGACATCATATCAAACCTTAACAAGTATTCAAAAAAGGCAGTTGATGACTATGTAAAGGGGCTTCCAAAGCTTGATCCTTTCAAATGCTACAGGGTGTTTATTGAATCCTGGCTACCAAGAGCTGATGCAAACCTGTACGGGGCGGATGAAAATATACTCCGGTATACCTCTTCCCATACAAAGGGGTTGTTTGACAATAAAGTCGTTGAACTTGAAGACCTGGCACCTTTGATTTACCTAAAGTATATAATTTTCGGAATTGCCGAAAAAATACCCGTAAGACACATTGTGATTGATGAGGGGCAAGACTTCAGTGTTTTTCAGCTGTATGTATTGAAAAATATTATAAAGGACAGTTCTTTTACAATACTTGGAGACTTGTGTCAGGGAATTCATTCCTACAGAGGCATGAGGGATTGGAAGGAAGCAATAGATTATGTATTCAACGGAAAAGGCGCTTTCCTGATTCTTGAGCAAAGCTACCGAACCACTGTGGAGATAATGGACGCTGCCAACAAGGTTTTAAGAAAAAGCAGAGATAAAGGCCTTATACCCGGCAAACCTGTATTAAGGCACGGAGATCCTGTAAGCAAAATAAAGATTGAAAGTATTGATAATATTGTGGAGGATATTGAAGGTAAAATCAAAGAGTGCATTAAACTGGGATACAAGTCCATGGCAGTTATTTGCAAATCCCCGGAAACCTGTAAAAAGGTATTTGCCTTAATGAAAAAATACAGGGATGATGTATCGCTTATTACCGGACGGGAAAAGGAATATGCCGGAGGAATAGTTGTTGTGCCGTCATATCTTTCAAAGGGTCTTGAATTTGACGCGGTTTTTATCCCTGATGCAGACAATGACACGTACAAGGACGATGAGTTGGATATCAAGCTATTATATGTAGCCATGACAAGGCCTCTTCACAAGCTGTTCCTATACTATGGAGATGAATATTCACCGCTCACTGAAGATATTTGAATCCATGTTATGTCTGGATAGTAAGCATTCCGGTTCACTTCCCGAGGATATTTGAAATCTGTTTGCGATTTAACTTATTAAATTATATAATGATTTATATCAGGAAAAATGCGGAAATCTAAAAGTAAAAAATGACTGTCAAAGAACTTTTAAGTTCTTGCCTTATGAATGCACCAAGCTCAATTCGACCTTTTAAAACAAGTAATGGGGGAACTTTTAGTTCTTATTTCATGTCTAATATATGATGAATTTTGTTAATTGAGAGATGACTTTTCGTTGATGTAATTAACTATACCTGAAATGCCGGTCACAGGATGCGGAAGACGGAGGTTTATATGGCTGAAAGAATACCCAATAAGAAGATTGCTGCTGCAGTTGCTTTTATAATTTTAGTGGCTTTAATATTTTCTGCCATGCCTGCAAATGCCGTACAGGAAGACATCGTGTTGAATGTTGAAGCGGGCTTTAATAACAGGGCGCGTTACGGTTCATATGTTCCTTTCAGGATTACTGTGCAAAACAAAGGAAGAAGCATAGAAGGAGAAATTCATGTAATTGTTGATACAACATATGACACCAGTGTTATATATGCATCTCCCATTGATTTGCCTGGGGGTGCTGTAAAGGAATTAACGATAAATGTACCGGTTTATACGGCAAACAGGAATGTCAGGGTAAGCCTTGTCCAGGGAAGAAAAACCCTTGAAACTGTCAACTATGAATTCAGCAGTCTTATCTCCCCCATAACTCCTGTGGTTGGGGTTTTATCCGATGATCCGGCTGTCTACACACAGTTGAAAGGCATAAGGCTGACTGAGGTAGTTGATGATAGAAGAATGGCTGAGATTATGACAAAAATGGGCCCGGTTGTAACAAAAAGCAGCAGTATTATTACCCTGGAACAAACTGAAGCGGAATTGATACTGCTGAACAAAGGCAAGTTCCCCTCAGATGCGTACGGAATGAGCAACTTTGACTATATGGTGATCACAAATTTCGATACCTCAACACTGTCGGACAAGCAAATAAATGCTCTTCTGGACTGGGTGAGGGAAGGTAATATTCTTATACTTGCTGCAGGTTACCATGCATCCGGGGTTTATGCAGGTTTGAAGGATGTTCTTGACTTGCCGGACATTACCGGCACGACTACAATCAATGAAGCGTGGGAGCTGGAGCAATCCGTTGGAATTGACCTTCCGGGTGACATATATATTTCGGAATTGTCAGCAAATGAGGAAGACATTGTTATCGAGGAACAGGGAAAACCTCTGGTCATGGCTTTCATGTATGGCCGGGGAACGGTTTCGGTTCTGGCCTTTGACCCTTTTTCTGCGCATGTTGCAACGAATGGCAATTCAAAGCAACTCACTGAACATGTTTTTAAAAGTATACTGGCAAAATCAACTGCCGGCTTGGCAGAGAGCAACATCTCATATGCCATAAGGGAAAACATGTCAAATGTCAGGTATCTGGCTTCCCAGGTGCCTGAAACAAAAACACCGCCTTATCAGTTGATGCTGATAATTGTAGGAATATACATACTGCTGGTGGGGCCGGTTCTTTATATAATTCTTAAGATAACGGACAAAAGGGATTTAAGCTGGGTGATTATACCTTCCATGGCGGTACTTTTTATGGGGATTATTTATGTGGCAGGGTATAAAACCAGGTTTACCGAAAGCGTATTAAACAATATTTCGGTCATATACATTGACCCTGAGAGTGAAACAACCCGGATTGAGACTGCCATGGCTGTTTTTGGAAATGAGCGCGGCAGATTGAAGATTGAATATGAGCGGGATGATGGCATAGATATTTTGCAGAGCAGCGAATTTTTGGACCATGTCGGTTATTCCTACTACTCCTCCGTCGCTGCAAACCAGGTCAACAGCCTTGTGAAAGCCAAATATACAGATTCAGATCCTGTCATATATGAGCTCTATGATTCACAGTTGTGGTCGCCGAACTACTTTCGAGCTTCCCGGCAGATAGAGGGTAAGGGAAGCATAATTGAATCCTTTTCTCTTGAAAACGGGATTTTGAATGTCAATTTGAACAATAAAACCGGGCTGGCTCTTAAGAATTCATTTTTACGTCTCGGCAATATTTTTATCGGTGTTGGGAATTTGCTGCCTGGTGATGCAAAATCCATACGAGTCGATACAAAAGCCAAGGCTTCGGATACTTTTAAGACTTTCATAACTAAATGGCTGGGTCCCGCCGGATTTACATCCGGGCAGCAAGTGACGCCTGAAATACGTGAAAATATCAGAAAGCAAGACATGATTAACAATATATTCGGGAAAATTCTCGAGGACGATTATACAGGAAGCGGGGAAATTTTGTTGTTATTTTTTGCATTTAACGACAGCGACCCTGGATACCGTTTAAAGGTCAATGACAAAGATCCCAGGGTTTACAACACAAATATTATTTATACCTGGAAGGCCATGGACATGTCGAAGGGTTCACGTGTTGAATATCCGATGGGAGTAATAAAACCGGTATATGAAAGCCTGGAAGACAAAAATATGGAGTACTACGGGGATGAATACGGAACAATGGTAAGGGTATTGGAAGGCGGAAACTATGATTATGTCTTTTCATTGCCTGAAAAAATGAACCCGGACTGGATATCCGTCAAATGGCCTGAAGTGATAATAAATGATATCATAAACGAGCCGGTTCCAACTGTGAGAGCCAATATAAGGTACTATATTTACAACTTTGAAGAGATGAAGTGGGAGGAAACAGACAGAAGCTGTGATTTTACGGATGTTACCGGTTCAATGGTAAGCGGCAAAAATGTTGTCAGGGTACGCATAAGCATTGAGTTTATATCGGAAGTAACAAAGATGGTAAGATTCCGGGGACCTGAAATTGCGATAGGCGGGGTGGTTCAATAGTGGTTGTGGTAAGCAATCTGGTAAAGAAATATGGCAAGCTGCTTGCTGTAAACGATCTTTCGCTGGAAATAGAAAAAGGTCAGATATATGGATTTGTCGGAGCAAACGGAGCAGGGAAAACCACTACAATGAGGATTATTTCCGGGCTGCTTCGGGCCACCTCCGGGAAAGTCCTGGTTAATGGAATTGACATAAGCAAGAACCCCCGCGCAGTAAAGAAAATGATAGGGTATATGCCGGATTTTTTTGGAGTGTATTCTGATTTGAAAGTATCTGAATACATGAATTTTTATTCGGGACTTTACGGAATACCGCCAAGGAACCGGAAAAAAATAATTGATGACCTTTTGGAGCTTGTAAACCTGTCGGATAAAAGAGATGCATATGTAGATTCCCTGTCCAGGGGAATGAAGCAGAGGTTGTGTCTTGCAAGAAGCCTGATACATGATCCGGACCTTCTCATTCTAGATGAACCTGCATCAGGTCTTGACCCCAGGGCAAGGGTGGAGATGAAGGAGATTCTGAAGGAACTAAAGTCCATGGGAAGAACAATAATTATAAGTTCCCACATTCTGCATGAACTTTCTGAAATATGTACGGCAATAGGAATTATCGATAATGGAAAAATGGTTGTAAGCGGGCCTGTTGAGGAAATAATGGCAAAATTGTCCCATTCACGAAGGATAAAGGTGAAAGTATTAAAAGGAGGAGTCGAGCCTTTGGTGAAGTGTCTGCAGGAGGAACCTGAAATCGGGCGGATAACCACAGGCAATGACTATGTGGAGGCTGATTTTAACGGGAACGGTGAAAAGCTTGCAGGAATACTCAAAAACATAGTAATAAAGGGAGTGCCTGTAATTTCATTTACTGAAACCGGTGAGAATCTGGAATCAATTTTTATGCATGTTACAAGGGGGAACAGCCAGGATGCAGATAAATCCAATAATTGAAAAAGATTTAAAAACAAAGATGCGGGGCTGGAAAGCTCCGACGCTGATAACTTTTTACCTTGGATTTTTGGGATTTCTGATCTGGGTTTTCTTCATAGACAACATTTATTCAGCCTATAACTATTTTGATCCAAGGTTAATGACAGATGTATTCAAAACAATAGCATCTTTTCAGTTCGGGCTTATAGTCCTTATAACCCCTGTTCTAACTGCCACAGCCATATCAGGTGAGAAGGAGCGGCAAACCCTGGACCTTTTATTATGCACTGATTATTCCACGTTTAAAATTGTTATCGGGAAAATAGTTGTATCCATTGCTCATGTTCTGCTTCTTATAACTGCGTCCCTGCCCATACTGAGCACGGTTTTTCTGTTTGGGGGCATTGGGATAATTGATATGCTCAGGCTTTTCGCCTTTTATCTTGTAACCGCCCTTTTGATTGCAAGCCTTGGGATGCTTTTTTCTACAATCTTCAGAAGAAGCCCGGTGTCAATAATTGTTACGTATATAATGGTTTTAGGTCTGTTGTATGGAACATTGATTCTGCACGGCCTGTATCTGATCCTTTATCAGAATTTTACCGGACAGATGCCCCAGGCGCCGTTATATTGGGTTTTGTACACGAGTCCGGCATTTGGGTTTGCATCAGTTATAGGCACGGATGGAGGCGGTATAATAAGTGTGTTTTTAACCGGCACGGCTTATGGCAGGGTAGCTGCTTTCGGTCAAATAAGTCCCTGGATAATTAATACCGCTTTCAGTATCGTAGTATCAATACTTATCATAATTTTCTGTGCATGGAAGATAAAGCCTGTGAAGTAGGACAGCACGGGGCTGGAAGAAGCCGGTTTGAGGGAGAAAGTACAGGCTTGAAGTAGAATTAACCGGAAGAGAATGTGCAACAAAATATACAAAACTCATTTCAAAGGTGGTAAACGGTAAACTATAGCTGGCCAGGTCTCCAGGGAAGCCAACAGGGAAAGCAGTGAAAATTGGCTTAAATTTTGAGCCCAGGAAGGAATGAACCGGCATGAGGGAATATGTCATGAAAGACTATAGCATCAATTCAATATACAAATCAGTTCGTCCCCTGAAAAACAGGATGCATGCTGAACGTGCCGCAAAAATTTTCATTTTGGCTCTGGCCGTAGCAAGTGCAGCATCAATGATCCTGTCTTTGGTTGCTCTTTTTTATCCGGTCCCCTTTCTTATCAATAAAATAGCCTGGATTTTTTCAGGGGCTTTTGCAATAGCCCTTGTTGCAGCCTTTTTCTCACGGCCAGGCAACCTTGTTGTGCTAAAAACAGCAGATGCCCTTGGGCTATGCGAAAGGCTTATTACCGCTTATGAGTTTAGGAACGAGAACTCCCCTATAGCCCTTATCCAGCGGAAAGATGCGCAATTGGAAGCGGAAAGGTTCAACTATAAAGAAATGTACAGAATAAGGTTCCCTGGAAAACCAGCCCTTATAGCAGGAGGGCTGTTGATTTTGACGATTGTGTTGTTTTCAATTCCCACAAGGTTCAGGGAGGAAGCCGTCAAAGCAGAAAATCTGGCAAGAGAAATAAAGAATCAGACTGAAAAGTTAAATGCAATAAAAGAAGAACTGAATGAAAGCTCAAAGCTATCCACAGAGGAGATTGATGAAATTAAAAAGAAAATTGAAGGGCTGCTGAAGGAATTGAAAAAGGCAGGAAGCGCGGAAGAAGCTTTAAAGGCTGTTTCAAGGTCACAAAATGAACTTGTTGAGCTGATGGAAAGGGAGCGGTTGGAAAGCAATCTTTCTAAGCTTTTTGAAAACATAGAGCCAATTGCAGAAGCTCTGGCATCGGAAGAGAAATTAAGCGGAAGTGACATAAATGAATTAAAGCAGAAGCTGAAGCAGCTTCTAAATCAAATAGCCAATTCGGGTAATGAAGAGAGACAGAAGCTTAGTGATGCTATTGCCGGCGCTGCTCAGAATATGAAGGGAAACCAGGCCCTCTCAAACATTCTGGAAGCTCTGGCCAAAGCGTTGGCGACAGGGAATTCCATGATGATGGACCAGCAGCTTTCGGAGCTTTTAAGTAGTCTTTCATCTGTGGAAGGCAGCCAGGGACAATTGGATGATGAGACCCTTGGCAAAATTGTTGATGCATTAAAAGAAGCACGGTTGCAGATTGCACAGCTATCCCGGGATGATACCCTGTATGGATCAGGCGGGCAGGGAGAAAAACAGGCTGGCAATAATGTAAATGGGTCAGTCAATCAGGGACAGTCCGGCAACCAGTCAAACCAGGGTGAAGGCAGGCAGGGCGGCCAGAACTCCGGTAATCAGGGGCAGGCAGGAAATCAAGGTCAACCGGGGAATCAGGCAAATTCAGGTGAGGGAGGTGCGCAAACCGGGCAAAGCTCCGGCAGCGCGGGAAATCAGAGCGGCAAAGGTGATGTGGGATACACAGGCAATGACCAGGAATCTTCAGGTAAACAGCCAGGTAATTCTCAAATTGAAAAATACGAAAGCGTATTTGTTCCAACGCAGCTTGGGGGAGACGGAGACCCTTCCCTTGCAGGCGGGACAAAGCTTGATTCCGGACAAAGCTACTGGATTGGTTCAGAAGGCACTCCTGTTCCCAAGGGTTATATCATCCCTTATAACGAAGTGTTCAACGAATATAAGAGTGAGGCAATAAACCGGATTGACAGCGAGATTATACCACCTGTCATGAAGGATATTGTACGGGATTATTTTACTTCCCTTGAGTAAGCATAGAGAATGTATGAGCTTCAAAATGACAGCAAGATTAATATATATTACGGTATTACAAGAGCTTAGCCGAAAGCCCATGACTTTAGTCACTGGGATGAAGGCTTATCTTGACTGGTTTTCGACTTTTAACAGCTGACAGATTCTGTAGAATCGGTTTATACAATTTACCGGGAGGGGAAAAAATGGACTTCAGCAATAATGAGATTGAGCATGTGATAAGTACGGTAAACAATATAGAAAAAGAAATAGCCAAGCATATGGTGGGACAGAAGGAACTTGTAAGGCAGGTTGTCATATGCATACTGGCCGGAGGGAATGCGCTTTTGGAAGGCGTTCCGGGGCTTGGAAAAACACGGCTTGTAAAAACAATCGGCAAGGTTTTGGGTCTGCAGTTTTCCAGAATTCAGTTCACCCCGGATTTGATGCCGGCTGACGTTGTTGGAACCAACATTATTACTAGAAGCATGGAAGCGGAGGGAATGTTCAGATTCCAGCCCGGTCCGGTTTTCAGCAATATTGTGCTGGCGGATGAAATAAACAGGGCCACTCCCAAGACCCAGAGCGCATTGCTGGAAGCAATGCAGGAACAGACGGTTACAGTTGGCAACAACACATATGAGCTGCCCCAGCCCTTTTTTGTATTGGCTACCCAGAATCCAATAGAAATGGAAGGGACATATCCTTTGCCCGAAGCCCAGATGGACAGATTTCTGTTTAAGCTTACAGTACCCTTCCCAACTATAGATGAATTAACACAAATTGTAACCCTGACCACCGGAAATAAAGAAGAGAGCCTCAATATAGTTTCCAACGGACAGGAAATCATATGGATGAGAAGTGTGGCCAGGGAAATTCCCATGGCAAAACCTGTGCTGGACTATAGTATGAAAATTATAATGGCAACTCATCCTGACAGCAAGTTTGCTCCGCCAATTGCCAAAAAGTACATTCGGTTCGGCTCAAGTCCAAGGGGGGCCCAGGCAATTGTCTCTGCTGCAAGGATACGGGCAATTCTTGAAGGACGATACAATGTTGCTTTTGATGACATAAAATACGTAGCGTACCCTGCCTTAAGGCACAGGTTCTTCCTGAATTTTGAAGGAGTTTCAGACGGTATTGCCACCGACCAGATAATCGGAGAAATACTGGATTTTGTGGAGTAATGTTATGCAGGAAAATAAAGAATCCAAAATAAGAGAGTCTCAGGCAGAGTTAAATTTAAAAAACCTTCAGGCAAAGGAACCCAATATAAAATCCCCCCGGGTGGATGATAATGAAAAACTCTTTGACAACGAATTCCTAAAAAAAATTGAGAGGATTTCAATAAACTCCCGGATTATTATACCTGACGGGGCAACGGGAAACCGGAAATCAAAAAGCAAGGGAAGCTCTGTTGAGTTTTCAGATTACCGGGAATACGCAGAAGCAGATGACTTTCGAAGAATTGACTGGAATGCCTATGGCAGGTTTGAAAGGCTTTTTATAAAACTTTTCATGGAAGAACGGGAAGCCATGGTGCACATTTTCCTTGATACCAGCAAGTCCATGGATTTTGGAAATCCCAAAAAAAGCTTTGCTTCAAGAAGACTTGCCGCTGCAATTGGTTATCTTTGCTTTGCTAACTACGACAGTGTTTCAGTTTATTGCATCAATGAAAACATAGATGCCATGAGGCTCAACCTGCGGGGGAAAAATAATTTTCCCGCATTCCTAAAGACTCTTGAAAGCGTCGAATACAGGGGGGAGACCAACCTTTATTCCTCGGTTTTGCAGGCAAATATTCAGGACAGAAGAGGTATTTCAATAATAATATCCGATTTATTTTCAAATAATGCACGGAGCAGGAATTCCGGGTATTTTGACGACATGCTGAAATATCTGAAATTTAAAAAACAGGATGTTTATGTGTGCCAGGTATTGTCGCCTGCGGAAATTGAACCGGACCTTGATGAGAACTGCAGGCTTGTGGATTCTGAAACTTCCGAATTTCTGGACGTTACCATTTCATCTTCTCTCATCAGGACCTATAAAGACGCTTTCAGGCGTTTCGTGGAGAGGATTGAAAATGATTGTTTCAAAAGGGGCGCAAGATACATGCTCATGAATACGTCTGTTCCGGTGGAACAGGCGGTTAAAACCATGGCATCGGGTTGAGCCTTATATATATTCGAGATGCTTCTGTGGCGTGGGATACTCTCTGAGAAGGAAAAACATGGCATGAGATCAAGACCCGGGGAAATGATGGTTTCCGGTAATGTGCAGCATTTGGAATGGTTCTGTGCAGCGGGGTAATTGATTTATAAAAAAGGTTTAATTTATGAATATTCTTATGGCAAGGTGGATTGAATGACTTTTTATAATCCGTGGGCATTTTCAGGGTTAATTACAATACCCTTACTGATTCTGCTTTATCTTCTGAAACAGAAGTATGAAGAAAGAACAGTGTCCAGCCTGTATCTTTGGCAGGAAGTGTTGATGGATATGGAAGCTGCTGCTCCCTGGCAAAGGCTCAGGAAAAATATACTTCTGATTTTGCAGATTATAGCCGTGGTTCTCATGACCCTTGCTTTGGCAAGACCTTTTTTCAATTTTTCCGGCAGCCCGGAAAATGTAATTATTGTGATAGACACATCCTTCAGCATGAAGGCGTCGGATAACAATCCAAACAGGATGGAGCAGGCAAAAAGAATGGCTGTGGCATACATTAACAGCCTTAGTCCCGACGCTTCGGTAACACTGATTAACATGAACAGGGATGCGGTAATTGAAGAAAACCTCAGCAAGGATAAAAACAGGATAAGGGATAAGATAAACTCCTTTACTGCAACAAATTTCGCTGAAGACAAGGACTTTGCCGTAAGTATGATTCAATCAATTCTAAGGCAATATCCCGGGGCGAAGGTTGTGCAGTTTGGAGATGAAAAATTAGATGTACCCGGCAAGGATGTCATCTTTTTCAATGCATCCAATGCAGGAGAAAACCACGCTGTTGTCCTGGTATCCCACGCCCGGGTCAATGATGGCATCACAGCCCTGTGCAGAATTGCAAATTACAGTTCGGAGGATGCTTCCATACCTGTAAGCCTGTATGTGGACGGGAAGTTTTTTGATGCCAGGAAGGTTGATGTAAAGGCCTGGGGCACAGCCGATGTTTATTTTAGCAGGATTTCCTCTGATGCGGAAATTCTGGAGTGCAGGATAGATGAAAAGGACTCCCTGCTTGAGGACAACACTGCATGGAATGTGGTGGATCCCATGAAGACTGCACGGGTTGTACTGGTTGCCGGCCAGAATATATTTATTGAAAAAGTGCTTTCGTTGATGAAGGGGATAGAGGTATACAGGACCAACAAAGAAGATGCAGGCAACTTAAAAGGTTATGACCTTTATATATACGACGGGTATCTGCCGGAGGCACTCCCGAAAGACGGAAACATTATGGTTTTTAATCCTCCCGAAAACAGTTTTTTCAAGGTGGGGGATTCATACGAGTACCCGCAAATCAGTACTTCCCGGCATGAGTTGTTCAAGTACGCAAGTGATTATAGTTTTACAATCGGGCGGACGAAACTGCTGGAGGTCCCCGGCTGGGGTGAGCCGGTGCTGGAGGCTGATGAGGGAACTTGCATATTCGCAGGCACAAGGGACAAGACCCGCATGATTGTATTCGGGTTTGATATACATAATACCGACTTGCCTTTAAAAACCACATTTCCAATTTTGATGACCAATGCTATTGAATGGCTGGTGCCATCGGCAATAAGCAACACATTAAATGTGTCTGCCGGACAGGCCTTAAGCTTCAACCTTGCACCCAAAACCACCGAGGTGAAGGTTGTTGCTCCTGACGGCACTTCCATGCAGATTGCACCTCCTTTTCCCGCTCCGGTTTTCAACAAAACGGACCAGGCAGGTATTTACACTCTGGTGCAGACACTGCCTGAAGGACAAATCGAGGATTATTTTTGTGTAAACGTTCCGGCTGAGGCAGAGTCGGACCTTGGCTATAAAAATCCTGCTGGTGAAAGGGAAAGCCAGGAACCAGGGAAAACAGGGGAGGAGCTAATGTCAGGTGAAACAAATGGAGGTTACCTGCTTTCAGAACAGAAAGGGTCCAGGACTGAAAGGGGCTTCAACCTGCAGTGGATTTTACTTTGGATTTTATTGGCGGTCATTACGATAGAATGGTGGGTTTATGCAAATGGCATTTAGTTTCAACTATCCGCTGGTTTTGCTTCTAATACCCGTTGCAGCGGTGTTTGTTTTACTAACATCAAGAAAAATGTTAAGAATTCCAGGATGGAAAAAAAAGACCATTGCTGTCTTGAGGCTGGCGGTGCTGGTCCTTGTTATTCTGTCCATATCCGGGTTGGGGATAAAAAAGGTATCTGATGAAGCAACCACAATTTTTGTAGTGGATGCTTCGGAAAGTGTGCAAAAAAAGCAGGGGGAGATTGAAGACTTTGTAAAGAAAGCCCTTGCAAAGGCCAGGGACAATGACAAGGCGGGAATAATAAGATTCGGGCAGGATGCGCAGGTAGAGGCCATACCCAGGTTTAATCCTGTTTTTACTGCATTCCAGACCAAAATAAACAGCAGATTCACCAATATTGAACAGGCGTTGAATTTTGCTGCAACACTGATACCCGGAGAAGACAGAAAGAGAATTGTTCTTGCAACCGACGGGCGGGAAAATGCAGGAGATGTGCTGAAACAGGCTCGTATATTGAAGCAGCAGGGCATTGCCCTTGATATTTATCCCATTGTGCCTGCCACCGGCGCGGAGGTACAGTTAAAGAGCATTAAAATACCAGAAAGCATGCGGCTTGATGAAAGGTTTGAAATTGAAGTCAATATAGACAGTACTGTCAATACAAGCGGGAAACTGAAACTCTTCAGTGATGGAACGCTGGTGGCGGAAAAAACCGTAGAGATTTCCCAGGGGTTGAACAGGTTTGTGTTTTCAGATACAGCCCGGACCGGTGGAGTGAACGTCTATTCTGCAACCATAGAACCTGACATTGACACCGTCACAAAAAACAACAGCATGGCAGCTTTCAGTTATGTAGAGGACAAGGCCAATATACTGGTGGTTCAAGGTGAAGACAGGGCAGCAGAAGAGCTTGTCAGAATGCTTGGGGACAATGCAAACATAAGGATGGTAATGCCCGGCAACGCACCTTCAACTCTTTATGAGATGCTCAAGTATGATGCATTTATACTATCCGATGTCTCTGCTGAAGACCTTAATGACAGCTTCCTTAATAATCTGGAGGCCGCAGTAAAACTGCAGGGAAAAGGGCTTCTGGTTACAGGGGGTGAAAACAGCTATGCGGTGGGGGGATATTACAAGACTCCCCTTGAAACAATACTGCCGGTAAACATGGACATAACACCAAAGGAGGAGGTCCCAAACCTTGGACTGGTTCTTGTGATTGACAAGTCGGGAAGCATGGGGGCAGGACAATATGGCATTTCCAAAATGGAGCTTGCAAAAGAAGCTGCCATTAGAGCTACTGAAGTACTCACTGAAAATGATTCAATCGGGATTATTGCATTTGACTCGGCGGTAAAGTGGGTCGCAGAGCTTCAAAGGGTGAAGGACCTTGAAAAAATTCAGGATGCCATAGGTACAATCCGGCCTGATGGGGGCACCAGCATATTGCCGCCCCTGGAAGAAGCTTACCGCGCGCTTTCGGAGGCAGATACGAAACTCAAACATGTAATTTTGCTGACCGACGGACAGGCTGAAAAATCAGGCTATGAACCGGTAATAGAAGGAATGAGGAATGCAGGGATAACCCTGTCAACAGTGGCGGTGGGATTGGAAGCTGACGCAGAACTCTTGCAAATGCTTGCTGACTGGGGCAATGGCAGGTTCTATATGACAGACGAATTTTCCGACATACCAAAAATATTTGCAAAAGAGACTTTTCTTGCGGCAAAAGCTTATTTGAACAATCGCACCTTCACTCCCGGATTAAAAAACTGGTCCGAAATCCTGGAGGGTATAGATTTCATCCCCTCATTGGACGGGTATGTGGGCACTACAGCAAAGAATACGGCAAAGGTAATTTTGCAAAGCGACATTGGAGATCCGATACTGGCTGCCTGGCAGTATGGCCTTGGCAGGACGGTTGCCTGGACATCTGACTCAAAAGGCGTCTGGACTTCCGGGTGGCTGAAGTGGGAAGGCTCTCCGCGTTTTTGGAATAATATCGTTTCATGGATTTCCCAAAAAAGACTCCTGGAGGATTATTCCGTACAAGGCAGGCTGGAAAACGGTAAAGGCGTTATTGAATTGACGCTTTCCCAGGTGGAGAATCCGGAAAACATGGTTATTGATGCTGTTATGACAAGCCCTTCCGGTATTGAGGAAGAAATCAGGCTCAATGCCGTTTCACCGGTGCTTTACAGCGGAATTTTCAACACCCATGAAACAGGAGTCTATATAGCCAATATCACCGTGAAGGACGGGAATGATGAAATCAAGTCTTTAAGTTCAGGAATTGCCATACCTTATTCACCGGAATATAACATTGTCCGGGAAGATTCGAATAATTTTTTTGAGAAGCTTGCATATGAGAGCGGAGGAAGGATTATAAAGAGCCCCGATGAGGTTTTTTCAGGAGAGCTGCCGCCGGTTGCCGGCATCAGCGACCTGACACCGCTTTTGATTATACTGTCGATGATATTGCTGATGGTTGAAGTTGCATTCAGAAGACTTGGAATTTCTTTTGGCAAGGTCCGGATGGCTGTTGCAAAAGCAAGGGGCCTTTTGGAAAGGGTAATTGGACCATTCCGGTGTGAAGACAATATTGGTGTACGGGAAGGTGAAACCGGTCCGGAAGGTATAGTCCATACCAATCCACATGAAAAAAACACGGGCGTTCAGAATGGTGAAAGTAGCAAGGAAATAACAGAGCAACCTGACCGGCTTGAATCTGGTATTATTATTCAGAAAGGTAAAACCAGTCATGAATTGGAGACCCGCCATCAAAAGAGTGAGACTAATTCAGGCGTTGAGGAAGGACAACCTGAAACTTCTTCCAATAACCGTGGAAAGGCAACACACCCCAAGAAGCGGGTTAAGGAGCCTGAAAAAGACAATTCAAGCATTCAGGTACTGCTGGATAAAAAACGAAAGAGAGAAAGATAGTTAAAACCATGTATTCTGAAAAAAATGTTTTTATCAAATAAAAACACCAACACCTTTTAAAAGGTGCTGGTGTGAAAGCCTGTATCATTTACTGAAAAAACATCTATTGGTTTACCGCTGAAATTCCACTTGAACTTTCAGCTTTAAAAAGGCATCTGTCAAACCGCTGCGGAATCCATACTGCTCTTTTCCCTGTATATCATAATATAGAACGTAAAAAGTGCGAATGAAGAAAGTGCAGGAATAATACTTGTTATTATAGGTCCGATAACAGGGATGATATCCAGGAAGCTCAGTATAAATCCTACAATCGCGCTTGCAACGGATATAAGCAAAGTTATACCCACGACAACCAAGAGGTTTTTAGATACTATACTGATTGACTTTTTTAAAGCATCAAATACACTGAGGTTTTCAATGACCATTGATGGGAACCACAAGCCAAGCAGTGCATTTATTACAAAGCTCAAAATCAAAATGGCGATGAAAGCCAATACTGCAATAATAATACCAAACCATTTAAGCAGAATTACAAGCAGTGAAAGCAGCAAAATTACCAAAAACATGGCAATACCGATTATGAAAAAGACAACCAGCGTACCAAGCCAGTATAATATGTACTTAACTATATTTTCCTTCAAGGCGGGAACAAAATCATTCAGATCTGCGTGACCTGTTGCAGCAGCTTTATTTATCATACCGTATGTAGCAGGGAGCACAACAAACGCTAAAACAAACGAAATAATGCCGGCTCCGACAAACAGCGGCATAATTGAAGATATGATGCCCAATATCTCAGCAGGGTCCCGCATCGCCGAAGGGTCGCTGAGTAAACTCATCCATCTGCCGGCGTCTGATAACAAGCTGACTGTTCTGCTTCCGAGTACTGCCGGGATTACCTGCATTGCCCAAAGTGGAATTGCCAGAAGATAATTTTTGATTATGAAATTTACTGTTTTTTCTAAGTATTTCATAAGCTTACCGACCTCCTTTTCATATTAAATTCTATTCTCCGGCGGATGAAAAAATCCTTTTTTTTATTAATTTTTTAAGCATTTTATTAATATTGGACAAACATATGTTAAAATTTCTGAAAAAAGTACTGCTTATCACCAGCAGGTAATGGTGATTGGAAGGCAAAGGGGGGATTAGAGAGAAAGGACGGAAAACGGCTGTTTTTATTTATATATTTATAGCATTTCTTATTTTGGTAATAGGATGTAATAAAAAAAATGATAATATAAGTATAGCGAAGGAAGGTGATAATATTATAACGCTTGAGAATAATCTTATTTCAATTTCATTTTCCAGGGAAAATGGAATTATATGCAGCCTTATTGACAAGGAAAAGGATATTGAGTTTGTTGCTTTCCAAGACTATAGCAATCCTTTAACCTAAAAAAGGAATGAGTGTTGCGTATCCTGTAATTGTAAAGCTCTTAAAAGAAGGAAGCTGGTATGAAGCGGCAGATATATACAAGGAATGGGCAACCAGGCAAGTCTGGTGTCAAAAGGGTGAATTATCAAAGCTTGATAATACAGACAAAGCAGAGTGGCTTCTTGAAGATACGGGTCTGGTCACATTCGGCATTAATGCTCCTTATGATCGAAGCCTATGGATAAAAAAGTACTCTGAAGCTATTGATACTGAAATATTCCATATTCTTGGACCGGATTGGGCATTTTCAGGACAGAATTATTATAACCATATACCCGGAGGATATAGTGACTGGTTCCCTGCATTTTTTCACAAAAACAATATTAATGCAATAAGAGATCAAAACGATAAATTTGCACCATTTGAACTTGATCTGATTATAAATAAAAACGGCGCAGATGCAGCAAAAGTGAGAGAATCCCTGCAAAAATTTCCGACAGTTTTCAGAACTTATGACGGAGGCAGGTTCAACTTCTTATGTCCGGTAGCACCATTTACACAAGACCTGCATGTAAGAAGAGATGAACGTCTTGCTAAAGATTATGATATTGATGCAATGTATTATGATATTTCAGCGAACAACACGATTCATATTTGCCTGGATTCAAGTCATGGCCATACTGCCGGAGCAGGAAGCGAACTGACAAAAGCATACCGCCGTATTTATGCCGATACCAAAAAAGCAATGAACACTGCTAGCCCCGCGGGTATGAGTTTTCCGAAGAAATGGCTGATTATGTAAAACAATATGCAAAGCTCAGGACGGGAGCAGGCAGCAAATATCTCGCATATGGCACAATGCAGAGACCTTTTGAACTTAACCCTGAGAAAATAGAACTGGATTGGTATTTATACAATTGTGCGACAAAGCATACCGGATTATACAACAAAAGTGGAGTTGACAAAGCAGACTCATTGATTAACTCGGTATGGACCTATCAGAACAGCAGCTTAGGAATGTTTTTTGCAAATGTTTCAGACGAAGATAAAACTATTAAGGTTTCTGTGAACTTAAGCCAATACAAACTAAATCGAAAAGATTATAAGCTAAGGATTTTCGAGGATGGAGAACAAAAGGAAATAGGGAAATTATCCCATAATGAGCAAAAAGAAATTGAATTGATTATACCGGCCAAAAAAGTGATTATGGTGGAAGCATATTAGTAGTTATCATTTTATAAACAATAGCTTTCATACAGGTATTTGCAGCAAGACCTTGCAAACAAGATGTTGACTGTGAGTGCAGCGGGTGGTATAATTCGTATATAACTGAATGAAAATATAATCTTCAGGGCAGGGTGCAATTCCCGACCGGCGGTAATATGGCGCATGAGCCGTTAGCCCGCGAGCGAAAGCTGACCTGGTTGGATTCCGGGGCCGACAGTAAAGTCTGGATGGAAGAAGATTATTGGCGTGTAAAAATGCTATTCCCTGAAATTATATTTTCAGGGATTTTTTATTTTGTTAGCTTAAGGGAGGTCTTTTTAAATGAAACTAAATGCAAATAAAATTGCAAGGATGGGTATTCTGTCAGCTCTTTCAGTATTGCTTATGCTGGTTATACATTTTCCAATTTTTCCATCGGCAGATTTTCTGGAATTTGATATAGCAAATGTACCCATATTGATAGGAACATTCCTTTACGGTCCTATTGAAGGATTGATAATCACATTTGTGGTGTGCGTTATCCAGGCGGCTACTGTAAGCCAGGCCAGCGGCATTGCAGGAGCATTTATGCATTTTGTTGCCACTGGTACGCTTGTGATTGTTGCAGGATATATTTATAAGAAGGTGCATACTCTGAAGGGGGCAATTATAGGTCTTATAGCCGGATCCCTTGCCATGACCGGTGCAATGGTTCCCCTTAACCTGGTGGTAACGCCAAGATTTCGCGGTGTTCCTGTCGAAGTTATTGTTCCCATGCTGCTGCCGATTATTGTACCCTTTAATATTATTAAATCCTTCGGGAATTCCTTAATTGTCTTGCTGGTATACAAATCGGCGGGACGCGTTTTAAGGATACCGCAGAAAACTTTGACCCAGTCAGTGGAGGGCAAGGATTTCAAAGCGGTAAAATGATAGCAGAATGAGTAGCAGTTCAGACATGGTACTTATAAACCAGCTATTTGGCATAGGTAATAGAGTAGCTGAAATGAATGAAATGTATGCAGAAGAATAACAAATGGCTTCTGCATACATTTCATTTTTGCGAAATTATGTCTGAACAGAAGTCAAAGGGCTGTGGTGTGAGTTTAATGAAACCGTCAAGCCTCTTTAAAAAATATTAACTTCTGCTATAATGGTATAGGATGTAAAAAAATCCGGAAAGGAAGTGTACCGGTTTGAACGTACGCAAAGCCATTTTCCCTGTCGCCGGAAGGGGAACAAGGTTTTTACCGGCTACAAAGGCTCAACCCAAAGAAATGTTGCCCATAGTCGATAAGCCTACTGTGCAATATGGGGTTGAAGAAGCAATGGATTCAGGAATCGAGAGTATTATTATGGTCACAGGCCGTAACAAAAGGGCTATGGAAGACCATTTTGACATCGCTTATGAACTGGAGGAAGAACTCAGAAAGAGCGGAAAGACCGATTTGCTTAAGCTTGTGCAGGACATTTCCGGAATGGTTGATATTCATTATATCAGGCAGAAGGAATCGAGGGGTCTGGGCCATGCAATTTTATGTGCACGAACATTTATTGACGATGAGCCCTTTGCGGTTCTGCTCCCGGATGATTTGATAGTATCCGATGTTCCATGCCTGAAGCAGTTGATTAATGTTTACAATGAATACAAGACAACGGTTATTGCAATACAAAAGGTACCTCACGAGGATGTATCGAAATATGGAATTGTGAGCTGCAAACAGGTTGATGACAAGGTTTACAAAATAAATGACCTTATTGAGAAGCCCGAACCTGATAAAGCGCCTTCAGATATGGCCATTATAGGCAGATATATTATCACACCTTCAATATTTGAGCATATTGAAAAGACGGAACCTGGAAAAGCTAAAGAAATTCAGCTTACAGACGCTCTGAAGAGTCTTATGCATAACGAGGCCATGTACGCATATGAGTTTGAAGGAAAACGGTATGATGTGGGTGACAGGCTTGGATTTTTGCAGGCAAATGTTGAATTTGCCCTGAACAGGGATGATTTGCGAGAAGAGTTTTCAAAATACCTTAAGGAAATTGCAAAAACATTGTAATTTCCAGAATTGCGCTTTTCGGGAATATAGATGACGCATTAATCATTTAATGGCCGATGGAAAATTTATGAATAAAACTTTCAAATAAGCGGATAATACCTATAAATCAATTTTTTATAGGTATTATTTTTATGAAAAGGATTAACGGGTTCTTTACCGCATTTTTAATAATATTATTTAATTTAATATTTGTATATTCTGTAATAGGGTATATAGCGGAAAGCCCTATGTGGCTTTTTGCCGGCCGGGATCCAGGGAGTGAAGGAGAGCCCCATGCCGGGACGGTTGATTATGACAGTACCGTCAACTCCGAAGAAGCGAAAAACAGCCATGATGAAGAAAACGGCATTGAAAATAACAAGGCAGATAATAAGGCTGTATCTTTGTTTAACTTCGGGCTTTTTAATAATAAAGCCGCTATAAACGACAAAGAAGAAAAGGCTGTATCAGAATTGCTGGACAATGATACCCTGCTATCCTTTGCTGGCATTTCGGGTATAGACGTGTTATCCTGTTTCAAGGACATAAGTGCAGTTGACAGAATTACTGCTTTTGCATTAATTAATAAAATCGGCATTGAAAACATCGAAAAAATTATTGAGTATCTGCAAAATGGATTAAGTTACAGTGAATTATCACAAATAATTGACATAATATACGAAAACCTTTCGAAAGAAGAGATTGAAATTATGGAAGATATCATAGTACGAAATTTTAGAAATCCGGAATTATCAAAGCCTTAAAATAACCAACCCGGGCTGCAGGCATTCTACTTCCATGCTTACAGCCCGGGTTGGATTGGAAACCAAAGATTAATAGATTATCGGTTTAAATTCATAGTATACTTCATCTTCCTGGACGGTTACCAGAATAAACTCCGCATTATCAGTATTATCAGGCGCAATGCCTTCCTGGTCAAGACCTGCAGTGAACAAGTATTTGACTCCACTCTCGTTATAGCTGAAGTTATTGGATCCTTTCTGGAAAACCCATATTCTCTTGCCCCGGTTCACAATATAATCTGTAAGTATTTGCTGGAATAAATCAGCTTCATATTTATCACTGAAACTATCCAGACTGGAATGCATGAATATGAATATATTCTTACCCGGTGCGGTCTCCAGTTGATCCAGGAACCAGTGCCACTGCATGGGTTCTGTCGCTCTTATCCCGTTTTTTGAAACATCAAGCTGTATAAACCTGCTGTCAAAAATATCATGGGACTGCCAGCCTTTTGTGGTGGCAATGATTGGAATAACCAGTTTGCTTTTAAGATCTTCAGGTACATTGCCAACAGCTGCAGTTGCTTCAAGGTATTTGTTAATCCTGTCCAGATAACTCTTTTGAAGCAGCCGCTCCAAAAGGCTTGACGGTTCGCGGGAAATACCAAATACAGAAAACCTGAAGGAGTTTTCACCAGGTATGTAATCCACGCTTTTGCGATCTTTGTCTTCCACCACCATATTGACCGGTATGGATATGCTTTCGGAAGATACCCCCGAGCTTATGGACAAATCATCTATATATATGCTGCCCATATCCGGGATGTCATTTATTTGAGCCAGATATATTCTTTCAAGATATGCAGGGTTTGAGACGTCTTCCAGTGAAGCTTCGACATACTTCCAGCCTATAAAGTCATTTAATCTTTCAGCAAAGGTGATGTAGTGTATTGTTCCTGATGCATCCCTGACCATGGCTCTTAACCAGCTGTCATTGGGCCTTACATTGTATACCCACAACCCGATGGTTTTTGTATCCGGTTCAAGAGGTATGCCGTTCTGTGAGAAATAAACATAAGCGCATCTGGTGCCTCTGATACTGCTGGAAAAATCAAAAGTAAGTTTGCCTGAGGACTTTCCTGAATGGCTTTGTTCGGTGGAAATTTCATAACCTCCCTCAAGTCCTGAAGGATATGACAAAAATGTTGCGTTGGGTTTTTCAAAATCATCAAGATATTTAAATGTATCAGACTCTACCGATACAGCGCAATTTACGGTCAAATCACCCAGAGAGGCCTGTATGTAACCCATACCCTGACCTGTTGCAGTAAACAGCCCGTCCTGTATTGTACCAATATTGCTATGAACTGTCCACGTAACATCTTCCGGAGCTATATATGCATGAAAGCCGTCCTGGTCCTTTCCATCGATAACCAGCTGAATGGAGGAACCGGGCTTCATTCTAAGAAAATACTCGTTCAGGGAAAGCTGTGAAGGTGAATTTAATACTTTAATCGGATATTCACCGGTTACTTCACCTATTTGTGCCCTGATTATTCCCGTACCGGCTGTTGTGGGTATGAATATTCCGTTTTCAAAGAGCCCTTCAACGCCTTCCACACTCCATTGTACCTGGCTTTGGTCGATTTCTACAGGATTAAAAAATTCATCATATCCCGAAGCGGTAAAATGTCTTGATGTACCCGCAAATATGTTTGAATCCCGGGATTTGATTACAACTCCTGCAAGGCTTGACATGGGAGCAGTGGAGAAAACTCCAAGGGCAGTGGAAATTTTTCTCTCAAAACCGCCGCTTGGGCTGTTTGTCACCTCGAGCTCGTTTCCTCCCGGTGTTCTTGCAACCATTGTGGTGGAGCCCCCTCCATCCATGTTGATTGCGTTGAATGCACCAAGTTCGATCATAAGGGCGGCCATTTCAGTCTGGGTAA
This sequence comes from Clostridiaceae bacterium, assembly GCA_012839865.1. Taxonomy (GTDB): domain Bacteria; phylum Bacillota; class Clostridia; order CAYPLH01; family DUMO01; genus DUMO01. The sequence goes on from DUMO01000022.1 coordinate 37,545, forward strand.
GTCCGATGCTCATATTCTGACGCCCGTCAACAGTAACAAGTATAAGCTGTTTTCCGTCCTCTGTGCTGCCAATGGCAGTCCGTGGGTGGCGGCCGTCTATATTAAAGGAAAATTGAGCAGGGATTTTGCCGTCCTTTACAAGTATGGCACTTCCACTAAGGGCGGTTTTTATGTTTTTCCAGTCGGGACTGGTTTTTATATCAAGGGAAACAGTATCTCCATAAGAAAGACTGGAGGTTAACCTTTGGGCACCATCCTGTCTTGACAGGATGACAAATCCTTTCTCCGGAATCTCTATGGGAGGCATGCCGGTTCGAATTTCCACAACGACACCTTTGTCCACCACCACTTCTGTCATATCAGGGTACCTGGTATTCCCGGGAGACATAGGGCCCCATTTCCTGTTAAGAACGGTTATGTCGCAATACTGATGTGTGCTTTCCTTGTTAAAGCCGTTTACAGGGAAGACAGTTCCATCAACTTTTAAAATCCGGACTTCCGTTTTCCAGTAATCAAAGGATATCTGCCCGTTAAAACCCATTGAGAAAGTTGCCATGGAGTCATTATAAAGGTTGAATTCCGTGGAAGCGGTGAGCAGTGTACCGGACTTTATCGCCAACCCGTCAGGGTAGGCATATCCGGGAATACTCATCCCGTTGAAAAACCCGCCATTTATTGCGGCTACAGCATTTTCCCCGGCGGCAAGGTCCCTGACGGTCTCGGTTTTACTAATTTCCTGGCCGTTTATCAGTGTATCAAGCACTATGTAAGGATTGGTCAAATCAACCCGCATGACATTAATATTCAGCCAGCCATTGTCAGTGAAGCGAACCACTTTTTCAAGGGTGACTCCCTGAGTGATGGTCTCAATTGATTTGGTCTCATAAATAATCCGACTCAAAAAGGAATCAACTGCCCCGGCTGAATTAACTCCGGCAAAAGCAGAAACAGAAAACATCAACATAAAACATACAATGCCAAATAGTATTTTTTTTCTTTTGTACATAAGAGCGCCATGCAAAACATGCTACCGAAATGAAACTTTTGAAACCTATCCAATTTAAAAGTTCCAGAATCTTTTGCCTTATGAAGGCGAAAGACACCGGGAAGGCATTTTCTGCCCGGATTAATTTTTTAAATTTGATGAGTATGTCTAATATGTAATTATCCTTTATCTTTATAAGATAAGGCTGGTTATGATACTTCCCGGTAGATGCCTTGCAGGGACTGGTTCACCTCCGTTTACTACGTTATATGACATGGGTCGGTTCTGTGTATTGCCTTGTGCTAAGTTCCGTTCAATTGACATTTGACCGGCCTTAGTTGTTTCAACTGTGTTAGACAGGATTTTCATAAATCATGTTCCCACAGGGCTGTGACAGATACAGACGTTTATGAATCATGTACCAAAAGGTTTAAGACAGCATGCCAGGGTACGGTTCCGGACTGATGTAAAAATGCTGTTTTCGAAAAGTGCCGGCAAATCTATGGGGCTTCCAAAGTTCAGTTTCTGAAAAAAGGCTATTTTTAATTAGTACCGGAGGGTTCCTTATCCTGCTTGTTTGGCAAATCCATGCAACTTTTCCGGCTATCCCTGCTGCCGGCCGGTTTCCAACCGTCAATGCCGGACCTTGTTATAGCTCCGAATATTCTGCCTTTTACATCACCGTATTCATTTGTTAGCTCCCTGAGCAGCTCCCTGATGCTATAGCGCTTGGTTTTTCCGGCTACGGTACATTGGCTGTTGACAGTTGTAATGCCATACCTGTTTATTACACCCTTGATTTCTCTTTCTTCTATATATATTAGTGGCCTTATGACATGAATTTGTTTTCTGTCCAGCCATGTGACCGGCGAAAAGGTATGTACCCGTCCTTCCAACAGGAGGCTCAGCATGAATGTTTCAACGACATCATCATTGTTGTGGCCAAGGGCTGTCTTGTTGCAACCCAGGCGGACAGCAGCGTTGTTTAGTGCCCCTCTTCTCAAATTGGCGCACATGGAGCAGGGATTCTGCTCTTTTCGTATATCAAAAACGATTTTGCCTATCACGGTTTTTTCCAATGTCCAGTTTATTCTTAAGTTTTCGCAGATCTCCTGAATAGGTGAAAAATCTGTGTTATCCAGCCCCATGTCTATTGTTATGGCCTCAATGTCAAACCGTACAGGTAAAAAATCCCGAAGTCTTCCAAGTCCCATCAGCAAAACCAGGCTGTCTTTGCCCCCCGTAACTCCAACTGCTATCTTGTCGCCATCGTTAATCATTTTATAGTCTTCGATAGCCCGTCTCATTTTTCCAAGTATTCTTTGTATATGCAACACCTCTTTGAATCAGCCAAAAAGTTTCCGTCTAAAGCGGCCAAAATCTGCCGGAGGATCAGGTAAACCTTTTGTATCAACAAGAATATTGTGTTAATAATTATACCAAGTTCCATGACTTGTTTTCAAGGATTCCATACTCTGATTTGTGAGCCAATTTATGGCAATGATATGTTCCGGGCTTTTGTGTGGAACAATAAGCTATAATACTCTTATACAACATGTATATAACATGGTTTTTGGATGTAAAAAATTGACTTGAACAGCAGCATGGTAAAGAAATTGCAGCCGGCACAATGCTGATGTTGACAGCCCAGGGCTCCTTGAACAATAATGTGAAAAGAATTGCTGAAATACAACAAAAATATATTCTTAGAATAAACAATCCGTATCATGCTTTAGCTATAACGAGGAATGATACGATAAATTATCAAAAAACATTTAAAAGGGTATTGAATATATATTCCGTATGTAGTAAAATACTCTTTGCGTTTTCAATGGATAACGGGGTGTAGCGCAGTTGGTAGCGCACGTGGTTTGGGACCATGGGGCCGGAGGTTCAAGTCCTCTCACCCCGACCATTTGCAGTGAAATGATGAAATCGTTGTATACAACTTCGAATTTCAATCATGAAAAATCTTTCCACGAAAGATATGCTTGACAAATAAGAGATTCTATCTTAGAATAGGTTGTGTTCTTTTCGAGGAAAGAGAGAAATACGGTGGGTATAGCTCAGTTGGTTAGAGTGCCAGATTGTGGCTCTGGAGGTCGTGGGTTCGAGTCTCACTATCCACCCCATTTATTTTGGGATGTAGCCAAGTCGGTAAGGCACCAGACTTTGACTCTGGCATTTCGTAGGTTCGAGTCCTGCCATCCCAGCCATATACGACCCATTAGCTCAGTAGGCAGAGCACCTGACTTTTAATCAGGGTGTCCGGCGTTCGAGTCGCCGATGGGTCACCAAAGCCTCATAACCTAAGGATTATGGGGTTTTTTTATTCTAAATTTCCAGCCTATAAAACCGGTTCCTTCTTATTTATATTTAATTTGCTTAAAGTAGAAGAGTCTGAACGATTTCTGCAAGATGCACGAATCCAAATCTGGGATTTTGGCATTGCAACGAGTATGCTTTTCCATTATAAGTTACTTAAAAGGTAAATCTTTTGCTTGACTTTTAACTATTATGCCATTAGAATATACTTTGTCGGTTTTAACCCGATAATGACATGGCCCATTGGTCAAGCGGTTAAGACATCGCCCTTTCACGGCGGTAACAGGGGTTCGAGTCCCCTATGGGTCACCAAATGGCCCGGTAGTTCAGTTGGTTAGAATGCCAGCCTGTCACGCTGGAGGTCGAGGGTTCGAGCCCCTTCCGGGTCGCCATCTAAACCTGGTGAATCCCTTTTCATATATGTTCATAAACGGTGTCAGGGAAGCAGAAATGAACTAATATGAAAAGGGATTTTTTTATGTCCTTTCTATTTTTGATAATACCAATTGAAATTCGTCTTTTTATCAGAAATGCGATGCAAAATATTAATTATCAACTCAATTACATTTATATTACTCTTGTATTATATTGCCAATGAAGTATTATTAATAAGATATAATATATTATCGCAGGTATGTAACTTATAATGCAAAGGGGGATTTTTAAATGATAACAGCGCTTTACTTTATTGGAGCAATTATCTTTATCATCTCGGTGACAGCCGGTATTTTTTCAGGTTCAATTATGGTATTTTTGACCTCCGTAGTCAGTGGTGTTTCATCGGCGGTAGTGCTTTTCGCTTTGGCAAAAATACTTGAAAATCAGGAAAATATACTATATAGACTGGAGAGTCAGGAGGAACTCCAAAGAAGAGTTCAAAGGCAGGAAAAGAAAGTGTGTTCAAAGTGCAACAATACCTATGAAGGTGACTACAACTCCTGTCCACGCTGCGGAAACAGGGAGTAGAATATGTCTCTGACGATGGTACAGGGAGAAGTTTTTTATTAAGCATAATATAACTTTAGGAGATAAACGCTAATGAAAATTATCGATTTATCACATGTAATTGAGAACAACATGCCGGTTTATCCGGGGGACCCGGAAGTAAACCTGGTTCAGATAAAACATCTGGACAGGGATAAATATAGTAATCACAGACTGGACATTGGAATGCATGCAGGTACCCATATTGATTCGCCAATGCACCTTTTAGATTGCAAACGGTATATTTGTGAATTGCCTCTTGAGTCATTTATTGCAGAAGGGTGCCTGCTGGATGTAAGAAATGAAGCAATTATTAAAATGAAACCTGAGTATGACTCGCTGGTAAAAGAAAATGGCATTGTATTGTTATATACAAGTTATGATAAGTATTACGGTACAAAAGAGTATTATGAAAATCATCCTTGTATTGAAAAGGAGCTTTGCAGGTTTTTAATAAAGAAGAAAGTTAAAATGGTGGGAATGGACCTTCCTTCACTTGACAGATATCCTTTTGAAGTACACAAATTACTTTTTGAAAACAGTATTTATATTATGGAAAACCTGACTAACCTTTGGCAATTGCTCAATGCCGGGAGATTTGAAGTTATGGCATTTCCACTGAAGATAAAGGCTGACAGTTCAATAGCCAGGGTTGTCGCAAGGGTGGTTTTATAATGAGATGTACAGGAGTTATTTATTCTTGCAGCATTGAAAGTGGTCAAGTAAAATTGTTAAATGAATATGATGGATATGAGTGGCTAAGTGCTGATGTTGCTTCAATTGATAAGCTAAATAAGGTAGTTAAGGAGAAAATGGTTAGATGGGATTGAAATTTACTCTGAAATGCTGTTCTGGAAATGAAGAAAGAAAACAAGACAAAGAATATTGCTATACCAGATGAAGACATTGCCAAAAAGTACAAATGAATTTTAATCAAATTTTATAGCTGAAAGCATTGACAGTTTAATAAATCCCATGTTATCATATTTAAGCAGTTGAGAAATCAGCTGCCTGATATATATAAAAACCATCTTTTCTGATGGTCAAATGCAGTAAAATAGCATGATTTCATGCTGGTGTAGCTCAGCAGGTAGAGCAGCTGACTTGTAATCAGCAGGTCGGGGGTTCGATTCCGTCCACCAGCTCCAAAGGGAGTCCGGGTTATTGTCCGGACTCCTGAAAATTCATATGGAGGGGTTCCCGAGTGGCCAAAGGGGGCAGACTGTAAATCTGTTGTCAGTGACTTCGATGGTTCGAATCCATCTCCCTCCACCAAAATACAAAAAAGCCTTGCAAAGCAAGGTTTTTGCTTTTATTTACCCAATCTCTATTTAATTACCAACATTAAATTTGAATTAACTCTGCATAATAAAATAGAGACTTATTCTGTAGCAAGTCTCAAGGTTCAAGATGAATTTTTCACAGACTATAAAATGAAGAAGGAAAGTTATGAGAGTTAAGAAATTTCTAATAGCCGGTGTACTGATTATTACATCGCTGCTTTTTATAACGGGAATCAGAATAGTTGCCAATATTAAAGAAAGAGTCCTGCCCAAACCTGAAAGCCGTAAAAATATTAATGACAGCAATATTCCCGGGAAGCATGGTATTAGGAATTTTGAAACTATCAGCGATGAAAGCAGCATTACAAGTTCCGGACCGGTAAACCTGCTGCTGCTTGGCCTGGATGACGGGGGAGAAAGATGCGATGTTGTCATGCTATTTAACGGCAGTCCGTCATCAGGTAAGGTCAATGTATTGTCTATTCCGAGGGATACCAAAGTATACAGAAATGGAAGGGCTATGAAATTTAACGCTCTATACGGCTATGGCAGCGAGCAGCAGGTAATAGAGGAAGTCAAACGCATGACGGATTTGACGGTGGACTATTATGTGACTATTGATTTTGCCGGATTCAGGAAAATTATCGATACGTTGGGCGGTGTAGTTATTGATGTACCGATAGATATGCATTATGACGACCCCCTTCAGAACCTGCACATTCATCTGAATAAAGGGCTTCAGGTCCTCGATGGGAAAAAAGCTGAGCAGTTTGTACGTTACAGGAAGGGGAACAATGAAAATGAAGGCTACATTGAAGGAGACATTGGCAGAATCAAGGTGCAGCAGCAGTTCATTAAAGCCCTTATTGAGCAGAAATTCAAGCTGCGCTATATATTGAAGGCTAAAGACATTTTCAATATATTAAAGGAACATATGAAAACAAATATAAGCGTCCTTGATGTGGCGCATTACGCAACGATGGCGAATAAAATTGAACTTGAGGAAATTTCGACTTTCAGCCTCCCGGGGGAGGTTGTTCTGGAAGGCAACACATGGTATGTCCTTTGGGACCGGAAAGCAACAAAGGATATTATAGAAGAAAACTTTTTTAAATGATCAGTTAATATAATACGCAATCAGCTCTGTTTCTGATCTTTGCGCTTACTTACATTGTTGTTTGCAGCAATAGAGCTGATTGCGCAGAAAATACCGCAAAAACGGCATTGGTTGCAGCCCAAAATCCCGGATGATATAATAAGTGTGGTTTTGCGGTGAATCTAACCGGTGCCTGTGAAATTATTTTAAGGTAAAGAGGGTTTTTTTATGACCGGCTGGGAGGAATTGATAAAGGCTTGTGAGAAATGCCAAAAGTGTGTTCTTGCCAAAACCAGAACCAATGTGGTTATCGGGCGGGGAAACATTAATGCTCCTGTCATGTTTGTAGGTGAAGGTCCTGGCGAGCAGGAGGACAAGCAGGGGTTGCCCTTTGTGGGTGCAGCCGGAAAACTTTTGGACCTTTTGCTGGATGCCATGATGTTCAAAAAGGAAGATTACTACATATGCAATATAGTAAAGTGCCGTCCTCCGGGAAACCGTGTCCCCACAGATGAAGAAGCAGAGAGCTGTTTGCCGTATTTAAGGCAGCAAGTCAGGCTGACCAGACCTAAAATAATTGTTTGTCTCGGCTCTACAGCTGCAAGATTCATAATCGACCGCAGTGCCAGGATAACCAATATACACGGGCAATGGTTTGAAAGAAAAGGTTTTTCAATAATGCCCACCTTCCATCCCGCAGCATTATTAAGGGATGAGTCCAAAAAAGCTCTCATGTGGGAAGATGTAAAAAAAGTAAAGCAGAGGTTAAATGCCATATGATAGACAAGGCCAAAATGATGGATGCATTGTATGATGATTATAAAAAAAGATTCTGTGACAAGGAAATCGTTTTAGGAACAGGAAACCTGGAGGCCAAAATACTTATGGTAGGTGAAGCCCCGGGGAAGGATGAAGTGCGGCTTTCAAGGCCTTTTTCCGGAATGGCGGGCAGGAACCTGGATGAATTTTTAAGCTTATTGGATATTGGCAGGAGTTCAATATATATAACCAACGCGATAAAATACAGACTGGCAAAAACAAACCCGAAAACGGGAAGAATAAGCAACAGGCCGGCAACAAGGAGAGAAATAATTGAAAGCAGGGAATATCTGATTGGTGAAATTGATATTATAAACCCAGAGTACATAGTGACTTTGGGGAATACGGCACTTTGGGCAGTTACCGGGGATTTTGGATTAAATGTTGGAACACTGCACGGAAAAATTCATAAAATACTAAATAAAGAGAAACCTAATATCAAACTGTATTCGCTTTATCACCCTGCAAGCATCATATATAACAGAAGCTTAAAATCAACTTATATCGAGGACATATTAAGGCTGAAGGACGAGATTTGCCGTTAAAAAGCCGGTAAATAGCCGATTTCTGAGCTTTGAAAAAGATATCAGATTTTTTATAAAAAAAGGTGTTGACAAAGTATAGGTTGGGTGTTAAGATATAAAAGCTGTCTGACGCGGGGCCGGAAAAAACGGACTTGCAAGGAATTGGAAGAAAAAAGTTGTTGACAAAGTGAAGGCAGCGTGCTAAGATATAAAAGTCGCGCTTCTCGGAGA
>DUMO01000023.1 GCA_012839865.1 Clostridiaceae bacterium
AAGGAGTTTTAATAATTGCCTAGGAACGTTATGGCATGCGTAACACAGCAAAAAACCTGCGAAAGGTTGATCAGAAAAGCTGCTGAGATAAACAAGAAGGAAAAAGGCTCGTTATACGTAATTCATGTAACAAAGGATGAAAATTTTTTTCTGGGTAATACCCACGAAGGAGAGGCACTTGAGTATCTTTTCGGCATATCAAAATTATTTGGGGCAAACCTCCATGTAGTAAAGTCCAATGACGTTATAAAATCCATCGCAGATTTCTCAAAGAATAACAATGTTGGAATCATTGTCATTGGAGAATCACCTGAACCGGCTGAAAACAAGTTTCATATGGAACTGCAAAAAATGTTGAATAATGTCGATATCAGAATTATCCCCCAACCGGAAAAATAGTTTAGCATTCTCGTTGAATCATGTTTTTAGTGGCCAGGTCATATAAAATTTGTTTAGCATAAAAACTTTGTAGAAAAAATATGCAAAAAAGTAGTGCTTAAATCCTAATTTACGTTAAATCGCTTGACTTAGCAATATTTTCATTATAAAATGATGTCGAATTCCATATTTAGGAGGTTTTGGCCCATGAATAAAACTGATTTAATTAGCGCTATAGCAGCTAAGTCCGGAATGAGCAAGAAAAGCAGTGAAATTGCATTGAACGCAGTAATCGAATCTATTCAGGACGCACTTAAAGCTGGAGAAAAAGTAACCCTGGTTGGTTTTGGAACATTCGAAGTAAGAAAGAGAGCTGAAAGAAAAGGACGCAATCCACAAACCAAGGAAATCATTACTATTCCTGCATCTTTTGCTCCAGTATTTAAGGCCGGCAAAGGTTTAAAAGAAAAAGTTAATTAGGTCCATATTTTAAAAATAAAAAGCTCTGGCAGCACCAGAGCTTTTTATTTTTTACTTTTTTAAGGGGACCAGAGGGACGGTTCTTTTGGTTCCTATCCGTAACCTGGCATGTACCACATGGAACCCGTGGAATTGTTCTTTGGGTCCCGAACCATGTAGATGGTTTTTGGGGTCCCAGTCGCCTGCCATATGGCTCAAGCCACAGGAACCGCCATCCTGGCTCAGAACTGCAGGGACAATCCATATGGTCCCAAGCCCCTATCAGTCCCCTGCCCTCTGCCCTCTATCACCTGCCGCTTGCTCAAGCCACAGAAACCGTCCCCCTGCCCCTGGTCCCTGCATGGTCTCGTGCCCCCGGTCCCATGCAACACCGGAAGCACCTTTAACTTTGCGTTCCGGAACTTTAGAAGCATAGGAATCTTTCGATTCTGTTCAAATCAACTCCAAAATATACCCACCTGAATCCGGTCCACCTCCAGCCCGCTGCAGACCTTCTGCCTACAAACACAAGCCATGCCCAGAACTGCTGGCCGTTGTCGAGCCAGATATAGACAAACCTGCGAACACAAGGCCTTATAGCTCCAGGGTCAACTGCCAATACACCAGGTCCGGCAAGTGTCTGTGCCTGAGACTGGGCTGGAGTAAAGGACGGAGGAGGTCCTGGCGGTTGTCCTGCTCCCGGTGCCGACGGCGGAGTAAACTGTTGGCCAAATGGCGGAAAAAATTGCTGTCCAAATGGCGGACCACCTATTCCAAACGGAGGACCACCGGGGATAAACTGTTGTCCGAATGGCTGCCTCATCTGATAATAGTCATAATAATCACACATCAAAAACACCTCTTGGTTTTATATATTTACATACAATATATTATGTAAATAAACCTTGTCAGGTTACATATAACCCGAGATACCCTATTCCAAAAACCACAGGAATCACCCCTCTGGTTTTCCCTCAACTGAAACCACTGGAGTCGTCCCCCTGGTTTCCCATCCCTCTCCACTTTTCCAAAACCGCAAGAACCTTCCTGACGCAGCTAATGTATTCCAAACATCCTGAACACTTCGGTTGCGGCTGCAAGTTTCAGTGTGGTATAATCTAATCATTAAAAGCAAGTGAGGTGTTAATTATGGGGTTGTTTGATTTCATAAAGAACCAATTCATTGAAGTTATAGAATGGACTGATGACTCACAGGATACAATGGTCTACAGGTTTCCTGTTGCAAACAAGGAAATAAAAATGGGTGCGCAGCTCACAGTCAGGGAATCCCAGACTGCAATATTTGTCAACGAAGGGGTAATTGCAGATGTGTTTTTCCCGGGGCGGCATGTATTAAGCACACGGAATATGCCTGTAATGACCAAGTTGCAATCATGGAAATACGGATTTGACTCCCCCTTTAAGGCGGAAGTCTATTTTATCAATATGAAGCAGTTTCTCAACCAAAAATGGGGAACAGCAAATCCTGTCATGATGAGAGATGCAGAGTTTGGCATGTTAAGGCTCAGAGCCTATGGAATATACTCCTTTAAAGTAGCCTGGCCGGAAATATTTCTTAAGGAAGTCTTCGGAACAAGCAGCAGGTTCGATACTCAAAGCATAACCGAACAATTGAAACGTGCCATCATTTCCGGAGTCAGTGATATGCTGGGAGAATGCAGGATTCCGGCAATCGACCTTGCAAGGCATTACGATGAACTAAGTGAAAGAGCAAGGGAAAAGCTAAATCCCATTTTTGAAAAACTTGGTTTACAGTTGATTTCATTTTTTATAGAAAACATTTCACTCCCTGAGGAAGTTGAAAAGGTAATAGATAAAAGAACATCAATGGGTGTTCTGGGCGATATGAAGGCTTATTCCAAGTACCAGGCAGCCGAAGCTATCAGGGATGCCGCGAAAAATCCAAGCGGTGGATCAGGAGCCGGAATGAGTTTTGGAGCCGGAGCTGCTATTGGCAGTATAATGGTTGATGCTTTCAGCAGTATGAATAAGTCCAACAGCTCCAATGAAGAAACAGCCAGAGATACAAAGGTTTGCCCTGAATGCGGTCAAAAAAGTCCCACACAAGCCAAATTTTGCATCTCTTGCGGAAAACCTCTGGTACAACCCGGGAAAAAATGCACCAAATGCGGCTTTGAAATAAATACTGATGTCAAGTTCTGCCCGGAATGCGGTACTCGCCAGGAGGAGCAAACCTGTAAGAAATGCGGAGCCAAACTTGGCGCAGGAGCAAAGTTCTGTTCTGAGTGTGGCACTGCTGTATAAATCAAAGGCCGGGGGTGCTTTAGATGGATAAAACAAGACACCAGGACCAGGAGCAGCAATGGGAACAGGAAGATCAGCAGTTTGGTGAAACTGAAAGCCGGGAAGAAACAGACAAATTTGCATGTCCTGGCTGCGGTGCCAACATGACCTTCAACCCTGACACCCAGACCCTTTATTGCCAGTATTGCGGAAAAAGTATTGACATTAAAGCTAACGGTGACATTGATGAGCATGACTTTTACACTGCCAACGACAATGCAAAAGACTGGGGAAAAGAAAACAGGGTAATAAAATGTGAAAGCTGTGGAGCCCAAACTCTACTTGAGACGTACAGTACTGCCCAGTTCTGCGCTTTTTGCGGTTCTTCCCATGTAGTTAAAGTTGATGAATCTGCCGGTATTCCCCCCCAGTCACTGATACCCTTCAAGGTATCTTTGAACAAAGCAACCGAACTCTTCAAGAAATGGATAAAAAGACGGTTTTTTGCACCAAAGGCTGTTAAAACGGATAGCCAGATTAAAAAAATATCAGGTGTTTATATACCATGCTGGACATATGACAGCAATACATTCTCCAACTACGTTGCAGAAAAAGGCACATATTATTATGTAACCCGCACCCATTGGGTTACGAGAAACGGCAAACGGGAACGGGTGGTAACAAGGGAAAGGCGAATTCGCTGGCGTTGGGTAAGTGGCACTTACTCCAGGTTTTTTGACGACGTTTTGGTGAATGCCTCAAAAAATGCTGATTCCAAGTTAATGAAGAAACTGGAGCCCTTTAACATGAAGGAGCTGGTACCCTACGACTCCAAATTCCTTACCGGGTTTTTGGCTGAAAGGTACAGCATCGGGCTGGACCCCGGCTGGGAAATAGCAAAACAGGAAATAAAGGCACAAATACGTCAGGGAGTTATAAACCAGATTAATGGTGACGAGGTGAGAAATTTAAAAATAGACACAAGATACAGCAATATCACATACAAACATATACTTCTGCCTGTATGGATGGCGTCGTACAAATATAAGGACAAAATCTACAGATTCATGGTTAACGGTCAGACAGGGGAAGTTCAGGGATATTCACCTGTCAGTCCCTGGAAGGTTGTGGCTGTTGTTGTTGCAGTCCTTGCACTGTTATGCATAGGCTTGTATTTATATTCGAATTCCGCACCAATATATTAAACCCGGAAACGCCATTCTTCCCGCTTAAAATCGCAGAACATTCATCGGACTAACGTTCAAATCCGGTCATGATACCTCAGATAACTATTTCATTAAATAAAGGGGGTTTTTTACATGAAACTCGGTGTATTTACTGTTTTACTTGCACAGAAAAGTTTGGAGGAGGCATGCCAGTATCTTTCAAATTTAGGTGTACAGGCAGTCGAAATAGGTACCGGAGGATTTCCCGGAAACGCTCATTGCAATACTGCAGAGCTGCTTTCGGACGACGGGAAGATTGAAAAATTCAAGGATACCATTAAAAAATATGGCCTGGAGATAAGCGCTCTCAGCTGTCATGGAAATGCAGTACACCCGGATAAGGAAATTGCGAAAAAATTTCACAAGGATTTTGAAGACACAGTTCTTCTTGCCGAAAAACTGGGCATTGACAGGGTTATTACCTTTTCAGGGTGTCCAGGGGACTCTCCCGGTTCAAAATATCCAAATTGGGTTACATGTCCATGGCCTGAGGATTTTCTCAAGATCCTGGACTATCAGTGGAATGAAATATTGATACCTTACTGGGCAAAGGCAGCTAAATTTGCCGGTGAGCATGGGGTGACCAAAATATGTTTTGAGCTGCATCCGGGTTTTTGTGTATACAACACTGAAACACTGCTTAAATTAAGAAGTGCAGTTGGAGATGCAATAGGGGCAAACTTTGACCCAAGCCACCTTTTCTGGCAGGGAATAGATCCTGTTGCCGCAATTAAAAAGTTGGGACCTGCAATTTATCATTTTCATGCAAAGGATTGCAGGATAGATGAATACAACACCAGAGTGAACGGTGTGCTTGATACAAAGCATTACGGTGATGAAGCCAACCGCTCATGGATTTTCCGGACTGTAGGGTACGGCCACGGATACCAGGTTTGGAAGGACATAGTAAGCGCTCTCAGGATTGTGGGATACGACCATGTTCTGAGCATAGAGCATGAAGACAGCCTTATGTCGGTCAGCGAGGGGCTTGAGAAAGCCATATCTTTCCTCAAGGAAGTCATGGTATTTGAAAAAACCGGGGAAATGTGGTGGGCATAAGCGGAGGTAACATGAGCGAGAATCTTCATGAAGAACACAGGAAAAGAGTTAGAGCCCGGTACCTGAAGGAAGGGCTGGACGGATTTGAGGATCATCAGGTGTTGGAGCTTCTGTTGTTTTACAGCATCCCCAGGAGGGACACAAATGAACTGGCCCACAGAATGATTGAGAAATTTGGAAACCTTCCCACCCTGTTTGAAGCAGACCCTGCGGATATACAAAAGCGCTGCGGTGTAAGTGAAAAAACCGCCATACTTATATCCTTAATTCCCTCCCTGGCCAGAAGATATTTTAAAGAAAAATGGGGCGAAAAGCCGGTAATAACCAGTTCATTTAAAGCCGGAAATTATGCAATCACCCTTTTTACCGGAAGGACCTATGAAGTGTTTTATGTCCTTTGCCTTGACTCCCAGAACAGGGTTAATTATGCAGCATTGGTGCATGAGGGAACAATAAATGAAGCGCCTGTTTATCCCAGGCTGATAGTGGAAACCGCCTTAAGGCACCAGGCAAACAGCGTAATACTGGCCCATAACCATCCGGGAGGAAGTTTGCAGCCGTCAAAAGCCGATATTGACGTTACAAAAAAGATAATTGCAGCCCTTGAACCTATTTCAATCAAGGTAATGGACCATATAATTGTTGCCGGGGATAAATACTTTAGTTTCGCCGAGAAAGGCCTGCTTGGAGTATAAGTTGCGGTTGTTTATTATGAAAGTTGTGGATATAATAAGGGATAAGAATAATCAGGGTGCCTTATTCCAGCAAACACTCACGCGGATTGGCCCTAAAAAGGATGAAGATATTGGCGCAACTAAATTTATTTGCTACATGCTTGTTTGGCATAGAGTCAATTGTGGCAAGAGAGCTTAAGAATATTGGTTATGAAGATACATTTTCCGAAAACGGCAGGGTGAATTTTACTGGAGACGAAATGGCCATATGCCGTTCCAACATCTGGCTACGGACTGCCGAGAGAGTTCTCCTGAAAATAGGCGAGTTTAAAGCAATGACATTTGATGAGCTGTTTGAAAAAACGAAAGCTCTGCCCTGGGATGAATGGATTCCGGAAAATGCACAGTTTCCCGTAATCGGAAAGTCTGTTAGTTCAAAGCTTGCAAGCATACCCGATTGCCAGGCCATAGTGAAGAAAGCTGTTGTTGAAAAACTCAAGCAAAAGTATAAAAAGGACTGGTTTGAGGAAACCGGTCCCGTATATAAGATAGAGGTAGGCCTTTTAAAGGACATTGCGACCTTGAGCATAGACACAAGCGGCACAGGACTCCACAAAAGGGGTTACAGGAAGCTGGTGTCCTCCGCGCCTCTTAAGGAGACCCTTGCAAGTGCAATGATTCAGATTAGCAGATGGAAAAAGGACAGGGTATTGATTGACCCCTTTTGCGGTTCAGGCACCATACCTATAGAAACTGCAATGATTGGACTCAATATTGCACCTGGACTTAACAGGGAGTTTGTTTCAGTAGGATGGCCTCAAATTACCGAAAAGATGTGGAAGGATGCAAGGGCTGAAGCAAATGACCTGAAGGAATTGGATAACGAGCTTCTGATACAGGGGTCCGACATAAACGACGAAGTTATGAGTCTTGCAAGGTATCATGCCAAACTTGCCGGGGTGGATAAACATATCCATCTTCAAAGAAGAGATATGAGGGAAATCAGTTCCCGTCACAAGTATGGGTTTATAATATGCAACCCGCCTTATGGCGAAAGGTTGAGTGAAAAACGTGAGGTGGAAAAACTTTACCAGGATATGGGGAAAGTTTTCAAAACCCTGGATACTTGGTCATATTATGTGTTAACCTCACATGTGGACTTTGAAAGATTTTTTGGGCAAAAAGCAAACAAGAAAAGAAAATTGTACAATGGAATGATAATGTGCAACTACTACCAGTTTTTTGGCCCACCTCCGCCACGCGGAAGGAAAAGCGAGGATAATGCAGGCAACGTATAAGACATTCATTAGAGCAGCAATCATTTGCAGGAGAAAGCAAGCAGGATAAGCTGTCCATTATGAAGGCAGTCAATAGAGCGTTTAGTTGATTTTAAAGGGGCATTAATGTATATGATAATGAAGCTTCAAAAATCCAAAATAAAAGGATGCTTAAAAATTCCCGGCTCCAAGTCCCATACAATAAGAGCGTTGTTTATGGCAAGTCTTGCCGAAGGCAAATCCGTAATACGGAACCCTTTGATATCTGATGATACATTGTCAGCTGTGAGGACATGTCAATCTTTTGGCGCACAAATATCAATGAAGGATGATTATTTTATCGTAGAAGGTTTTGGCGGAAAACCAAAAGTACCGGAGGACGTTATAAATGTTGGAAATTCCGGAACAACCCTCAGGATTTCCATGATGGTGGCTGGACTAGCAGATGGCATAACAGTTTTTACAGGGGATGAGCAGATCAGAAACCGCCCCCTGCAGCCATTGATAGATGCCATGAACAATCTGGGGGCTTCCGTTTATACAACCCGCGGCAACGGTATGGCTCCCGTGATAGTAAAGGGACCCTTGTCAGGCGGTGAAACCCTGCTTGATGCAGTTACTTCGCAGTACCTTTCATCAATTCTTATCAGTGCTCCGCTTCTGAAAAATGATACAACGGTAACCATCACCCGGCTGAACGAGGTTCCCTATGTGGAAATGACTCTATGGTGGCTGGACAGACAAAATATTGCGTATGAAAACGACAACTTCAAAACTTTTAAAATTAGGGGACGCCATGTTTATTCCCCCATGGAGGTTACAATACCCGGGGATTTTTCCTCCGCCTCATTTTTTCTTGTGCTGGCAGCCATATCAGAGGGAGAATTGCTGCTTGAAAACCTGGATATGAATGATGTACAGGGAGACAAGCAGGTTGTACACATACTTGAAAGCATGGGGGCAAAAATCGAAATCAACCGGTCCGGAATTAAAATAAAAGGTGGCAGGCTGCTTGGGAAAACCATCGACATGAATGCCATACCGGATGCGCTGCCAATTTTGGCTGTAGCAGGGTGTTTTGCCGAGGGAGAAACCCGTTTGCTCAATGTACCCCAGGCAAGATTAAAGGAAACAGACCGGATTGCGGTAATGTACAGGGAACTTAAAAAGATGGGAGCTGACATTGAAGAATTGCCGGACGGTCTGATTGTCAGGAAAAGCAATTTGATGGGATGCAGTGTAAACGGGCACGGAGACCACAGGATTGTCATGTCCCTGGCTGTTGCCGGCCTTTGCTCAGAGGGTGAAACAACAGTTGACACTGCCGAGTCGGTAAATGTCACTGTTCCAGAGTTCCCGGAAATGATAGCAAAATGCGGCGGAGCATTGGAATTAATATAATATTGAGGATGACAGCAGCGGCCTCTTGCACCCCAGGCAAGTATTCTATTTAAATAAATGCAAACCTGAAAGTATGACAGTGCCGAAGCAAGGCTATAAAGTAAAAATCAAGATGCAGGAAAAGCTTGAAGGAATCAGCCGCGAGAATTATTAATTAAATGGAAAACTATTGGCTTAACTTATCAAAAACCGGAGGAATTGCGCATGAAAAACAGTATTGTACTTATCGGAATGCCGGGTTCAGGCAAGAGTACGGTAGGCAAAAGCCTTTCTGAAAGGCTCAAGCTTAAATTTACGGATACAGATATTTTAATCAGTTCAGCATATGGCAAAACCCCCGGTGACATTGTAAAGGAACATGGCAGGGAATTTTTTTTAAATATGCAGGAAGAAATTATACTCGGCATGGATACCGCCAATCAGGTTATTGCAACGGGGGGCAGTGTAATCATGAGCGAAGCGGTTATGAAGCATCTTGGAAATAACGGAATAATAGTATTCATAAAGCTCGGATATGACCCCATGGTAAGAAGGCTCGCCCCGGACAGGAGACTTGCCAGGGGGAGCGGCCAGAGTCTTATGGAAATGTATGATGAGAGACTTCCCCTGTATGAAAAGTATGCTGATATAATTGTTGACTGCGGGAATAGATGCGTCACGGAGATAACTGAAGAAATAATTGATAAGACAAAAAACAATTTTAATTCTCATAGCTCCAATGCCGTTCAATAAGCTTAAGCAGCCAAAAAGCCGTCAAAAAGTTCAGTTTGCCGGCATTGTGGCATAATATGGCGTTGCAGCAAGAGTATTATTTGGTTTAACTCAATTGGCTGTCGAAATAGTAGTCAAATCAGGCATACTATCGTATTGCAAGAGTATTTTACGGTTTTACTGCGAATTAACACTAATAATAAAGGAGTTCGGAACAAAATGTTTGGAAATTCATTTGGGAGATTATTCAGAGTAACCACCTCAGGAGAATCATACGCCGGAGGTTTCAGGAAAAATAAAAATTTGCCCCGGGAGCTTTACGGAGGACTTCTGACCATAGTAGACGGTGTGCCGCCGGGAATCAAACTTACCAGTGAGTTTATACAGGAGGAACTGGATAAGAGAAGACCCGGACAATCCAGGCTGGATACGCCAAGGAAGGAGAAGGACCGGGTCTACATAATTTCCGGTGTTATGGAGGATGATTATACCACAGGGGCTCCTGTAGGGATGTTGATCCCAAATGTTGATATCGCGGACGAGGAAATCGAGAACCACAGGAGGTATAAAGACCTGATTCGTCCGGGACAGGCTGCATATACCTACTACAAAAAATACGGGCAGTATAACGACTGGGCCGGTGCAGGCCGTGCTTCCGGCAGGGAGACTGCCGCCCGTGTTGCGGGAGGTGCTGTGGCCAAGGCTGTCCTTGACCGGTTGGGAATAGATGTGATATCCTATGTATCCGAGGTGCACGGAATTAAATGCAGCCCCGTAACATACGAAACCGCAAAGCAAAACTACCGCAAAAATGAAATAAACTGCCCCGACCTTGAAAAAGCACAGGAAATGATAAAGGAACTTCTGCGAATCAAGGAAGAAGGGGATTCCTGCGGAGGAATTGTTGAAATCATCGCCCATGGTGTACCGACAGGATTGGGGGAACCTGTCTTTGACAAATTAAGCGCAGTGATTGCCCACGGGCTTATGTCAATAGGCGCTATAAAAGGGCTGGAGTTTGGAGCAGGATTTGCCCTTGCGGGACTTAAGGGCTCCGAGTCAAATGATACACCTTACTATGATGAGAATTCCGGAAGGGTAAGGTTTAAGACCAACAAGGCCGGTGGAATCCTCGGGGGTATTTCCAACGGTGAAGAGATTCGTATTAGAGCGGCGGTAAAACCAACCCCCACCATTCCGAAGATTCAGGAAACCGTTGATGTAAATAAGCTCTGCAACACAAAGGTATCCTTTAAGTCAAGAAACGACCCGTCAATACTGCCACGGATTTATCCGGTATGTGAAGCCATGGTGCGAATTGCGATACTGGATGCGTGGTACATGGCAAAAGGATACAGGTCAGTGTCGGATATTGACCATAAATGGGACACTCTTTAGCCTTTAGAGGTGTAATAGTGGTATTTTTCAAGTCCAGTGAAATTATTTCATGATTAACGGCTATGATACTGCCATAAGACCACACAAAAAGATTGAGTTTTTATCCATTTGTCTGGTAAAATATTTTTATAATACAACAGCTTCAGGAGATTATAAATGAATTACTACGGTCCATATAATAAAACAATTATTTTGTGTACTCGCTGCAGAAAGAAGTTAAGAGTTCCTACAGACAGGGGCAAAATTATTGTTAATTGTCCAATGTGTGCCCACAGGTTTGCATATAATCCAAACTCAATTTTGCACACGTTAAAGCAAGTGCTGCTGATGCTTTTGGATGCTGTAATTCAACTTCCTTCAAAGATTAAGAAGCTGCCCTGGTATTTTCAAAGGTTCAGATTTTGGTTTATGCGAGACCGGAGAAACAAGCTTATAGTTGCTTTTGCAGTTATTATGCTGGTCTTGATGATTGTTTCATTTATTGCTTCAAAAAACAAAGCAAAAAAACCCCAATACTATGAACCAGATTTCGTGGAGCCAAAGTACGTACATTACCAGCTATAGCATAAAATTTCTCAAGTTCAAGCTTAAGCTCCGCATTTTACAGTTTGAGAGCTGCAAAAAGGTTCCAGGGAAAAGCTGCCGGTGGATTAGACGTAAATTCCATTGCATCGTTTTTGGTTGGATGCTTCAGCCGTATTTTATATGACCATAGGGCAATCTGTTGGCCTTTTTTATTAAGTGAAGCCCCGTATTTTTGGTCTCCAAAAAGAGGATTGCCCTCCGTGGCAAACTGGACCCGTATCTGATGTGGGCGGCCTGTATGCAGGTTTACTCTGACCAGGCTGAGACCATCTTTATAATCCAGAACTTCATAATCAAGAACCGCTTCTTTTGCATTGGGTGTATTGCTATCGGCCACACTTACAATGTTGCTGGCCGTATCCTTTAGAAGGTAGTGCCGGTACTCCCCTTTGGGGACACGAATGCTTCCACGCACTACTGCAAAATACTCCTTGCCAAAGATTCTCCTTCTTATCTGGTCCGACAGGCGGGAAGCTGCCTTGGAGGTTCTGGCAAAAACCATAACCCCGCCTACGGGACGGTCCAATCTGTGCACCAGTCCAAGGAACACATTCCCCGGTTTATTGTATCTTGCTTTAATATCTTCCTTTAAAATGCCCAGCATATCCTCATCATTGGAAATATCCCGCTGGACCGGCATGTTTGGCGGCTTTTCCACAACAAGGAGGTGGTTGTCTTCATAAATGATTTTTATAGGATTATCCACGTTCTTCATATGCACCCTGGTAAACTATTCTTGTTGTTTGCAGACACTGTGTGCTGTTAAAAACCTTCCTGCATCCTTTACTTACCCCATTGGCAATAACTAACACAAACATTTGCATAGAGATCTGCCGCACTTGGCTCAGTTATGGCGGCTTTCACTGCATTGGCAAGAATCGACACTTGCACAGGCCAGTTTGGATTTCCTCGATAATATTGTCCTGATATCTCATAGACAGTTGCAAGCCCCTACACCGGCCAGGTTACCCTTCCATATATGCCGCAGGGCAGTACCAGGCCTGTGGAAGTAACAGGAATGCCCACTTCACCGCAATCAAAATTCCCGTATAGACCTGCTTTGGCCAGTGCCATCTTCAGAATATTGGACAAAACATAAGGCGAAAAACCTGTGGTGTAAGAATTAATCAGGAAAAAGACAGGTTTTGGCGAAAGCAGCTTTACGCATTCTTCTATCAAGCCATATAGCGATTCTTCAATCTTCCACACTTCTCCCTTGGGTCCTCTTCCATATGATGGCGGGTCCATTATAATACCGTCATAAGTATGTCCCCTTCTCTGTTCCCTCAATACAAACTTCAGCACATCATCCACTATCAACCTGACGGGTTTATCCTCAAGACCTGACGCCTTTAGGTTTTCTTTAGCCCACGAAACCATTCCTTTGGCCGCATCCACATGGCAGACCTGGGCTCCCGCCGAGGCTGCCGCTACAGTAGCCCCCCCGGTATAGGCAAAAAGGTTCAATACACTAACCTTTCTGTTTGCCTTGCTGATATTTTCAATAATCCATTTCCAGTTTACCGCCTGTTCCGGAAAAAGCCCCGTATGTTTGAAATCAGTCGGGTGAACAATAAACCTCAACTTGCCATACCTTATAGTCCAGCTCCCCGGAAGCTCCCTTTTGTATTCCCAGTGACCGCCTCCGCTGCTGCTTCGAATATATCTGGCATCAGCTTTTTTCCAGTTTTCTGTTTCACGGGCAATAGGCCAGATAACCTGGGGGTCGGGTCTTCTTAAAACCACATTCCCCCAGCGTTCAAGCTTCTCTCCCCCGCCTGTATCAATAAGCTCATAGTCTTTCCAATCATCAGCCAAAAGCATTAAAACCGCGCACCACCTGTCGTGCTATTTTTCGAGAACTGCACCCGCCTGTTCAAGGATCCAAAATTTATACAGGTCAACAGCTTTTAATATTTATTATATCCTTATTTTAGTGTATCCTGAAGTTTATTTTTGCCGCCCTGCAATGGGGATGATTTTTATTAAAAGTTGTGGCAGTTTACACTTAAAAAACATTTCTGCCTGTATAAAGATAAAACCCAACCGCCATTATTTGGATTGCAGTCTTAAAATCTGCTTCTGTCGGCCCACAATCCGAGGGCAGGATTGCTAATATAAAATATCTCTTCTCCGTTTTCGAGGGTGTTGAATCCATCCTTGAGCTTTTCAGGATTATACAGTTTCAAAGCTTCACCAAGGGGCATGTAATTAAAATTAGCCTTCTCCACTTCCTCTTTGGTAAGCTTGTCAACAGCGTAGGTTATACTGAACCTGCCGTCTGACGAGCCATGTATCAAATGAGCGGCAACGGATAAGTTGTTTTTAAGATCATCATTTTCCTTTACAAGCTCAAGAACCTTCTTCCGCCCTACATATCCATACTTCCTGATAAGCTTGTCATTTTCATCGTCTTCACCGAATTTGCGCACTCCGGGTGCAAGGACAATAAGCTCGCCGCCGTCGGCAATTGCCATCCTGGTGCGGTAAATTGATTTATTGCCCAGCCAGGTGCTCTTGAACTCCTTTTCGTCAAGATTTACAACAACTTTTTTAAGAGGCTTTTCCACAAATGTGAGGTTCTTTTCCTGGCTTAGTTTGACTGCTTCCTCAAAAAGGCTTCTTTCACGGCCTATGAACAATCCATGCATGTTTATTACTCCAAAGGGAGCAGTGGTAACTGTCAAAACATACATTAAAGGAATATCCTTCAAATACTTCTCTTCAGCGTAGTCAAATACTTTCCGGACAGGTGAATGGTCTTTGCCCATAATCCTTTCCATTCCGTAAAACGCCCCAAGCATATGGGATGCATTAATCATGTTGCTCCCGCCGCAGCCGACAAAAATATTCTTGCCATAATTGGCCATTCCGACAACTTCGTGGGGAACTACCTGTCCAATTGAAATGATAAGGTCATAAGACTTGTCTATCAGAAGCTTGTTTACTTCTACATCAACCTTCTCATCCACAAGGCCTTCCGATACTTCCTTTACAAACTCCGCTGGAACCTCCCCCAGCTTTACAACATCTGTTTTCCAGTTGTGGCTGATAAAGCACTCATAGGGCACGCCATCTCCAAACATTTCAGTAACTTCAGATTTGCTCATAGGTTCATGGGTGCCCAAAGCAGGCAATATGTCAATCTTGCAGGAGTCTTTCAGCATGTTGTAGTACATGGCTGTAATCATGCCTGCGCCGGAATGAAACCTTGTAAAATCCGGGGGTATCAAAAGTACCTTTTTCAGGCTGTCCTTTTTATCTTTTATGGATTCCTGAAGGCACTCAAAAACTTCACTGTCCTTTAATCCCTTTGGCTCTGAAGCTGTTTTTATAATCTTAACCATTCCCAAATCTCCTTCTTAACGCAATTTTTTGTCTTCCAGTTAAATTTATATAAATTAACACTGCATGCATTAGAAAAATGCTTACAATGAAATATACCTGTTTTTATGCATGTCTAAACGGATTATCAAAAAAGCCTGCTAAAAGCATCTAACAACCGGGACAATGGTACAAGGTACCTGTCCTCCTGTCCCCACAGGCAAATTTCTGTTAAAAGCAACCGATGGGTTAAAGGCAGCTAAATACATGTCAAAAGGTTTTAATTTCATATACCTGACGCCCTTAACCCATCAATTTACATATGCCGCTATTTACTTTATCCTAACCTTTGAACGCTCCCGGAGCACCTCAGCCCCATTACTTATCTTTGAACTCTTCCTGAAGCGTCCCCACCCATAAGTTTTTCAACCTCAGATACGGAAACACGGTTGAAATCGCCTATGATGGAATGTTTGAGACAGCTTGCGGCAACTGCAAATTCGAGAGCCTTCTTCTTGCAGTCATATTTGTTGAGTCCGTAAATAAGACCTGCTGCAAATGAATCGCCGCCACCTACACGGTCAACTATATCGGTAATCTGATATTTCTTGCTGAGATAGAATTCATTGCCGTCATAGAGACATGCAGACCAGTCATTATGGCTTGCACTCTTGCTCTCTCTTAGGGTAATGGCTATAGCCTTCATATTGGGGAATGTCTCCATAACTTTCTTTGTAAGTGCCTTGTACTGTTCAATATTAAGCTCGCCGCTTTCAACAGCCACATCCACCTTAATGCCCAGGGATTTCTGGCAGTCTTCCTCATTTGCCACACCAATATCAACAAACTTAACCAGTTCAGTCATTACTTCAACGGCGGTTTTCCCATACTTCCAGAGTTTTGCACGATAGTTGAAGTCGCATGATACGGTCAAACCTTTTTTCTTTGCAGCTTTAACAGCTTCCAGGGACAACTCTGCAGCAGAAGCGCTTATTGCAGGAGTTATTCCTGTAATATGGAACCAGTCCGCACCGTCAAAAACCTTATCCCAGTCAATGGACCCCGGCTTTGCGAGTGCAATTGCTGAATTGTCACGGTCATAAATAACCTTTGAAGCGCGCTGGTTGGCACCGGATTCAAGGTAGTAAACGCCCATTCTTCCTGAACCCCTGACTATCTTGGAGGTGTCCACTCCGAACCTTCTGAGCTCTGCTATGCAGCTGTCAGCTATATCATTGGAAGGAAGCACAGTAACAAAGGCTGCATCAACTCCGAAATTTGCGAGTGAAACTGCAACATTGGCCTCACCGCCCCCAAAAGTAGCTTCCAGCAATGGTGATTGGAATAAACGTTCAAAACCAAGTGATCTTAAACGAAGCATTATTTCGCCAAATGTAATTACTTTCATTTTATTTGACTCCTTTCAAATTTTACTTTTTAACTATTTTTGAAGAAGATGTATTGCAAATCCCCCTACTTCTTCTTTCAGGTAAACTGCAATCATGGCGCCGTTCTTTTCCCTGGCGGTGCTCATGTCAACCTCAAATCCGTTTCTTTCAAGGTATGCAATGGCTCTGTTAATATTGTTTGTGCGAATAGCAATATGTCCATTGGTTCCAAGACCTTTGCTCTTGTTAACTTCAATACCGGTACCGGCAAAGTTGGAGCTGTTGCCTTCCTTAAGCGGGAAAGCAAACATGTTCGAGTATGTTTTAGCTATGGATAATGCGCTTTCTGCATTTTCAGCATTGATGCCTATATGGGCCATTTCAAACCCAAGCATTGTATTGACGGCTTCTCTTGTAAGAGCTGTAATTTTTTCAAATTCGCCGTTTGCAATCAAGTCGTCTTTAACCATCCAGCTTCCGCCACATGCCAACACTTTGTTGAACGACAGGTATTCATTTACATTCTGGGCATTGATTCCACCGGTCGGGATGAATTTCATCATTCCATAAGGTGCGCTTATAGCCTTAAGGGCAGCCAGTCCGCCAAATGCTTCCGCAGGGAAGAACTTGACTACTTCAAGACCAAACCCAAGGGCCATTTCAATATCGGTAGGATTGCTTACACCAGGTGTAATAGGAATATCGTTGTCTACGCAGTATTTTACAACTTCAGGATTGAAACCGGGACTTACAATGAACTTCGCTCCTGCGTTAACCGCCTTCTTTACCTGATCCACGCTGAGAACGGTGCCTGCACCAACCAGAATTTCAGGAAGCTCGGCAGTCAAATTTTTAATTGCCTGTTCTGCGGCAGCTGTACGGAAGGTAATCTCGGCAACAGGAAGTCCTCCGTCAATAAGCGCTTTTCCAAGGGGTACTGCATCCTTGGCGTCATTGATTTTTACAACTGGAACTATTCCTAATTCCCC
Organism: Clostridiaceae bacterium; assembly: GCA_012839865.1. GTDB lineage: Bacteria > Bacillota > Clostridia > CAYPLH01 > DUMO01 > DUMO01. The sequence goes on from DUMO01000023.1 coordinate 17,135, forward strand.
TATTTTCTTTAAAACATAATTCACTCTTACCACTCCTTCTTTTGGAATAAATGAGATTGCTCATTTTGTATTTTAATTTAATTTATACTCGTCAGATCTTTACATTAAATTCGGTTTAGGCTGCGGTGCCGGGTCTTCAGAAAATAATTCGTCCTGGGCAATCTTCCCCGGCAAATGCTTTTTGCGTTAAGAATCAAAAGAGCTTGCAGCTCTACCTGTTTACCTTCACCGTTAAAGGCCTTAGCTCAACTTATTCACAGGATAATTCGGTTTCCCGCCGGTCAAAACCGCCTTTATATTTTCTGCGGCTTTTGTTTTCAGTTCAATCATGGAATCCTCGCTGTACCAGCCGGCATGGTCGGTCAGCACGCAGTTTTCAATTGTCATGAAGGGGCTGTTCTTATCTAGCGGTTCTTTGGTATGAACATCAAGACCGGCACTGTTGATCTTGCCAGTTGTGAGAGCCTCGATTAAAGCCTGTTCGTCAATGATGGGTCCTCTTGAAGTATTGACCAGAATAGCAGTAGGCTTCATCAAATCAAATGCTTTCTTGTCAATAATTCCCCGGGTCTTTTCATTCAAAGGCATGTGTATTGATATGAAATCCGCTTCTTTTAAAGCAGTCTCCCAGTCAGCCTTTTCTGCTCCCATTTCTTTAATAGCCTTTTCATCCAGGAACGGGTCATACACTAAAACCCTGGAGAAATTCAAACCTTTTATTTTTCTGTACAGGCAGCGTCCAATCATTCCAAATCCGAGGAATGCGAAAGTCTTTCCTGCAATACGGTAAATCGGGTCCTTACTGCCAATGTTCCATTCACCGTTTCTTACCTGTCTGTCTCTTCTGGCTACTTTTCTGGCACATGCCATTATAAGTGCAAGGGCATGGTCTGAAACTTCCTCGGCGCAATAATCGGTAACATTTGAAACCCATATTCCCTTTTGGGTGCAAGCCTTTACATCCACATTATCATAACCTACACCATATCTTGCAATTATCTTGCATTTTTCAAGCTTGTCAATTACTTCGGCTGGCATCGGTGCAAGGTTGCAAAGAACACCATCAGCATCCTTGCAGGCTTCTGCGACCTCTTCGGGTGTTGAGCAATTCTTGACAATTAATTCGGCATCAATGGACGATAATACTTTCTTTTCCTGTTCATACTGATTATAGCGGTCATCCGTTACTACAACTTTATACTTTGCCATTTAAAATACCTCCTGTTTTAAATATAAATTTTCATATGTTCATTCAACTTTTGATAATCGGTCAAATATTATTTTACCCTGTACAATAGTCATCTTAACATTAATATTATTGTCGAATATGACAATGTCGGCATCCTTTCCGGGTACAATGCTTCCTTTTGAATTTCCAAGCCCTGCAATTCTGGCAGGAGTACTTGTCATCATCCTGACTGCGTCAATAAGCGGAACATCAGCCAGGTTGACCATATTGCGCACCAACCTGTCACAAGTGGCTACACTTCCTGCAAAGGACTTCCTGTCGGGCAGCTTTGCCACACCGTCCTCGATAATAACCCTTTGCCCGTCCTCAAGGCTTCCCAAAATACTCTCGCCTTCAAGCTGGCCTGCCGCCCTCATGGAATCAGTAATCAGGGCTATATGCTCAGGACCTTTTATTTTATAAATCATTTTCAAAAGGCTTGCCGGCAAATGGCAACCATCGGCAATTATCTCCACGGTCATCTCATCTATCAGGTAAGCACTTTCAATAACACCTGCATACCTGAAAGCATTGATTCTTCTTACCCCGGACATTCCGGAATACAGATGTGTCATATGTGTGAATCCATATTCGAAAGCTTCCAGCACCTGCTCATAGACGGCATCCGAATGGGCTACCGAAGGAAGAATGCCCCTATCCCTCAAGAATGCGCCAAACTCCAAAGCTCCGTCAAGCTCAGGAGCAGCACTCCATCTGAATATATCCTTTGACCATGTTACAACTTCCTTATATTCTTTTGGGTCGGGATTTTTTATATATCTTGGATCCTGGGCACCCCTCTGCTCCATCGAAAAATAAGGGCCCTCCAGATGAAGACCGATAAACGATGCCCCCATGCTGTCTATTTTCTTTGCCTTCTCATAAACTTCAAATGTCCTCTTCAGTTCCTCCATATTGCTGGCGGCTGTGGTGGGTGAAAGGGCTGTCGTACCATGCTGCGCATGTTTTTCAGCAGCTCCGATAAAAGCCTCCACTGTGGAATCCAAAAAGTCATGGCCGCCGCCCCCGTGGGTATGTATATCAATAAAGCCGGGCGCAATATAGTTGCCTTTTGCATCTAAAACAGTGTAATCCGGTGTATCTTCGTTCTTGTCACCTACAGCTTTAATCCTGCCGCCATCGATAAGTACTGTTCCGTCATTTATGATTCTGTACGGAGTCAATACTTTGCCGTTAATGATTTTAATTTTCATAATTTCATCTCCCATCAGATATTATTTATAACCAAAACCGTCAAACCAATTCTTTCACTGATTTTCTTTCGACCAAGGAAGGCTCCAAAGTTATTGAAACCTCCTGGGAACCTTTGTCTTCCATCAAATCCAGCAAAGTCTTGCATGCAAGTTTGCCTGTTTCAAAGGAGGGCTGGTTTATTGTTGTCAGGGGCGGGTTTATCATGGATGAAATTTCAATATTGTCGAATCCCACCACTGATACATCATTAGGTATATTTACACCATTATTCCAAAGTTCCCTTATAACTCCGAAAGCCGTCATGTCGTTAACAGCAAAAATCGCCGTGGGTCTTTCCTCAAGTTGCAAAAAACTTGCCGCCAGCTTTCTTCCGTTTTCAAATTCGTAGTTCACATTTTCATATTCCTCTTCACTGGAGGAAGCAATAATATTTCTTTCATTGAAGGGTAATCCATGCTTAAGGAGAGCAAGCTTGTAGCCTTCCAGCGTTTCCAGCCTGCTTTTCCTTGTAAGTGGTGAGGTTGCAAATGCAATATTTCGATGCCCCTTTTTTATCAGGTATTCAACCGCCAGCATACCGCCCTTCACAAAGTCGAACCCTACTTTGCTGCACTTAAGCCCTTTAATATTCTGGTCAAATGCAACAACTTTTACGTCATTGCCTATGATTTCTTTAAGAGAAATATGATTTGCATCAATAGAAGAAATAATTATGCCTTTAACCTGTTTTTGAACCAGTGAAGTAATGTATTTCTTTTCTGTCTCCGGGTCCCTGAAGGAATTGCACAAAAGTATGCCATAACCCCGCCTGCGGGCTTCCAGCTCAATTCCCAAGACAACCTGAGGGTAAAACGGATTTGATATTGTGGGAATAATCACACCTATGTCCCTTGATTCACTCTTTTTCAGCATTCTGCCCAGGGCATTGGGTGAATAATTCAGCTTCTCTGCCGTATCCAGAATTTTTTTCCTCAGCTCTTCCTTGACAGGATACCCGCTGTTGCTAAGTACTCTGGACACAGTTGCTGTAGATGTGCCGGCCTCTTTCGCTATATCGTATATGGTGATTCTTTTTCTTGTCTCAATATTTTTGTCCATATTTTCCTTCACCAAAAGGCAGTAACCATATAGTAATCGTTTACTATTATAGTTTACTATAAGTACGAAATATTTGCAAGACCCGTCTTTAAGTTGAGTCCATATAATGGTGTAAAAATGGTTTTCTGAAAAAATAGGAGAGCCATTAACAAATTCCTCAGTTAGAATAGAAGTTGGACAAACCAAAATTCTAAGAGGAGGAATTTGAATGGCTCA
>DUMO01000024.1 GCA_012839865.1 Clostridiaceae bacterium
TATAACTTATGGTTGTATTTATGGTTTTGACTATGAATGATTCAAAAACTTACACATGGTAAAGTTTCGTACCGAAACCCGGCTTTCATCTCCCCATTCAAATGCGGAGGATTCCCGCCGGATTTACTAAAGTAAATGAGATGTGTGCAGAAACATAACATTGGCCTTATTTTGTTAGAAAACCAGGAGAGCTGAAGGCAAAAATGCGTGAAAAAAACCCCCGCATCAAAAAAGCCGGATTGCTCCGGCTTGTATTGATAAGGGGTCTGCCTTCAGGCTAAAATCCTTTCAGGCAGTCCCTCTTGTATTTTAACTAGCCCCTGTCTTCGCTGAGGGTTACATCAAGTTCAAGGTACTGCTTGTTCCTGAATATTTTTACCTTGACCGTATCCCCGGGTTTGTGCTTGTTTTTGAGTTCCTGCAGTTCATCAAAGCTTTCCACCGGTTGGCCGTCAAACTCTATGATTATGTCACCGGATCTAATTCCTGCCTTATGAGCCCCGCTCATGAAGGTAACATCAAGAACCCACAGCCCTACAGGCATATCATATGCTTCAGCAACCTCCCTGGAATACCTTGTATCGATTCTGACACCCAGAACAGGTTCCCTTCCTGCAATAGGCGTTTTGTTGATAAGACTTTCGGCAATTTCTTTGGCAGTGTTGATCGGTATTGCAAATCCCAGTCCTTCATATTCAACCGATGCCATCTTTACGGTATTAACACCTATTACCTCACCTCTTGCATTAACCAAAGCTCCGCCGCTGTTTCCAGGATTGATGGCTGCATCTGTCTGGATCAGCCTGAGTTCTCTATCCTCGACTATAACCTTTCTGTTTAGGCCGCTAATAACTCCCGACGTTACTGAACCCATGTATTCAAGGCCGCCCGGATTGCCTATGGCTATTGCTATTTCTCCAACTTTTAGCTTGTCGGAGTCTCCAAGCTTGGCCTCCGGCAATTCGGAAGCATCAATTTTAAGAACAGCCAGATCTGTCTTTCTGTCCCAATCCACAATCGTTGCCTCATAAGGCTTATCCATCTGATTAGGCAGGTAAACTTCTATTTTTGCACCATCTGTCATCTGTCCCATGTTATCAATTACATTTGATATAACATGGTGATTTGTAAGTATATACCCGTCGGAACTGATTATAATCCCGGAGCCCTCGGAAGGTGAAGCCTGCTGCTCGCCGAAGAAGAAAAATTCAAAGCTGCTTGTATAACTCCTCTGTTTCGGTATTGACCTTATCCCCACAATTGACGGGCTGACCATTTCTGCAACAACCGACACGATGGTTTCGTATTGTTCAGCAGGCAACAGGACCTTTTCGGTATTGCTTGCACTTTGGTAATTATTATTGCCGGAACTTAAAGAATTGTTGGACTTTGAACCTGTGTCCGGCGATAGGCTGCCTGAACTGTAATTTTTATCCTGCAAGCCTTCCATCAAAGCCTGAGCCTTCGGTGCAGCGTATACAAAAAATGAGCCTACCACAACTCCGCCAAGTATTGAACTTATGACAGCAACAATAATCATTTGGAATACAATTCCAAACCTTCTGCTTTTCTTCTTTCTATAATTTTCTGTATAAAATGAAGCGCTTTTCAGTGAATCCCTATTTTCGCCATCTTTGTTCGATTCATAATAATTTCCCCAGTTTTCCATTTCATGATCTCCTTTCAATTTTCTTAAATTATATATTTCCTGCACCCGCAATCTATAATTTTGGGGGTATGCAGGTAAGATTGCTGTTTCTTATCTCTTGTCTATATTCTAGTAAACCAATTTGAAAAATATATGAATAATCTGTGAATTTTAAAGGGAATCTCAATTTCTCCCAAGATGGCTCCAGCAGTGATATTATTCATGAAACAATTGAAAAAATACTGAAATGGTGAAGCAAAAATGAAATAAAAATGCAGGTTGAGTTTATTTAAAACTCAACCCGGCTGAGTGTAAAGGAAAAAGTGCTGCCTTTTCCGAGTTCGCTTTCAACATGCACTTCCTGGTTATGCTCGTTAATAATATTCTTAACTATTGCAAGACCCAATCCTGTGCCGGTTTTATCCTTGCCCCTGGATTTATCGGCCTTGTGGAATCTATCCCAAATCACGGAAAGTTCCTCTTTTTCAATTCCAACACCTGTATCAGTTATTGATACAATTACCCTGTCTTTCTTCAATACAGTCCGTATGGTTATTTTTCCGCCTTCCGGAGTAAATTTGACTGCGTTATGCAAAAGATTTATAAAAACACGCTCAATTGCGTCTTTATCTGCATTTACCGGTGTTTCTTCCTGTGCGAAGTCGGCTTCCACCTCTAAATCCTTTTTTACCAGCATATTTTCCAGCTTGATTACACATCTTCTTATAAGCTCATTTATGTCGAACACCTGGTAATTTAACCGCATCTCGCCGGATTCCATTTTTGCCAGGTCCAAAAGGTCGTTAACCAGCCTGTTGAGCCGGTAAGTTTCCTCCATTACAATTGAAAGGTAGTGCTTATGTTTTTCCGGTGGAATGGTCTCATCAAGAATCCCTGCTATATATCCGCTGATGTTTGTCATGGGGGTCTTCAATTCATGGGATACATTGGCCACAAAATCTCTTCTCATTTGTTCCAGCTTTTTCAAATCCGATGCCATATTGTTAAAGCTTTCAGCCAACTCTCCGACTTCATCCCTGCTTTTTACATACAGCTTCTTCTCAAATTTTCCGCTGGCAATTTTCTTGGACGCATCGCATATTTCCTTAAGGGGTCTTGATATTTTTGCAGAAAACAAATAGGCAGGAATAATTGAGACCACAATGGATATCAACACGGAAATCAGGAACAGTTTGAACAATATTGACCTCATCTCATATATTTCAGGCACAGGTGTGTGAAGGTATACCGCAGCTATGGTTCTTTCTTCGCCATTCCCGTATTTATACCTCACAGGCCGGGCAATGGTCAGCCATGATACGCCTGTATCCTTGAAAAGCCCGTAAAAAGTGCCTATTTCCTTCAGTACGCCGGTTCCGTTCATAATACCTCTGTACTGCCTTTCGTCCGGCAATTTATAATACCCTGATTCTCTTAAAAGTCTGCTTCTGAGTTCATAAGACATGCTGGAAATATCCGGCTTGTCAAAAATAATCCTTCCTTCGGTGTCCACAACCCAGATTATGGAATTGGTCGCAGCGCTGTTCACCTCCAGTTGGTTTTCAAAGAAAAGCCTCAAAAGAGGATTATTTTCACTTTCGATCATCAGCCTCAGGAATGTTGCAATATATTCACTGCTGTCAGACAGCGCTTTCTCCTTTTCAGAAGATGCAAAGTTCCCAAGAAAATAATAAAGCATGACACCGGACACCAGAAAGCTCATTAACAATATGAAAATAAATATTGTTATGAGCTTGCTGAAAATAGTTTTAAACATTATTTCACCTCGAACTTATATCCAACACTCCAAACTGTCTTGAGTTGCCATATCTGGTTTTGGGATTTTATTTTTTCTCTCAGTCTCTTTATATGTACGTCCACTGTCCTGGAATCCCCATAGAAATCAAATCCCCAGACATGCTCCAAAAGCTGTTCCCTGGTAAACACCTTGTTTGGATTGGACGCCAGAAAGTATAAAAGCTCCAATTCTTTTGGAGGAAGCTCAATGTCTTTTCCGTTAAGTTTAACCGTGTAATTGGATTTATTTATTACGAGATTCGGATAAATTACCTCCTGCGTTCCAAAATCCTTATGCTCATACCTTCTCAGCACGGCTTTGACCCTTGCGACAAGTTCCTTTGTATCAAAAGGTTTGACAATATAATCATCAGCACCCAATTCCAATCCCAGTACCTTGTCAAAGGTTTCTCCCTTGGCAGTAAGCATTATTATCGGTATGCTGCTGACTTTCCTCATTTCTTTAAGCACTTGCCAACCGTCAAGTCCCGGAAGCATTATATCCAGAATTACAATACCAGGGGCAGATTCTCTGAAAACTTTCAGTGCATTATTACCGTCATAAGCTGTGAAAACTTCAAAGTTCTCCTTTTCCAGGTAAAGCCTGATAAGTTCGCAAATATTGACGTCATCATCAACAACCAATATTCGTGTTTTTGTCATTATTCCCACCTTCCTCGCAGTACTGCAATCAATAAATATTAAGATACTCTGCTATAGCGCGTCTGAACTGGTTTTGCACAGACTCTATACTGTCTTCTCCGTTTATAATTTTAAAATTGTATTCTTTAGCCATTATCTCATATTCCTGCTGAAGAGCATTGTGATATTTTATGAAGCTTTCAAGCATGTCACTTGAAAAGTTCGCATCCATGCCTGATTCCCAGTAATCCAACTGCCCGTATTTTGAAAAGGCTCTGTGCAAAAGGGTCTCAGGGCAAACATTCAAATAAAATACGATATCAGGTACCAGTGCAAATTCCAGCAACTCCTTCAGCCATTCCTTGCTGGCTCCGCGAACTATATCCCTTGCCATTAACGTGAAAATATATCTGTCCCCCAGCACTATAAATCCTGCTCTTAATGCAGGAATTATTTTATTTTCAAGCTGGTCAGCAAAATCAGTACAGTATAACAGGCTGAGGGTTGTCTTGCCAAGTATGTTGCCTTGCTTTGCCTTTTTTATTGCATCGCCCACCAGGGTTGACCTGCTGAGTCCCGTATTTAATACGGCATAGCCTTTAAACTCAAGCCATTCTTTAAGCAGTTCAACATGCGTAGACCGGCCTGAGCAGTCCGGCCCTTCTATGATAATCAGTTTTCCCGTCAGTTCATCAGGATTTATATTTGGCAACCCTCTGCCGTAAAATGACTTTTTATTGCTCATATCTTTTCCCCCTGAAGCAATTGGACATGGCTTAACACATAAGTCCCAAACATTCCTGCCCATACGGTGCAACATATTCCCATACCGCTACTTTGACTCTTCCTTTGAAAAACTTTCGCTTATTTTAAAATAATACCTGGTTTCTTCCTCTCTATACGGAGATTTATACCCTTCAAGTTTTTCCCTGACCAGGCTTCTTACTATTTTTTGTTGTGCTTCTATCGGAAGAGTCGCATCAATTACCGTAAAGCCTTCTTCTTCAATCATGTTGTCATAATGATTCTTTATTATTCCCTGAAAAATTTTAAAACTCTCCACAGGATCGGTACTCCAACCCATATCCAGTCCTGCTTCATGATATTTGAGCTTGACTCGCCCGGACAAAATCCTTTCAATGCATGTTTCAAGGGGCAATTTGAAGTAAAAGACTATTGTAGGTTTGACTGCAAAGCTGTATAAATTTCTTACCCATTCGCTGTTGCAGCCCCTTGCCATGTCCCTGGCATAAGCAGTATAAACATAGCGGTCGCAAAGTACAATATATCCTGCCCGAAGTCGTGGCAAAATCAATTTTTCATATCGATCGGCAAAATCACTGGCATGAAGCAGACTAAAAGTAGTAGGCGTGAATAATTTCTCCTTCTTGGCTTTCTTTGTATAATCCTTTATTAAATCCGAGGAGTTCCATTCTGTAAAAAACACAGGTATCCCCTGTGATTCAAACCATTTTTTCAATAGTTGGATTTGTGTGCTTTTCCCTGAGCCGTCTATTCCTTCAACAACAAACAACCTGCCGGGGTAGCTCTTGTCCTTCCCGAGCTCTCTTACCTTTTTCATCATTTGATATACACCTCGTTTGTGAATACTATAATATCATGTATATCCCGGCAATGTAAATAAGATTACTGATTTCGTCCATTCCGGTAAAGTTGCAAGTCGCAGGCTTGATGCCGCTGTTTTAAGTTTGCTTATGCAATCCTTTTTCGATTGTCAATGCAAATCTTATTATTGATTCAATTGTTTTTTCATAATCTGTTTTGCTTCTCAGCCTGGCTTTTTCAAAGGGAATGGCAAGCCTGTTTATGCTGAAAACAGCGCTTATCCCGCTTTCGTAGACTTTTTCAATGTCATCCCCCACATCACCTGCAACCACAATTACAGGGACACCGGCTTTTTTGGCTTCCTGGGCTATTCCTATCGGCACTTTGCCCCGCAGGCTTTGTCCGTCAATTTTCCCTTCACCAGTTATAATAAAGTCGGCATCTTTTATTATTTCCTGAAAGTTAACCGTATCCAGCATAATATTTATTCCCGGCTTCAACCGGGCACCGGCAAACACTGCCAAAGCTGCGCCAAGACCTCCTGCCGCCCCACCGCCGGGCATATTGCCGATGTTTATACCCAAATCCCTTTCAACAACCTGCGCATAATGTCTTAAATTATTGTCAAGGAACCTGACAGTTTCCTCATCGGCACCCTTCTGGGGAGCATAAATAAAAGCAGCACCGTTTGGTCCGTATAACGGATTATCCACATCACAGGCGGCAAGCACCTGAACACTGTCAATTCGCTTATCTTTTCCCGATATGTCAATGTACTCAATGTTTCCTAAACCGCGTCCGTTTAACTCAACCTCGTTACCCTTTGAATCCAGGAATCTTACTCCAAGGGCTGCTGCCATCCCGATTCCACCGTCATTTGTAGCGCTGCCGCCCACTCCTATAATAATTTTTTTACAGCCCTTGTTGAGTGCATCTAAGATTAGCTGTCCTGTTCCATAAGTAGATGCACGAACGGGATCCTTTCTGTCCTCAATCAAAGGCAGCCCCGATGCAGCCGCCATTTCAATTACTGCAGTCACTCCGTCATCCAATATTCCGTAAAAGGAATCAATTTCATCCATTAAAGGTCCCTTAACCCGAAGATTGATCATGTAGCCTCCCACAGCCTTTAGAAATGCCTCCACAGTGCCTTCCCCGCCGTCCGCGACAGGGATTTTCACCGTCTCAATCCCAGGATTGAGCCTTTTTATTGCATTTTCAGCAATATCACATATTTCCGAAGAATTCATGGTCCCTTTAAAAGAATCAGGAGTAATCACAATTTTTTTCATTTGTAGTTCCTCCAACCCGGATATACTTTATTCTATAGTACAAAACAACAACTAGCAAAATTCTATAGTACAAAATAACAACTAACAAAGGTTGCTGTTTACCTTCAAAGAAAATCGACAATCAGGGACACAACCTGTAGAATCGTGCTGATAATCTTCGCCTGATATTATAATATTTTCTTCAGCGTTTCTAATTCGGTTTCAGAAAATACTTTTGAAAAGTCTATAACTGGAATGAGCTTATCATTTTTCTCGCTCTTGACAATACCGCTTACAAACCGCAAACCGGCATCTTTTAAAAGTTCAGGAGTTGGTTCTGTATTTTCTTCGGGGAAGCTGTTAATTCCGATTATCTTGTTTACTTCAAATCCGATAACCATATCATCTACCTTTGCAATGATTATAACTTTTTTCCCTTTGTGGCCGGCTCCACCTTCTCCCATATTGAATCTCTTGTTAAGGCTTGCAACCGGCACCGTCCCTCCCCGGAATTCAGTAACCCCTTCGATAAATAAAGGCATATTTTGAACTATTTCTATGCTGCTGTTTTTTTGTATCTCTATAACATCACTTGAACCAGCACCATATTGACCATTGTTCAGCTCAAACACAATCAGCTGACGTTCGCTCATATTCTATCCCTCACTTAAATAAACACTAAGTTTTATTTATCTAATAATATCATACCATAATAAAACATGGAAGCGTTTTCATATATTAATGATTTGACAGACGAACATACCAAATGCAGAACAATATAGCAATACAGAATATGATACCTGAGGAAATGAAATGTATGCAGAACAGGGCTATTTGCGTAGCAAATCCAGCCAAAAGCGAGCGGGGCTTGATGTCCCCGAGCTTTCCTACTCTTATTTTGAGAAAATCAACGGCGAGCCAAAGGCAAAAATCCTATCGCTTTCACTCGCCTTCCATGGCTCGGAAAAGCTAAAAAAACGTCCTGTTTTTTTCACGCATTTTTGCCTTTGTCTCACCTGGTTTTCTAACAAAATAAAGCCATTTGTTATTGGTACATTTCATTTACGCTGCTCTCTAACTGGCTTCACTGAAATGAACTGCATTAGAGATATTATTTATAAAGTAGTAATAATTGACACTTTTAATTTGACTTGACATAAAATACCCTTTATAATTGAATTTAAAACTGCTCTGCTGCAAAAAGGATGTGTTTGGATGATCCATGGCATGAAAAATATTGGCATAGCCGTTCCGGAAGTTTTATTGCCGAATCCTGAGGTTGATCTTGAAAAATGGGCTGTAGTTGCTTGTGACCAATATACCTCTGAACCAGAATACTGGGCTGAAGTTGAGAAATTTACAGGAGACAGTCCCTCCACCCTGCATATGATTTTCCCCGAAGTTTATCTTGGCAAAGGCAACGAACAGGAACGTATAAACAAAATAAACAATACCATGAAGGAATATCTTGAACGGAATGTTTTAGTTCCTCAAAAAAGAGGTTTTGTATACGTTGACCGTGAGATTTCCCATTCCAAATCCCGTAAAGGTCTCATCATGCTGATAGATTTGGAACATTACGATTATAACAGGGGCTCTGGGACGCTTGTCAGGGCAACCGAAGGGACAATTCTGGACAGGCTTCCTCCAAGGGTGAAAATACGTGAAAACGCAGTTATTGAGTCACCTCACATAATGCTGCTGATTGACGACCCTGAAATGACAGTTATTGAACCAATAGCTGCACAAGCTGACAAATTCGAAAAACTGTACGATTTCGACCTTATGAAAAACGGAGGACATATCAGGGGCTATTTGGTTTCAGATGATAAATACATAGAATCAATTTGCAAAGCCCTTGCAAAACTGGCAGACAAGAAAACTTTTCAGGATAAATACGGCCTTGGCAATGACAGCAAGGTTCTGTTGTTTGCAGCAGGTGACGGCAATCACTCCCTGGCAACCGCAAAGGTTTGCTGGGAAAATTTGAAAAAGTCCATTTCCGAAAGCGAATACGAAACACACCCTGCCAGGTATGCCCTGGTTGAGGTGGTGAACATACATGATGAAGGCTTGATATTTGAGCCAATTCACAGGGTTTTATTCAATGTCAGCACAGACAAGTTTCTATGTGACATTGTTGATTACTTTAACAATAAACCCTCCTCAAAATGCTGCATTACAGACAGTAGAAAAGCTGCAGGTGAAAACATTCACTCAATTGAGTTTATTTCAGGCAAAAAATGCGGATTTTTTGAAATTGAAAACTCCGGGTTTAATCTTGAGGTAGCAGCATTGCAGGATTTTCTTGACAAGTACCTTAAAGACAATCCCGGAATTACAATTGATTATATACATGGGGCTGAATCATTAAAAAAACTTTGCCGGGGAGACAACAATATCGGTTTTCTGCTTCAGCCAATGAAAAAGAGCGACCTATTCAAAACAGTAATTTTAGACGGTTCACTACCAAAGAAAACTTTTTCCATGGGTGAAGCCGAAGAAAAAAGATACTACCTGGAGTGCAGAAAAATACGATAAATATCTTTATTGACATTTAATTAACAAGGAATTATAATCATTGTAAAATTTAATGCACGGAATATATTTAAACGGAAATATTTGTAGCAGCTTTGAGTTTCAATGGTATGTGTGGCTTGCAGCAACCTGGAAACAGGTGGCAGCAATAAATATTTGAATATATAATACCTGCGCAAATATCCAATAAAAAAAACCGGATGACTGTCCGGGAAGCATCTTGGGCGACCCTGACAGGACGGATCTCTGGAGAGACCGAAAGGCGCCGAAGGGGCAAAGCTTGTTGGCTAAACTCTCAGGCAAAAGAACAGAGTCTTATTTAGGTTGTAATACCAACCATCCAGAGGTCATATATTTGACCTTTTTTTATTGGAAAAGCTGCCGGCACGGCAAAAGACATACTGTTCGGCTAAAAGGAAAATGCATTTCGTGTTTGTTTTTACATATTTATAAAAATTTGAGGCTTTGCTTCAACACTTTTTAAAGACAATAATGTCAGGATGCAAAAGGTTTTAAATCTAAAACAGAGGAGTGTTTTAAATGAAAGTTCTTATAACTGAAAAAATTGCTGAAGACGGGATTAACATTTTAAAGAAAGGTTTTGACGTTGATGTTAAACTGGGACTTTCTCCCACGGAGCTGCTTGAAGTTATTGGCGATTATGATGCTCTTATTGTCAGAAGTGCCACTAAAGTAACATCAGAAGTTATTAAAGCAGGCAAAAAGCTTAAGGTTGTCGGAAGAGCCGGTACGGGAGTCGATAATATAGACCTTGACGCAGCAACCATGCAGGGTGTTATCGTAATAAACACACCCGGCGGAAATTCAGTTGCCGCTGCCGAGTTGACCATAGGCCTTATTTTTTCAATATTCCGTTCCATACCGCAAGCTTATGCAGCTGGCAAAAGAAAGTTTTATTCAAGAAACAGCTTCAAAGGCTATGAATTATATGGCAAAACCGCCGGAGTAATCGGCCTTGGGAGAATCGGAACCCTCGTGGCAAAGAGGCTTAAAGCAATGGAAATGCATGTAATTGGTTATGATCCTTATGTGCAGGAAGAGTATTTCAAAAAAATGGGAATCAAGAAATGTCAAACCCTTGAAGAACTATTGAAAAAGTCTGACTTGATAACCATTCATATTGCAAAAACAAAGGAAACCACAAATCTTCTGGACGAAAAAGAGTTCAGTATCATGAAAGACGGAGTTCGGATCGTGAACTGTGCCCGAGGCGGCATCATCAATGAAAAAGCACTTTATAACGCATTGGTCAGCGGCAAGGTTGCAGCAGCCGGTTTGGACGTTCTCGAAAAAGAACCCAAGTTTGAGCTTCCGCCTGAAGAGCAAACATATGACAATCCTCTTTTGGAACTCGACAATGTAGTTTACCTCCCCCATCTGGGAGCATCGACAATAGAAGCCCAATATAATGTGGGACTCACCATAGCAAAGGAAGTCGATGCAGCTTTAAGGGGCGAAATGGTTTCTGCCGTCAACATGCCTGCTGTACCTTCAAGTGAACTGGAGACTTTGAAACCATACCTGCACCTGGCTGAAAACCTTGGAAAAATATACTTCCAGGCCGAAAAGAATCCCGTGAGCAAAATAGAAATAATTTACAGCGGTGAAGTGGCAAACAAAAATACAAAAGTTATAACCCTCGCATTTCTCAAGGGTTTATTAACACCTATTACATCCGAAAAGGTGAATTATGTAAATGCTGAAAAACTTGTAAAAAATCTTGGCATAGAAATAGTTGAAAGCACAACCAAGGAAGCCAGGGATTACACCAGCCTAATCACCGCAAGATTTTACAACGGCAGACAGCTGGACCTGGCTGGCACTGTTCTTGATAAGAGAACTGCCAGGATTACTGATTTCTTTGGGTATTATATCAACTTTGAACCGACACCCTATGTTCTGGCCGTCCAAAACGTAGACCAGCCCGGAGTTATCGGAAGTTTGGGCACAATACTCGGTTCTGAAGGAATCAACATAGCTGCCATGCAGGTGAGCAGAAACAAAAAAGGTGAAAAAGCAGAGGCATTCTTAAGTGTTGACTGCGAAATTCCGGAAAATATACTCGCAAAAATCAGGGAAATCGAAGGCGTACTCAAAGCAACCATGCTGAGGTTTGATTAATGTTCATTGTCTTTGATTTGTATGTGAGTCTCACCTCTGAAAAAGTTAAGCTGTAAATCAATCAGGGAGCAATCAGTTTGGTTGCTCCCTTTTCATCAAAATTGCTTTTGGTCCATTCTATTTCAGTAAAATTGTCAATCGTTGCGCTCTGTTATATAAGGTTTTTATTGCTGCCCTTTTTTTCAAAGTTATTTGGATTTGTTCCTTCTTTATCAAGGATGTTTGTGGCTGTACGATTGCTCATTTTTGCCAGTTTTGTGTTTTCCCTTCCGAAACATTTCATATATGCCCATGGCAAGCAGGAACACCCCAAACCATTTTTTCAGGCTTGAGCCTGCAAGTGAAAAAGCCAGTCTGGAACCAAGGATTGCTCCGCCCAAACCGGAAATTATTATTGGCAGCGCCATTTTTAAATCTACTCTTTTGTTTCTGATATGTATAATCAGGGCAATTACTGCAGTAGGTATGAAAAACAGCAGATTTACACTTTGGGCTGTATGTTGCCCGGGATTTACAAACAACACAAGAGCCGGTATTAATATAGCTCCCCCGCCTATTCCCATTCCGCTTATAATCCCTGAAATAAGGCCTATTAAAAAAAGTATCAACAGACTGCTCTCCTTCTATATAACCTTAATTTGATTCTCGCCCGGTTCCGGCGGTTGCTTCCCTGCCCTCCGGTTTCCCTATGCAAACATGCAACAGGCTAATAGGCAATCATTCGAACAGCAGCAATAATCATGAATACTGCAAAGACTTTTCTCAAGATGTTTTCCGGACAGACGTTCAAAAGCTTGGCACCCAGAAATCCTCCTGCAATTCCGCCCAATACTACCTTAAAGGTAAGATTCCAGTCCACAAAGTTGTTGCTGATGTAAAATACGGCACTGAGAACCGTCAATGGCAGTATTATTGAAATAGCCGTGGCATGGGCCTTATGTTCATCAGCTCCTAAAACAAGCACCATTGCCGGCACTGCAATGGTACCTCCCCCTGAACCGAACAACCCGTTTGCAGTCCCTGTAATCAATCCGATTATTACGCTTTTTACAAGTCTTGATAAATCAGTCTTTCTTTTCATGAATGCCCTTTCATTATCAATCCATCATTACTGTATTATGTTCGGTAAAATGCAAACCTCATATTCATGAAAATGAATTTTCCAAAACTTTCACTGCCTGCCCCGGAGTTTCTTTTTATATTGGTAAGGCGTAATCCCTTCATATTTCTTGAAAATCCTTATAAAGTGGTTTACGTTTTTGAAGCCTGAATCGAGAGCTATCCGGGTTACATCCTTGTCTGTCTCATACAGTTGGTCCTTTGCATGGGATATCCTCTGAATAATCAAATATGTTTTAAATGTGAAACCGGTTACTTTCTTAAAAACGCGAGATAAATAGTACATGTCGGTATAAAACATCTTCGCCAGACTCTCAAGGGATATATCTTCCTTCAGGTTTCTGTCAATAAATTTTTGCACCTCTAAAACTGTTTTCATGGTGCCAGTCAGATTTGTAATGGGAAAATACTCTTTATAATTTCTGTATAGCTTTATAAACAGTAAATTTAACCTTGACCTTAAGGCCGATACTGCAAATTCCCCCCCTTCCCTGGCTTCATTGTACATTTCCCGGATTTCTTCCAGGATTATATCATCCTTGTTTATTTTTATTACATGCATGAAATAATCAGGTCTCTGCTTGAATATTGACGCCAGCACCGGCTCATTGATTGTGGAATGGAAATAATCCGGCTTAATCAGGATAAAATATCGTTTGTAAGGGTACTTTACTATTTTAAACTCATGGGATTCAAAGTTGCTTATAAATATAATGCTTTGGCCTTCCACCATATATTCCCTGTCATTTATGCGAAACAGAACGGTACCTTCCTCGACATATATTATTTCATGGGAGTTGTGATAGTGAGTCTCCATTTCCATGCTGAAGCCTGTTTCATTATATACTATATCTATAAGTTTTTCCCCTTGCCTTTCTCTTGGAAACCTGCCTTGCACTTCACTTTGGGCCTCACTGTATTCCTTGCTTTCCATCCTGTTTAACTTTTCGCTTTTCATCCCATTTCCCTTATCGTTTTGCATCTCTATTTCCTCTCCTTTTGATTGCCTTCCTGTCCTGCATCCAGTGAACTGCATTTAGTATTATGCTTATTGTCATAACACAAAAAACGCTAATTTCTACACAAAATATAGTCTATAAATGCCCAATAACCTAATGTATAATTACAAATAATGATAATTTTATTATACCACTTGAGGGCAGGCCTATAAAGACTGTAGATGTTGAAATATTAATACTTAAAATTTTTAGCTGTTCTTTACTCAATGCATATTTCAAATAAATTCTTAAAAAAACATGGATAACTTTGAAAAGGATGATGATATGAGTTTCAGGGAGTTTAACTATACCAGTCTCGATGAAGTAATCAGCGATGCACAAAATATGAATATTAATCTTGATTTTTCCAGGGACCTTTCGATATTGGGGAAAAAGCATAATATAAGCGGATACATAGTTCCAAATTCACTTGTTTTTCACCCAATGGAAGGGTGTGACGGCAATTTTGACGGAAGTCCTGCTGAGCTGACATTCAGGAGATATGAGCGTTTTGCAAAAGGTGGAGCGGGTCTTCTCTGGTTTGAAGCTACGGCGGTTGTTCATGCGGGAAGAGCCTACCCCCGGCAGTTGTGGCTTAATGAGAATAATATTTCCGAATTTCAAAGGCTTTTTTCCAAAATAATGTCCGATTCCAGAAATGAGTTCGGAGATGAACACAATATGGTGAGCATTATGCAGCTCACCCACTCCGGAAGGTTCAGCAAGCCTGACGGAAAACCTGCACCGGTGCTTGCCTGCCACAATCCATATCTTGATGAAAAGCAGAATATTGATCCTGACTTGCCTGTTATCAGTGATGATGAACTGGAAAGGCTTGAAGAAACCTTTGAAAATGCGGCAGTTTTGGCCAAAAGGATCGGATTTCACGGTGTTGATATAAAGTGTTGCCACAGATACTTAAATTCCGGTCTTCTTTCGGCATATACCAGAAAAGGCCGTTATGGAGAAACCTTTGAGGGACGCACCAGATTTCTTTTAAATATTATAGACAGGATTAAAAGCAGGCTTGGGAAAGACTTTATTGCAACAACCAGAATTAATATTTATGATGGTATTCCATATCCCTATGGCTGGGGTGTTGACAAGGAAGACTATACAAAACCGGATTTTACCGAACCTGTAAAGCTTATAAAAATGCTTTATGACAGAGGTGTTCCCGTTATAAACGTCACCATGGGGACGCCCTACTATAATCCTCATGTCAACAGGCCTTACGATAAAGGTGGTTACATACCGGAAGAACACCCCCTCAAAGGAATTGCAAGACTTGTAGAGGGTGCCGCCCAAATCCAGAAGGCAGTACCCGGCATGGCTGTAGTCGGTACCGGCTACAGCTGGCTCAGGCAATTCTCTCCCTACCTTGCAGCCGGAAGCCTTCTGAATGGAAAAGCCACTCTTATCGGATATGGCCGGGAGTCCTTTGCATATCCGGATTTTGCAAAAGACATTCTGCAATCCGGCGGATTAAATAAAGGAAAGTGCTGCATCACCTGCGGAAAGTGTACCGAATTGATGAGAGCGGGTGCAGTGGTAGGTTGTGTGGTAAAAGACTCCGGGATTTATGCTCCGCTATATAAGGAATATGTTCTTGAGAAATCCAAAAAGGCATAATACCGGAGACTCTGCATTCTCTGTTAATAAACTTTAACAAGGAAAGCAATTGTCAACAAATGAGTTTATAATCATGAAACAAAACCGGGAGGTAATATTATGACAAAGAAAACAGCTCTAATAACCGGAGCGGGAAGAGGAATAGGAAACGGAATTGCAGTTAAGCTGGCCCAGGACGGATATGACATTGCAATTATGGACATACATGATGAAGAAGCAATTTCCGACAATTTGAAAAAGGTGCAGGATGAAGGTGCACAGGTTGTTTACCTGAAAGGTGATATTACAAAAAAGGAAGACAGGACAATTGTTTTGGATGCAATAATGCGAAGATTCGGAAGACTGGATGTCCATGTCAACAACGCAGGAGTAGGACTCAAAAAGAGAATGGATATTCTCGAAACTACCGAGGAAAGTTATGACTTTGTAATGAATATCAACCTTAAAGGCACGTTTTTCTTTACCCAGGAAGTTGCCAACCTGATGATAAAAGAGTTAGACAAAATTGAGGGAATCAATCCCAGGATAATTAATATATCTTCAATGTCAGCGTATACCTCATCCACCAACAGAGGCGAGTATTGCATTTCAAAGGCCGGCATAAGCATGGTTACAACACTCTTTGCAGACAGGCTGGCTGAGTATGGAATACCTGTTTTTGAAATACGTCCGGGAATAATTTTTACCGATATGACCAAGGTAGTCAAGGACAAATATGACAAGCTTATTTCCGAAGGTATTACTCCGATAAAAAGATGGGGTTATCCCGAGGATATAGCGAAGGCCGTATCCGCCCTTTGCACCGGTAATTTTGATTTTTCAACCGGACAGGTAATTAATGTGGATGGAGGTTTTCATATAAGAAGATTGTGATTTTTTTGCAAAGGCTGATTACGCTTTCTGCATATCCATTTGCGCTGGTAATCGTGATTTCCCGCATAAAGACTGATTCTTGCCCTTTTGGGTGTATCAATATTAAGGAAAGGAGTAGTTGCGCCATAACCTTCACTTTAATGTGAAGAATTATCCGGCGCAGCAGTGTGAAATGTATACGGATAATATAAACATTAACGGTAATAAAATAACAGTGCATAGTTTCAATACGGTTATAGTGGGTACCGGAGCGGCGGGCTTTAACGCTGCCGACACCCTTTATTCGCTGGGTCAGAAGGATATTGCCATAGTCACCGAAGGCATTAACATGGGAACATCAAGAAACACAGGCTCGGACAAACAGACTTATTACAAGCTTACTCTTGCTGGGGATACTCCCGATTCAGTAAAGGAAATGGCCGAAACTCTTTTTGGCGGCGGGTCCATGCATGGAGATATAGCTCTGATTGAAGCAGCCCTTTCAGCCAAGTCCTTTTACAAACTTGCAGAGATAGGTGTGCCCTTCCCTCATAATAAGTATGGTGAATATATCGGATATAAGACAGACCATGACCCGAGGCAGCGGGCAACCTCGGCGGGACCTTTGACATCAAAATACATGACTGAAAGATTGGAAGCACAGGTTAAACAAAAAGGTATAAAAATTTTTGACAGGCACCAGGTTATTGGAATACTTACAGACCGTCAGGGTACAGAGCCAAAAGCAGCGGGCCTTATTGCACTGGACCTCGACTCTTTGGCTGAAGCAAAAGTTGTGTTGTTTAACTGTACCAACATTATTTATGCCACCGGGGGGCCGGCGGGCATGTACCTTACATCAGTATACCCCGAGAGCCAGTCCGGAGCTTCCGGAATTGCTTTTGAAGCCGGTGCCAAAGGAATCAATCTTACCGAATCCCAGTACGGAATCGCATCAATCAAGTTTCGCTGGAACCTTTCAGGTACCTATCAACAGGTAATACCCCGCTACATATCGACAGATGCCAATGGCGGCGATGAAAAAGAGTTCCTTGACGAATATTTTGATGAACCGGGAAAAATGCTGGACGCTATTTTCCTGAAGGGCTACCAGTGGCCCTTCGACCCTCGGAAAATAAGCAATTTTGGTTCATCCCTGATTGACATACTCGTTTATAATGAGACACAAATAAAAGGCCGCAGAGTATTCCTGGACTTTACAAGGAACCCTTCCCGGGGAAGCAGAAACGGTGAACTTGATTTTTCGCTTCTTGGAAAAGAAAGCTATGAATATCTGAAAAACTCAAATGCCCTGTTCGGGACGCCTATCGAAAGGCTTAAAAAAATGAATCGACCTGCAATCGACCTTTATATGAACAATGGAATCGACCTTACAAAAGAATATCTTGAAATTGCAGTTTGCGCCCAGCACAATAATGGAGGCCTCATGGGCAACATCTGGTGGGAAAGCAATCTTCGCCATTTCTTCCCCGTAGGCGAAGTAAACGGAACCTTCGGCGTATACCGGCCAGGTGGCTCAGCTCTTAATTCAACACAGGTAGGCAGCCTGAGAGCAGCCCAGTATATCTGTTGCAATTACAGGGAAGAACCTCCCAGCCTCCCCTCTTTCCTGGATAAGGTTGAAAAGCAGGTTGCCGATAAATTAAGCCTGATTTCAGCCCTCAAGTCAAATACATGCAATAAGGATGTTATGGAGCTTAAAGTGAAATACAAAAAAAGAATGACAAAATGCGGAGCCCACATAAGGTCCCTTGAATCGGTGGAATCTGCAATTACAGAGTGTATCAATGATCTTAAGGAATTTGCTTCCAAGACAGCTGCAAGATCAACCCACGAGCTTTCCGAAGCCTTTAAGAACAGAGATATTCTTATAACACAGTTCGTGTATCTGAATGCAATAAGAGAATACATTAAAAATGGCGGCAGAAGCCGTGGCTCTTATCTTGTAAAGGACCCCGGCGGGATTTTGCCAATTGAAGGATTATCGGAAGAATTTCGTTTCACCCTTGATAGTGGCGAAATGAACAAGAAAGTCTGTGAAATTGAGCTAAAGGTTTCAGATGATAAATATGAGTGTTCAGCCGAATGGAAACCGGTCCGCCCCATCCCGGCTGAAGACAATTGGTTTGAAAACGTCTGGAACGATTACATGAAAGGAAGAATAATCGTATAACAAAGCGTTAACGAACCATCAACCCTGGTACTTCAATACGGTAATATCAAAGAAGTTAAGCTGGAAAAATGAAATGTGTACAGAATAATAACAATTGGCTTTATTTTGTTAGAAAACCAAGGTGAGCTGAAGGTAAAAATGCGTTAAAAAACAGGATGTTTTTTTAGCTTTTTCAAGCCATGGATGGCGAGTAAAAAGCGGTAGCATTTTTGCCTTCAGCGAACCGTTGGTTTTCTCAAAATAAGAGCCTTGTAATATTCTGCACACATTTCATTTGCTTAGTGTTTTCTGAATGTATTGAAAAAACTGTATCAGGGTTGATGGTTCATTTGCAGCAACGTCCAAATGATAATATTTCATCAGTTTTTATCAGGAGGCATTTTTTATTTCTTCTTCAATTGATTCGATTTCCTTCTCAATATCTTCCTTTGTTATTGTACTTAGAAAAGTCAATTTATAATCCAGAGCTTTTTTAACGGCATCAAGAGCTTTCTCCGGTCCATCCGTCTTTCTCAGTATTCTTCCATAATTGTACCATGCCTCAGGAAAAGCCGGATTTTTGGCAATCAATTTCTCATGAATTTCCTTTGCTTTATCATATTGCCCCAAAAGATAATAGCAGTTTCCGACATTGTCCAGTATTACTGTATTATCATTATTGTATTCATAAGCCTCCAGGTTGAATGCCATGGCTTTCTCCAAATCACCTTTTTCTATCAAAAGGTAACCCAGGGTACCATAAACCACCGAAGTTTTATATGTTTCAATAATCTCCTCAAGCTCCTTTATTGCTCCGTCCAGGTCTCCCCTTTTCCACATGGCAAGGGCCATATTCGACCTTGCAAACATCTTGTCGTCTTCATTAATATTTGAATTGATAACACTCTTAAACACTT
Source organism: Clostridiaceae bacterium (assembly GCA_012839865.1). GTDB lineage: Bacteria > Bacillota > Clostridia > CAYPLH01 > DUMO01 > DUMO01. The sequence continues at coordinate 19,296 of DUMO01000024.1, forward strand.
CTTCAGCCCTGTCGATGTTTCCCATTTTAAGCTCCAGGTACCCGTAGGAAACCATGGTCCTCGGATTTGCGCTCTTGCAGTTGTAAGCTTTGCTATACCAGGCTTTTGCTTCATCAATACAGCCCTTGTAATAATTCATGTTTCCAAACCAGGAGTATATTCCTGCCCTGTTCCTGTATGCCACGTACGCCAAAAGAAGCAGGAAAAGGCCAAGACCGGCCCATAGACTTACAAACCTTGCCAAAAGGTAAACAGCCAGCAAGGGTATCAAGATCTTCAGAAACACTTTTTGGGTTAGAAATTTTAAAATAAGTCTTATCATTTAAACCACCCGGATATATTTAATTTTTATTGCATATGATTATTCTATAAAAATTGCTATACAATGACAAGCCCATTGTCATCCGCATCAACAGTTATAGTTTTGTTTTCCCTTATGTCTCCTTTAATTATCCGCTTGCCTATTTGTGTTTCAATGTACTTTTGCATATATCTTTTTACCGGCCTGGCACCGTATACAGGCGAGTAGGCGGCATTGGCAATGAACTTCTTTGCTTCATTTGTAATTTGAAGTTTGATATTCATGTTGCCAAGCCTCTTTTGGATGTCGCAGACAGCCATATCTATAATCCTGATTATTTCATCAATTGACAATGACCTGAACATTACAATTTCATCAATACGGTTTAAAAATTCAGGCCTGAAATTTCTTCTGAGCTCGCCCATCACTTTTTCACCGGCTTCCGGAGTTATTTCGCCAAAATTTTGAATACTCTCCATAATGTAATGACTGCCCAGGTTTGAAGTCATAATTACAACAGTATTCTTGAAATCCACCGTTCGTCCCTTGCTGTCGGTCAACCTGCCGTCATCAAGGAGCTGAAGCAAAATATTAAAAACATCTGAGTGGGCTTTTTCAATTTCATCAAAGAGTATGACCGAATAAGGCTTCCTGCGCACTGCTTCGGTAAGCTGCCCGCCTTCCTCGTAGCCCACATACCCTGGAGGAGCCCCGATAAGTCTTGCCACAGAATGTTTTTCCATATACTCGCTCATATCAATTCTGATTATATTTTCCTCCGAATCAAACAATGCTTCAGAGAGTGCCTTCGCCAACTCTGTTTTGCCGACACCCGTCGGACCCAGGAAAATGAATGAACCTATCGGCCTTCTGATATCCTTTAAGCCTGACCTGGCCCTTATAACAGCGTCACTCACAGCTGTTACTGCATCATCCTGTCCTACCACCCTCTTATGCAAAATTTCCTCGAGATTCATAAGTTTTTCCCGTTCAGACTCAACCAGCCTGGTTACAGGTATTCCTGTCCACCTGGAAACTATCTCGGCAATTTCTTCTTCTGTAACCTCCTCCTTGAGAAGCTGCCTTTTTGTGCTTTTCTGCCTTTCTATTTCCTGTTCAAGCCTTTTTTCTAGTTCAGGAAGTGTGCCGTGTTTCAAAACTGCAAGCTTGTCCAAATCATATGACCTTTCGGCTTCCTCTATCTCACGTTTGACCTCTTCTATCTGACTCTTCAGTTCCTTTGCCCTCTTTATGTTCTCTTTTTCAAGCTCCAACTGTGCTTTCATGGCTTCATAGCGTTCCTTGAATTCAAGTATCTCTGTTTCAATCACCTGCAGCCGCTCTTTTGAAATTGTGTCATTTTCCTTTTTCAATGCCTGCCTTTCAATTTCCAGTTGCATTATTTTTCTGCTTATCTCATCAAGTTCTGCAGGCATGCTGTCAATCTCCATCCGGATCATTGAAGCTGCTTCATCCATCAAGTCAATTGCCTTGTCCGGAAGAAACCTGTCGGATATATATCTGTCTGACAATACAGCACAGGCAATTATTGCATTATCCGTAATCCTGACTCCATGATGTATTTCAAACCTTTCCTTTAGACCCCGCAGGATGGATATGGTATCTTCAACTGTAGGCTGGTCAACCATGACAGGTTGAAACCTTCTTTCAAGGGCGGCATCCTTTTCGATGTATTTGCGGTATTCATCCAGAGTCGTGGCTCCTATGCAATGGAGTTCCCCCCTTGCCAGCATCGGCTTCAGTAGGTTGCCGGCATCCATAGCCCCTTCAGCCTTCCCTGCACCCACAATATTGTGAAGCTCGTCAATAAAGAGAATGATTCTGCCTTCCGACCTGCTGATTTCCTTGAGTACAGCCTTCAGTCTCTCTTCAAACTCTCCCCTGTATTTTGCGCCTGCAATCAAAGCCCCCAAATCAAGGGCGTATATAGTTTTATCTTTAAGGCCTTCGGGTACGTCACCCTTAAGGATACGCTGCGCCAGGCCTTCCACGACAGCCGTCTTTCCTACCCCGGGCTCCCCGATCAATACTGGATTGTTTTTTGTTCTTCTTGACAGAATTCTGATTACACGCCTTATCTCCGAGTCTCTTCCTATTACAGGATCCAGGCTTCCTTTTCTGGCAAGCTCCACAAGGTCCCTTCCAAAACGGTTAAGGGCTTCGTATGTCTCTTCAGGATTTTTTGATGTTATCCTTTGATTGCTGCGGACCTTGCTTAAGGCTTCCAGAAATTTTTCAGTATTTATCCCGTATTTTCTGAATATTCTGGCGGATGGGGTGTTCCGCTCCCTTAATAGCGCCAGATATATGTGCTCGACTCCAACATACTCATCTTTGAACTTTTTTGCTTCATCACCGGCATAAATAAGGAGCTCGTTAAACCTTCTGGTGGCATAAAGCCCTTCTGAAGCTCCTCCATATACTTTTGGCAGCTTCTCCAATTCTGCCTCTACATCCCGGGCAACCATTTCAGGATTATATCCCAACACCTCAACAAGCCTTGGTATAAGGCCTTCTTCCTGCTTGAGCAAGGCATAATGCACATGCTCCCCGTCAAGCTGTTGGTGCCCCATCCTTACAGCCGTCTCCTGAGCTTGTTCTATCATCTGCTGCGCCTTCTCAGTAAATTTGTCAATACCCATGAAAAATCACCTGTCTTGCATAAAAATATAATTTAACTTTGACTATCTTTGACTATTGTATTAATATTACACCCTTTCCAAAGAAAATGCAATAGCGTTGAAAATATTTATGCAAATATAACCGGTCTTTTTTATGAAATGTTACAGTTGCCCATGTCAAAGTTCACTTCGCGTAATGGTTCACTCGGTAAAAGGAATGTGTGCAGAATAATAACAGTTGGCTTTATTTTGTTAGAAAACCAGGTGAGCTGAAGGCAAAAATGCGAGAAAAAAACTTCCACTCATACAATCAGCCCGATACCTCCTTTCAGCTTTCTTTCATTGAAGCTTGCATCCTCCATATGGTATACTTTAATTAAACTAAATTGAAAGGGTGGTCTGTGTGGGGTTGAAGATATCTGCCGTGAGATCTGACAAGGAGAAAAAGGAGTTTATAATGCTTCCTTTCAGGATATACAAGGATAACAAGTACTGGGTGCCACCTTTAATAAGTGATATGAAAGACACACTTGACGAGTCAAAAAATCCCCTGTTTTTAAAAGGTGAACATGAGCTATTCATAGCTATTCTTGACGGTAAAACAGTCGGTCGAATCTGCACAGGGTATGATAATACGTTATTGGAGCTTAGGCATGATAATTCAGGCTACATAACAATGTTTGAATGCATAGACAATTATGAAGTGGCCAGGGTGCTTTTTGATACGGCAATAAAATGGCTGAAGGATAAGGGTTATAGCAGTGTAAGGGGTCCGATTTCCCCAAAAGGCGGAGGAAGCGATGAATGCAGAGGACTCCTTGTCAACGCCTTTGACCAGTCCCCTGTATTAATGAATTCATATAATCCTGAATACTATGTTGATTTTTTTGATAATTACGGATTCAAAAAATACTTGGATTTATATGCTTATCTTCTGGATCCAAAGCTCATGTTTGACAAGAATCCCGAGAAAACCATTCTATATGCTCAAAAAAGATACAATTTCAGGGTGGACCCCATCAACCTGAAAAAAATTGATGATGAAATACATGCAATCAAGTATATTCTTGACCTGGCTGTACCTGAAGAATGGGCAGACATGGCTCCCCCTACCCTTGAAGAGGTCAGGAGCATGGCGGACCAACTAATGAAATTTGCCGATCCGGATATTATTCCAATTGCACGTTCCGGAGACGAACCAATAGGTTTTGGTATAGCCCTACCTGACTATAACCAGGTGCTGAAGCATATGAACGGTCGCATGAACCCGTTAAGCATTATGAAATTCTTATGGTATAAACGCAAAATCGATTGTGCCAGATTTTTTGTAATGTTTGTTATACCATCTTTCAGAAAAAAGGGCGTTTCTTATGCAATATATTATTTTACTTTCGTAAACGGGCTTAAAAAAGGCTACCGGTGGGGTGAAGGGTCCACCATAGGGGAAACCAATACAAATATGCGCACTGATATAGAAAACTGTGGCGGCAAGCATTATAAAACCTATAGAATTTATCAACTGGATTTTTAGTGGAGCAGGAGGCTAAAACATACTTACCCTTTCGGTTTTCTAATCAGACAAATCTGATCTCAACTCCAAAAGCGGATAGTCCGCAATTTCATGGTGTGGATTGCATTTTTAAGCATATTCGGTTCCTGGCATATATTGTGCAGCAATTACAGGCAGAATGGCAGGACAGTCTGAAGATTCCCTGTCCTGCCTTGTCCTAATTTAAATCTATATATTTCGCTGTTATTCCTTCCAGCCTGTTGAGCTCATTAACCAAGCCCTCAACGTCCTCTTTATTGCCACATGGCTGCAGTACAATAAGCCCGTCATTTGAACAATCTTCGTCTCTTACTTCATGCATTCCCAGACGGGTTTTTATTTTACAACCGTTTTTTGTAAGCACCTCCTGAAATTTTACCGCATTGTCAATTCTGTTGTCCATTCGAACACCAATAATATAATAACAAGACATCAAACAACCCTCCTCAGCACTAATAGTTAAATTATAATTTCATTTATACCCGGTTTTTCACTTTTAATACTAACAAAGCCGGCATCCGAAGCTTTGCAATGCAATACATTTACCTGACCCACAGCGGCTTTCAACGTATGGCTGCCAGCCGTGGCCGGGAAAATAAAAAGAGGTTGCCTCTTCAAGACAGCCCCTGCTATTAATCTATTTAATTTTTCCCGTCATTCTGTTTCATTTATTTAAAAATTCAACTTTTACTCTGTGCTTTTTAACTTTCCACCAAGCAATGTAAATTACTCGTCGTCATCCTCTTCTACCGACAGAACGGAATCGTCAACGGATATTGATGTAATATGCCCGCCTTTTTCCACCTCATATTTAATTCCTCTCCATGTGACGGTAGGAGTAGTTTTCATTGCATATAAAAGATAGAAGGTCCCGAAAATGTCAAAAAACAAGCCCATGAAAACATCGACAGGGTAAATCTTGTCTCCGACAATATATCGCATCATCAAACCTTGCATTGTTCTTATTGTCATAAAAACAAAACTTGCAAAAAGCAGGATTTTATTCTGAAGCATGGCTCCTACAATAAAGATGCCCCAATACCAGAACAACATCAATACAAAAGCGGGAAGCTCAAATTGTATATGTGTTCTGATGCCTATGGCGATGCGCTTTGCATAATTGAGGGATTTTTCAATTCCAAGCTTATCAACGTGACACTCTATAAATGGTCCTAAAACAATTTTGTATCCCATTTCATAAAGCGTATTTCCAAGGTACAAATCCTCCAGAAGCGAAGTCCCAAATCGCTCCAGACCGCCAATTTCCTCTATCACTTCTTTTCTCATTGCAAAGGCGGCACCGGTTATTCCCACATCCATGCCTAATTTGCAAAGGAAAGCCCAGATAAAATCCGTTTCATTGTTCTGAATAAACGTAAAAAATTTGGTTGGGAAATCGTGTCCTCCGATATTTATCTGGCCACAGGTGGTTACTCCTACTTTGCTGTCCTTCAACGGCCTGATCATTTTCAGAATAAAATCGCGTTTTACCCTGGTATCGCTGTCTCCAAAAAGAAGATAATTGTATTTCGCATTTTTTATTCCGTTTACCATATTTGATGTTTTGCCGTTGAGACCGCTTGCTATCGGATTCACAATTATCGAAATATCAATATCGGAATACTTTTGCTTAAGATTTTCTACCACTTTAATTGCAGGATCATTGGGGTCCTGAAAGCTGAAAATGTGCTGAATTGGTCCCTGGTAGTCTTGATTAAGCCATGATTCAAGGTTCTTTTCCAGTTCGTAATCGAGATCCTTTATGGGATGAATTACACTTACTCCTGTGTCGGCATCGCTATTGTCCGAGTTGATAATTTTATTTGTCCAGTCCAGGTGAATTTTTACAAAAACCAGTTGTGCAACATAGAACGTACAAAAAAGAATTCCAAACCCTATAACAAAATACATCATATGCCCCACCCTTATACTTTAATGTAGTTTACCGCAAAACAAACCTTTATAAAAAACTACCACCATTATGTAATATTATATAAGCTTATCTGTAAACATACAACAATTATTTTAGCTTCATACGGCCATCAGCGGAATATGGCAGTTGCTTAAAGACCTCTGTAACTATTTTATGAACACTGCAAAGATAATATGGCAAACTTAAAATTTTGTGGCATAAAACCAATCTTACGCATACATATATACTGGGTGATAATATAATGGAAACTTTAAGATTGGGCATGAGAGGTCCCTATGTGAAGCTCGTCCAAAGCCTGCTTGCCAGAATTGGTTACAATCCCGGACCTGTAGACGGCATTTTTGGTCCGCAAACCCAGCAGGCGGTAATTGCCTTTCAAAGAGATAACGGTCTTCTTGCTGACGGTATTGTAGGACCCAATACGTGGAGTGTCTTCAATAGATTCCTTCTTGGATATGCAAGATACACAATCCAGCCGGGAGATACCCTATACAACATAGCACCCAGGTTTTTTACAACTGTAAATGCCATATTGACTGCAAATCCCGGTATCAATCCGCTTATGCTCAGAGTCGGGCAGCAGATAACCGTTCCATATGGAATTGATGTTGTATTTACAGACGTGGACTATACTTACAGAATTCTTCAAATGGACCTGGAAGGGTTGAGAGCCCGCTACCCTTTTCTGGAGATAGGAGTTGCCGGTCAGAGTGTTCTTGGCAAGAACCTTTATTATGTGAGGATAGGCCGTGGATCCTGCAGGATTCATTACAACGGGGCACATCATGCCAACGAATGGATTACAACACCTTTGCTCATGAAATTTATTGAAAATTTTTCAAAGGCCTATTCAAGGGGAGGAAGCATAAGAGGTTACAGCACCACCGACATCTGGAACAGGTGCAGCATCTATATCATACCCATGGTCAACCCGGATGGTGTGGACCTGTCAATTGAAGGATTGAGCCCTCAGAATCCTTATTACAATCAGCTGCTGCAATGGAATGATACCGGTCTTCCATTTTCACAGGTCTGGAAAGCCAATATTCGAGGAGTCGATCTGAATGTAAACTACCCTGCAGAATGGGAGCGAGCAAGGGAAATCGCCCAATCACTAGGAATAACCGGGCCGGGTCCTGAAAGGTACGTAGGTCCTGAGCCCCTCTCTGAACCTGAAACCCGGGCAATGGCTGAATTTACAAGACAACATGATTTTCAACTGGTTATTGCATACCACACTCAAGGGAGGGTGATTTACTATAATTTCAATAACCTTGAACCACCGATTTCTCTCCCGATTGCCCGGCTTTTTGCTCAAGTAAGCGGCTACAGGGTTGCCATAGTACCAGCGATGGACGCTTATGCGGGATACAAGGATTGGTTCATACAGGAGTTCCGACGCCCGGGATTTACAATGGAAGTAGGGCTTGGCGTTAATCCGTTGCCACTGGCACAGTTTAATGCCATATATGAAGATAATGAAGAAGTCATGCTCCTTGCACCATACCAGGTATAATTATGCTTTTTATAACAGCAGGACAATAAAGAAGTTGGTTTTGCGCCCTTTGTTGATTAAATAAATAATAATGAAAGCTCTACTTCCATTGCTGCTTTTTTACCTGTTAAATGTTCACTGCTTTTTTTCCGTTGCCGCTCTTTTCACGGGCTCAAGTATTTCAATAACCAATATGATAATAAGTATTTCTGTTATTAAAAGCCCCCGTGGTGTATAGACAGTACTGAGAGCGAGATTCAGCAGCCCCCCTGCAGATATTGTAGTAACCAGCATCAGCAAAACAGCCTTTATCGTATCCACCGCTCCCAATTCTCTGAGCAATACCGTAAAAGTGGCTGTACAGGGGAAATATAGAATAAGAATAATCACCGCTACAAAGGTTTGGGTGCTGTTCAGATTAAGGGGAGCAAGCATGGCAACTGCGGTATCTTTTCTTATTATTCCGATAATCAGTGCCAGGACGGCATCCTGAGGCAACCCGAAAACACCGGTTATCAAAGGTTCTGCAAGTTTTCCCATTAGTTTTATGATTCCGGTTATCCTGAGCACATTAATGAAAGCAATTCCTCCCAGAACATATGGCATGGCATCTTTGAAAAAACAAGTCATTCGCATTCTGATTTTTTTAAGCTGGGCATTAATCCCAGGCAGCCTGTAAGGAGGAACTTCCATGAGTAAGGACGGGGTTATACCTTTTACAGTGCTTTTCAAAAACAATCCAAGTATGCACCAAACAGTCAGTAATGTACATATAACCAACAAAACAAAAATGCCGTCATTCTCTCCCACCATTCGCATTACCAGCGCTGTTTGCGCCATACATGGAATTGTGATGCCTGTCAGTACGGCTGTGATGAACCTTTCCCTCCGTGTTTCCAGGTTCCTTACGGCAAGGATTCCCGGGACATTGCAGCCGCAGGCAAGAAACATGGGGATTATGGAAAACCCATGAAGTCCGGCTTTTTTAAGCAGCCTGTCAAATATAACTGCAACCCTCGGAAGAAACCCAAGGTCTTCAAGAAAACCGAATACCAAATAGAAAAGAAAAACATAAGGCAAGACAATTCCGAAAGATACATAAACACCGGTGGTAAGCACCCCCATGGCGGCTTCAAAGTCCACACCTCCTGCACCCGTCTCACCTATTAAAATTTCGTGCAGGAAGCCTGAACCTCCTAAGAATTTGCTTATGGTGAGAATTACATGGGAATAGTATTTTTCAAAAGCTGAAAGCACTGTTTTTTCAATCAGCTTTCCCAATCTCATAATTCCGGTAAAGGCAGCATACAGTACACCGCAGGAAAGAACCGGACCAAGCACGGGATTTACAAAAAGATCCTGTATGTATTCAATTGTTGTGTGTTTCCTGCCGGACAGGTTCTGAACCTTGTCAACAATAAAACCTATTGTCTTCCACCTGTCCTTGTCCATCCAATTTGTCTCAGGAGCCTGTTTTGCGTTAAGGACAGCATCTGCAAGGCAGGAAATCCCCTCCCCGCTCCGCCCGCTCGTGGGAATCACTTTTATGCCCAGGATGGCAGAAAGCTTGTCCACATCAATTTGGATGCCTTTATGCTTTGTTTCATCCCACATGTTTAAGGCCATGACAATCGGTTTGCCGATTTTCATAAGCTGCAGCGTGAGGTTGAGATTTCGCTCAAGATTGGTGGCATCTACCACATTTAAAAGTACATCTCCTGTTGCAATCATTTGGGCGGCAACTTTCTCAGCGGCAGCTTCAGGATTCAACTGGTAAATTCCAGGCACATCAACTATTTCAATGGTTTTCCCCTTCCAATTCATGGTTCCTGAAAAAAACTCCACGGTAGTTCCGGGGTAATTGGATGTGGTAACATCAATACCGGTTAATTTTGAAAATATTGCGCTTTTCCCTACATTCGGATTGCCTGTCAGAAGCACTCTCATGCTAAATTACCCCATTCTCCTTCAACTTTTGTCATACCTTTTAATCTGATGAAAGTAATCCTGTACTGTGACTTTAAAATAAAATTTTCAAGAAATCTCTGTGGTTCCCGGATGAATTTGATTGGTCAAAGTATGGCTGCAAACATTTCACCTTTTCTGAAACACCTTAAGCATCTCCGATATCTTTGATTAAACTTCCACCCTGATGATGACATTCCGGGCAAGGTCAAATCCGACTGCTATTTCCAAATTTCCAACGGCAGCTATTATGGGTCCCTGCCCCATCTGCTGAACTTTTTTCATCAATACAGTTCCTTTTCTTATACCAAGCACCTCCAGCCGCTCTCTTACATGCTTGTCCCCAAGCACGGCAATGACTTTGCCTGTTTGCCCCTCTTTACATGAAGCAAGGGAAATACACCCGGTTCCTTTCATTGTCAAACTCCCTCGATATACATTAATAAATAGCCAAAAAACATGCCTGGCATAAAGCCTGTACAAAAATATTTATATGATATTTCCCGTATGATAATTATTATTAATGTGGTCATCCAAGATGATGCCTTTATTATGGCGGTAGATATTGCAATTTTATTCAAAATGCTGCCTTCCTGGCAGGTTGAAAATTTGAAAGTTCCGGTTTTGAATATTTAAAAAAATTTAAGAGTTCCGGTTTTGAGCATTTTCCCCGCGGGGAAAATATTTTGATCTGACAATACTGATAAGTGTATCCCTTGTGTTTAGTTCGGGATTTTCAAGCACCAGGTCAAGAATACCCTTTAAAATGTTTCCGATATCCTTTCCTTCCATCAATCCCAGGGATATGAGATCATCTCCGTTAATTGCAAGATCGGATATTCCAAGGCATTGTTTTGAATGAACCAATTCCTCATAGGCAATCCTGACTTTTTCTATTTCTTCGCAATTTTTTTTGTAATTATCCGGGTTTTGAGCCATGGCACCAGCTTTTTTCAGCTTCAGCAACCTTTCAAAATCCCTGTTGCCCATCTTCTCAAGCCATTTACATATGGACTTTCTGGAATTTTCAATGGCTGCATCATGGTTTTCAACAAGCTTTACTACACTGTTAATCGTATTATTGTCGAATCTTAAATCCTTTAATATTTTATAACTCAGCCCTGCTGAAATTTCGCCATGTCCGGAAGGTTGAGAAATTCCCTTATGGTCTGCCCTGAGCCCTGTTGAAGGAGTATGTGCATCAAAAAACAGAGGATGGGGCATTCCCTGCCTGTCTTCCCCTCCGGTCTCAGGTATCCCGATATCATGCAAAAGTGCTGCAAGACGCAGCACTATATCCCTTTCAACATTTTCAATTGTTCTATATGTATGCTCATCCAACGTAAAAGCGCAGCCGGGATACTGTTGTTTGAACCCTATGCACTTTTTGAACTCAGGCATGATATGGTTCATAAGGCCCAATTCTGCAAGCTCCCTGACCTTTCCGGGAAAGTCTGAAATCAGGATTTTAACAAGCTCCGAGGCCACGCGTTCCCTACTTACTTTTTGCAGCAAAGCCATATTTTTTATAACAGCCTGCCTTGTATCATCGGATAATTCAAATCCCAACTGTGCGGAAAACCTGACAGCTCTCATCATTCTCAGGGCATCCTCCGAAAACCGTTCATCTGCATTGCCTACACAGCGTATTACCTTTTCTTTTAGATCCAGCTGTCCTCCATAAGGGTCAACAACCCCCCGGTGGTTGTTGTATGCCATAGCATTAATGGTAAAATCCCTGCGCTTCAAGTCTTCTTCTATGGAATCTGAAAAACTAACCTTGTCCGGCCTCCTGCTGTCCGAATATTCACCATCCACCCTGTAAGTCGTGATTTCAAAATTTTTTTCCTTTAAAACTACAGTAATGGTACCATGTCTAAGGCCTGTCGGAATTGTTTTCACATCTGAAAACAATTCCAGAACCTTTTGCGGCAGCGCATTTGTCGCAATATCCCAATCCTCCGGTTCTCTGCCAAGAAGCCGGTCCCTTACACAGCCGCCTACTGCAAACCCTTCATATCCGTGTTTATTAAGCCTTTCGATAATATATCCGACTTCTTCAGGCAAATTTATTATCATCACTTTCCTATCTCCCGTGCACCGTCCCCTGCTTCACAAACATAAAAAGTCGCATTCAAGCCTATACGTTCATAATAATTTTTGCCCACTTTTTCTTTAAACTCATCAACCACATCGTCCCGGACAATACTGACCGTGCAGCCTCCAAATCCTGCACCAGTCATCCTGGACCCTGCCACACCGTCGATTTTCAGTGCTTCCTCAACAAGTGTATCCAGTTCATTTCCGGTTACTTCATATAAATCCCTTAAAGAATTGTGAGACTCTATCATCAGGCGTCCAAATTCTTCAATATTTCCATTGTTCAGTGCCTTAACGGATTTTAAGACCCTGTCATCCTCTGAAATTACATGCTCCACCCTGTTTCTTATTGTTTTATTTTCTATAAGATGCTTGTATTCGTTAAACTGTTCATAACTGATTTCACCAAGGCAGGTTGCCTCAGGGATTTTCTCATGTAAAATTTCAAAGCCTTTTTCACACTCACTGCGTCTTTCATTGTATTTCGACGCACCAAGGCTTCTCTTTTTATTGGTATTGGAAATAACAATTTTGTAGCCTTTCATGTGAAGAGGTACGTGTTTGAAGCTTAAATCCCTGCAATTTAAGAAAATGGCATGGTCCTTCTTGCCCATGGCGGAAGCAAACTGATCCATTATGCCGCAGTTGACGCCTACATAATTATTCTCGGCCCTTTGGCCTATTTTCGCCATTTCCACAAGGTCAACACAGGTGTTTATGCCTTTTGCTTCGTTTGCAAATGTTGCCAGGGTCAATGCCGTCGCAACTTCAATGGAAGCTGAAGATGACAACCCTGCCCCATATGGTATGGTACCGTGATACAAAAGATCACAGCCGATTAAATCATATCCCGCTTTCAAAAGTTCGTCAGCGACACCCAGTTGATAATGCCCCCAGTCAAGATTCTTATACCTGTCCAGTTCATCCAGGGATGCCTTGACTCTGATATCAAGGTCGGTGGCTGCCAGGTTTATCTGCCTGTCATTCCGTTTCCTTGCAGCAACAATGGTTGACAGGTCTACTGCCACCGGGAATACATAGCCTCCATTGTAGTCGGTGTGTTCACCGATAAGGTTTACCCTTCCCGGAGATGAAAAAAACCTTATCTCTTCTCCACACTCACCATAAATATCTATAAACCTGTTTTTAAGTTCATCAAGAATCATTAGTTTCTACCTCCTGATTATTAGCATTTCGGCGATTTGACTTTACCGGCAGGCACCTGGCCTGACTGAATCATTTGCCGGACTCGATATATTTTTTGTATGCTTTTCTCAACTCTTCAGCCTTTTCCTCCGGTGCCGTAGGATTGCAATGAGCCCATGCTCCTGTTTCGCTGGATGCATTGAACTTCTGTTTTTCCTTCGACCTCATGGGCGGGAAAAATTCTATATGAAAATGGTAATAGTCGCTAAAATCTCCGCTATTGACAGGCTCCTGGTGCATACACATCATGTAAGGGAATCGCGTATCAAAGAGGGCATCAAGCATTCCTGCGGATTCTCTTACCGCCTTTGCCAGGTTGTGTTTTTCCCTTTCGGTAAACTGGGCCAGATTCTGTTTGTGATTTTTGCTTATAATATATACTCCATAAGGATATTCAACAAAGAATGGCAGGATAACGATAAAGTCGTCGTTTTCAAATATAACCCTTTGCCTGAACTTGATTTCTTCCCTCATCAAGTCACAAATGAGGCAGGATTTTTTCTCCTCATAATGCTCTTTACATGCCTGAAGTTCCAACTCCAGCTTCTTCGGTATATAGGAATAGCCATATATCTGACCGTGAGGATGGGGCATCGTGACTCCTACAACCTCTCCCCTGTTTTCAAATATGAAAACATACTTGATCTTCTCATCCTTCTGGAGTTCCAGTAATCTTTCAGTCCATAAATCCACCAGTTTTTTTACATGGTCCTCCGAAAGTTCCGGCAAGGTTTTATTATGTTCCGGCGAATAAAGGATAACCTCACACTTGCCATATGCTTCCCTTACCTTGAAAAATTCATTGGCCACATCATCAGGAATCGGTGGCTGCTGTGACAATGCGGGAAAATCATTGTCATACTCCAATACATCATAATCTTCGGGTACTCTGCCCGATCCGGGGCAGAAGGGACACCAGTCCTTCGGCATCTGAGGCCTGTTCTGTCTGTGGGATGCTATCATTACCCAATCCTTAATAAGTGGATGCCAACGTAGTTCAGCCATATTCGCACCTCTTTATCTTCTGATATTTTATTGAAATAACGTTGTTTTTGCCGCGACAGCTTGGCAACCGGTAAAATTAAAAATCACCCGGCCTCTAAAGACAGGAAACAGCAAACTGCAAATCCGACCTTCCTACCTTCAAAGAAAGGTTTATGAAAAATTTCGAATTTAAGCATCAAAATTTTTCTAATTATACTTTTTGATTATACCACAGAACCATAGATATTCAAGCTATTATCAAACTGTTTGAAGGATTCATTTCATTCATTCCACTTTTTACCCCTTTACAAATCGGAACACATGTTCTATAATAATACGTGCGAACACATGTTCTCGGCAAAGGTGATTTTATGGACAGAGTTATACTGCATTCGGATTTAAACAATTTTTATGCCAGCGTTGAGTGCCTTTACAATCCGGAGCTTCGCGACAAGCCGGTAGCTGTTTGCGGCTCCCAGTCCACCAGACACGGAATTGTACTGGCAAAAAACTATCATGCCAAATCTGCAGGGGTAAAGACCGGCGAGGCCATATGGGAAGCCCGGAACAAGTGTCCCGGCCTTGTAGTGGTTCCGCCAAACTACCTTCTATACCTTAGGTTTTCCATGTCTGCACGGAAGATATACGAGGATTACACAAACCTGGTTGAATCCTTCGGTATTGACGAAAACTGGCTTGATGTAACCGAAAGTGCAAGGCTTTTTGGAGACGGGGAAAGAATAGCTTTTCAAATCAAGGAAAGAATCAAGTCCGAGCTGGGTATAACCGCTTCCATAGGTGTAAGCTATAACAAAATTTTTGCAAAAATAGGCTCGGATTTGAAAAAACCTGACGCTGTAACAGTCATAACCCCTGAAAACTACAAAGAAAAAGTCTGGACCCTTCCCGTGGGGGATCTTTTATACGTAGGCCGCGTCACCAGGAGAAAGCTGGCCGACATAGGCATATTGACTATCGGCGACCTGGCCGGCGCATCGCCAAAATTTCTTGTGAGGAAGCTGGGCAAGTGGGGTGAAATGCTGTGGTCCTTCGCCAACGGCTATGATCAGACACCTGTTGCAAGGACGGATTATGAACTTCCGATAAAAGGCATCGGAAATTCCCTTACGACCCACAGGGACCTTACAACCAACGAAGATGTAAAAATTCTTGTTTACGTATTGTCCGACAGTGTGGCAGAGCGGCTGAGACGGCATCATTTCAAGGGGAAAGCCGTCCAGATATCCATCAGGGACTCAAAGCTTTCCTACATTGAGAGGCAGGGGCAGCTTGACACATATACCTGCACATGCTCGGAAATTGCGCAAAAAGCCTATGAGATTTTTCTGGATTCCTGGGATTGGTCACAAAATATCAGGGCACTGGGGGTACGGGTTACAAGTCTGATACCCTCGGACCGCCACGTGCAGTTGTCTTTTCTGGATGATGACAGAAGATTGAAAAGAGAGCTTCTGGACAGGAGCATAGACAAAATAAGATCCCGCTTCGGCCACTACTCGGTACAGCGGGCGCTGCTCCTTAAGGACAACGGCCTCAACGCCAACCCTGTAGAAGAAAACGTCATCCACCCCGTGGCATACCACGTGGGGCAATAGTAGATTCAACGGGTGCTTCCAAGCGGATTGCGGTGTTTTCAGGCGGATTGCACATGAGAAACTTCCGGCACCAGGCATGCAAAGGGAACATTATTTATACCGTGGGCAACCCGGTTATCCATATTATGTGCCATGGCTATTACATGCAAAGAAAACATCGTTCACCTTGTGTGGTTTTCCGCACGGGCCACCGTTCTTGGATGCTTCTGCGGGATGTGCATCAAAATGACAGGTTTATGAAACTTCACCTTGCTTTTGGGGAATAATCGTAATTCAAGTTAGGGTGATTTTATGCGGAAAGTGTTTGTTGACGTAATAGTACAGTATACAAAAGAAGGACAGAAAGTACCTCTCGCCGTCATCTGGGAAGACGGCAGAAGATATGAAATAGATAAAGTTACGGATGTAAGACGTGCAGCTTCACTTAAGGTGGGCGGTCAGGGGCTCAGGTATAAATGCCGGATATCAGGCAATGAAACATTTTTATGGCTGGAGGAAGGCAAATGGTTTGTGGAAGCAAAAAAATAAGAAGAAATGTTTGATAAACGGAATCAGTAAGATAAAAGCAATATGGAAGCGGAAACGGAACCATATAAATAAACTGGTTCCGGATCAGTAATGTCCCATGCCCGAAAAACAGCCAGGCCGGATCTCCATAAATATGGAGTTTTCCGGCCTACTCTCCAAGACGCTGCTTTACCTGCAGCGGTTTTCTGCAACATGTAAAAATAACTTCCGGGAATCAGCCAAAATGCATGCATTCCTCAACTAAAGAATACTCCCGTCAGGTGAAATAATCACTTCATTGTAAGGCACTATAACCTGGGTTTCCAACATGGCTTCCTTTACAGCCCTGACAATTCCGCTGCAGCATGGAACCTGCATTCTTACTACAGTTATGCTTCTAATGTTATTGTTTGCAAGAATATCGCACAATTTATCCTTGTAGTAATCAATGTCATCCAATTTCGGACAGCCAATTACAGTTATGCGCCCCTTAATAAAATCCTTGTGGAAATCAGCATACGCATAAGCGGTACAATCGGCAGCCACAAGCAAATCAGCGTTGTTAAAATATTCCGCCCTGCTGTTTACAAGGTTAAGCTGAACGGGCCATTGCGAAAGCTCAGATTGCCTTGATTCATACTCAAATGCCGGACGATCCTGCCTTTGGACAGTTTTTCTCTGTATCATCCTTGCCGCACTGCCGGGGCACCCGCAGGCAAGAGGTTCCGGCCCCGGGCCATGCGTTTCACACCCTGCTCCATGTCCTGTTCCCGCATGTTCTTCTTCAATATCTGCAGCCCGGTTGTTTCTTTTCATTTCTTCCATCCGCTTTTGAACTTTTTCTTCATCAAAGCTTTTCGCTTCCCTTTCGATTATTTTAATCGCACCCGTCGGGCATTCGGGAAGACAATTTCCCAATCCGTCACAATACTCGTCACTGATAAGCCTTGCTTTTCCGTCTATAATTTCTATTGCTCCCTCATGGCATGCATTGGCACAAAGTCCGCAGCCATTGCACTTTTCCTCATCAATGCTTATAATCTTTCTTATCATTATATTCAACCTCCTTGAACAATTAATATTTTCACTATCGTTTTAACGCATTTTAATCAAGTTAATATATGAAACTTCCTGGCGAACTTATTTTCAGTTTCAATCATATTATATAAGTCCGGATTAATAAAATCGGTACCATATGTTACGTTTTCAAATTTTCACGTACTTGCCAAGTAAAATGTTTTATGTGAAAATATTACTGTACGTGCTATAATAAAAGCTGTCTCCCCTGCCCTGTGAATACGCATTAAAAAAGTTGCCTGCAAGGAGTATAATTTGATGCAAAAAACATCAGAAGTTTTGAAATTATGTATACTGTTCAGAAATTTGAGCGACAATGATGTTGTTAATATTTTAAACACTACAAATTATAAGGTTTCTTCATTTTCAAAAGGGCAAATTGTTGCTACAGAGGACGATGTATGCTCAAGCATTGGCATTATTCTGGAAGGCAGCGCAGAAATACGGAAAATTTACGAGTCCGGCAAGCTGGTAACGATTGACCGGTTGAAACCGGGAGAAATTTTCGGTGAAGTAATAATATTTTCTTCCATGAACAAATACCCTTCCACAGTAGTTTCTACAGGAGAAACGCAGATTATGTTCATACACCGTGAGGAAATACTGAAGGCTTGCAAAACGAATACAAAACTTTTGACCAACATAATGGAACTGTTGTCAAACAAGATACTGACTCTCAATAAAAAGTTAAAAAGTCTTTCCTACCATACTTTGCGGCAAAAAATTGCAAGTTTTCTTTTGGAAGAGTATAAAAAGCAAGGCAGCCTGAATATTGCCCTGGACTGTACCAGAACTGAAATGGCTGAGCAGTTGGGGATACCCAGGCCTTCTCTTTCAAGGGAACTGATAAACATGAGGGAAGACGGCCTTATAACCTTCAAAGGTAGAAGTATAAAAATTCTGGATCTGATTTCACTTGAAGATACACTTTTTGATTAAATAAAAATCCAACCCGGTGATTTTTATAAAATCATAAGAACTGCTACACTAAAAAATCTGATCGTCCCACCGGATAAAAACTAAACTTGAGGTGATTTGGCATGAAAAGTAAAATTAAAAGAAGAAAATTTGGAAATACCGGACTTTATGTTTCAGAATTAAGCTTTGGATCTATGAATTTAAGGTTGCTGGATTCTCCGGAGCAAGCCTATGAACTTCTGGACTATGTACTGGACCAGGGCATTAATCTTATAGATACGGCAAGAGAATATTGCAAAATGAATAAAGACGGTTACCTTATGGAAAGTGAGTACTTCGTCGGTCAGGCAATTGAAAAGCGTACCGGCCTGGATGAACCGATTGTAATTGTTACAAAAGGACATGGGTATACATTGCCTGAGCTTGATGCCGACCTGGGAACAAGCCTTGAAAAGCTGAAAATCCGCGGAAAGGGCAACCTTAAAATAGGAAAAAATGATATCAAGCTTGTATATTTTCTGCACGGTATAAATGAAGCAAGATGGGAAAGCATCAAAAACTCCGGAGTACTGGACAAACTTAAGGAACTTAAATCCGAAGGGGTTATCAATTATATAGGCTTCTCAAGCCATTACAGAAATGTGAAGGAAATCAGGGAAGCTGCAGATACAGGAATTTTTGAGGTTGCAGAGCTCCCATACAATGTCTTCAACCGCTCCCTTGGAGAAGACGGCCAGATTAACTTCCTGAAATACTTTAATGATAAAGGCATTGCCCTTATCAACATGAAAGCATTTGGCGGCAATGGAATGGTTCCTGTTATGAAAATACTCAGGGACTATGTTGATATTGACTACTCTGTAATGCTTAATTTCTGTCTTTCAAATCCCTATATTTCAACTGTAGATGCCGGTGCCCGATATATACACGAGTTTGAAGCTGATATCAACACTGCGCTGGCTCCCCGGTTTGATGACAGTCAACTGATGAAATTAAAGCAGGAAGCCGACAAGGTTTCCGGCCTCTTTCAGAACATATGCAGGGAGTGTATGCACTGCCTTGAAAAATTCAGTTGTCCACAGGAAATTGATTTTCCGGGCATACTTTCAGTTTATTCAAGATATAATGTCAATGAAAAGCTTGGCCGGAGCACTTCCGAGTTTTTCGAGCAATACAGAAAATTTGAGCTGAATGCCGAAAATTGCCTTGAATGCGGAGAGTGCAGCAAGTGGTGCGAGTATGGCCTGAATATACCGGTAATGCTGAGAGAAGCCCATAATATCTTGAAATAAGCTAAATACCCGTATTCCGGGGTGTCCTGAATCTTAAACCGGTTTCCCGGATTAAGCCGGTAATTTGGCGTCAGGCTCATGTTCCGGGATATCTCGAATCTCCAGCCGGTTGCCGGTTTTAATCCCGCCAATCAAACCCTGCCCTGATTCCAACACCATACAGGCACCTTTGATTGGCGGAATTATTCTCCCGGGTTTTACACCATCAATTTTCCTGATTATCTCCATATTTTCACCAATAAAAAGCACATCAATGTCAAACCTCATAAAAAAGGTATGGATGCTCCTGCAGGGCTTTATAAGTATGGCTTCATGGTGCGGTTTTTTGCGGAACATGTATCCCGTGAGCCTTTTTAAAAAAGTATCTGCAATATAAACCTCCGCCACCTTCACTGATTCATAAATCAACGCTTTTTTCACATTATCACCCTTAAGCGAAAATTTGCTGCCTTCAATGAACCGTCATCTGCTGAAAAATTGTATTAGCTGAATAACGGCCGGTCCCAATATTATAATGAAAATAGCAGGAAAAATGAAAAATATCAGAGGAAACAACATTTTTACAGGAGCTTTCATTGCTTTTTCCCTGGCTGCATGTTTTCGGTTTTCCCTTATTTGTGCTGCCTCTATCTTCAAAACCCTGCCCAGACCCACTCCAAGTTCATCGGACTGAATAACTGATGTTATAAACGTGCTCAATTCTTTTATTTCACAGCGTTCACACATGTTTTTCAAAGCTGTTTTACGCTCGAGCCCCATTCTTATTTCCTTAAGGCTTTTTGCAAACTCATCGCTGAGTTCTCCGTTTATATTGCCTACAACCCTTGACATAGCACCATCAAAGGACAATCCCGCTTCAACACTTGCAGTTATTAAATCAAGGGTATATGGCAGGTCCTTTAAAATTTTTCGCTTTCTGATTTCTATTTTCCTTGACAGAAAGAAGTTGAAGAAGAATGCGGTATACAACATGGAAATCCCCATAAGGACAAAGGATGCCAACAGGTTCCTGCCGGTTATAAACGAAAACAGACCTGCTGAAGCGGAAAAAAACAATATCACCATGCTTCTAAGGTACAGCCATTGTTCTTTTGTTCTGTTTTTCAATAGCCCGGCCTTCTCCAGTTTACTGTAAAATCGCTCTAATTTTTTATCTGTTATGACTTTGGACAAAATAAAATTAAAAACCTTGTAAAAAAGCATGCGCAATGTTTCCAGCAAATGCGTGCCATCTTCATTTTGCGGTTTAACGTCCCCTAAAATTCTAATTTTCCCTATTCTGTTCTCTACCAGAATCCTGTTTTTAAATAAAATCACTGAAACTGCATAAGCTAGTAAAAATATTACCGCAAATGACAGCAATACAATGAACAGCAACAAACCTACCGCCCCCAAAAGCAAATCTTGCACCTATAGGCCTCATGTCCTGTGCAATTACCATGCCACATTTCGCTTTCCGCGATTTGACACTTAAACCCGTTAAGGGACCTGTCTCTTTACATTTCAATGTTGACAATTTTTCTTATCATCAAAAATCCAAACAATTCACTCACTATGCCTGTGACTACCATAGCCAGACCTACAGGTGTGGTAAATAAAAGAAGCATATAGCTTTTGTTCAGAACAAAAAAACAGCACATAAAAAAACCGGTATCAACATGACAACAACTCCGGACAATCTTCCCTGAGCTGTCAATGTTTTGAGCTCATTTTTAATTTTTTGCCTATCCCTGATCATTTCTGAAATATTGTCCAGGATCCCTGAGAGATTTCCCCCAACATCCTTTTGTATTAAAACAACATTTACCATCAGTTTTAAATCTTCTGATTCCACTCGAAACAACAAATTCTTCAAAGCGTCTTCTTCAGCTATGCCCAGGCTGATTTCTTTCAGCAGTTTCCTGAATTCCTTTGACAGAGGCTCCTTTGTTTCCTCAACCACTATGGATAATGATTGCAAAAATGAGTAGCCCGCTTTTAATGAACTTGATAATATGATAATTCCTTCATTCAACTGTTCATCAAATAGTTTTAATCTCTCTTTTTTCTTATATGAGATAATTATCCGGGGCGAATAATATGCAAATAAAGATGAAAGAATAGCAAAAATTGTGCTTCCTGCTGCATAATGGGAAAATATAGCAGCAATTAATGATAGTATCATTTTTATGGTTAGAACTTCTCGTACCGGAATTGGTATGTCAGCCTTTATAAGGTCCGCTTCAAGCCTTTTTGCCCCCTTGCTGTTTGCAACTGCATCCGGTACAAGGCTTGATAAAAACTTTATAAGCCCTGTTTTGTCGTTTTTTGGGTTTTCATCATTCCCGGCATTTTTATCATCCCTGTCAAAAAATTTGATCTTGTCAATGGGTTTTTCCCTGCCGAAAATTTTCATTAAAACAGCACTCATAAAGACCCATGCAAATATGAAAGTTAAAATGCCTGCAAAATACAGCATCCATATCACCTTTACACATTTAATAAAGCTTCAGAAAGCCTCGGAATCAGTCAGGCTGCACCTGTGTCGTTTACAAGAAGAATTGCAAAATTCATAATTCCTGTGTCAGAGGATTTGCAAAATTATATTAAAGACAACGGCTTAACACAAAACAATAATCAATTGAAAATGCTTTGAGGTATGTTGATCCCCTTTTCCTTCAACTTTTTTACAAATCCGGGTACAATGCCTGTATAAACAAACTCACCTTTTACCTTTCCCCTGTTATCCACACCTTTTTGCTGAAACCTGAATATATCCTGCAGTGTTATTACATCTCCTTCCATTCCTTGCACCTCGGTTATATATGTAATCTTCCTGCTGCCATCCATAAGCCTTGACTGGTGAATAACAAGGTCAATGGCTGATGCAATCTGGTCCCTTATAGCCTTTAAAGGCAAGTTGAACCCCGACATCAACACCATTGTTTCAAGTCTTGCCAGCATGTCCCTTGGGGAGTTTGCGTGTCCTGTCGTAAGGGAACCGTCGTGACCCGTGTTCATTGCCTGAAGCATGTCCAGTGCTTCTCCTGACCTGACCTCTCCTACAATAATCCTGTCAGGACGCATTCTTAAGCTGTTTTTCACAAGATCACGGATTGTTATTTCACCTTTCCCCTCCAGGCTTGCCGGTCTTGTCTCAAGCCTTATTACATGCTCCTGGGAAAGCTGAAGCTCTGCTGCATCTTCTATTGTTATGATTCGCTCATCATTTGGTATAAAAGATGACAGTACATTCAGGGTTGTTGTCTTACCGCTTCCGGTCCCTCCCGAAACAATTATGTTCAGCCTTCCTTCGACGCAGTACCTTATAAGCTCTGCCATCTTTGAATTTAGAGTGTTAAAGCTGATCAAGTCCTCCATTTTAAAGGGGTCTTCAGAAAATTTTCTAATCGTAATTGAAGGGCCATCTATGGCAAGTGGAGGAATAATGGCATTTACCCTGGATCCGTTAGGGAGCCTTGCGTCAACCATGGGAGAGCTTTCATCAATTCTCCTGCCAATAGGTGCTACAATCTTTTTTATTACATGCATCACATGGCTGTTGTTTTTGAATTTTACATCTGTCAGTACCAATTTCCCTTCCTTCTCAATATATACCTGGTTATATCCGTTTACCATGATTTCAGTAACTTTATCGTCTCCAAGGAACCCGGTAATCGGTCCAATCCCGACAATTTCATCCAAAAGTTCCTCCCGGATTTTACTTTTCTGACTGGTTGTCAAGTTAAGGGCTTCCTGTTCGATATGCTTCGTAAGAATGGAATGAATTTTCTTTTTCAGTTCCTCGTTCTTATCGGAGATTTCATCAAAATTAATATCCAGTTCATCAATTACCTTGTTATGTATCTTCATTTTTAAAATTGTATAAGGATCTGCTTTTTTTTCATTATACCTGCCAAATTTTCTGTCTGCATTTACCTCTTCCAGTCTTTTTACAAGAGACATTACCTTCACCTCACACCGTCAATTTGCTGCACATTTCTTCAATTGCCTTGCATACTTTTATTTTGTTGTATTTGTCGCTGTCGCATATAGGTTGTCCTCTATTGACTGACAAACCCACAATTTTGTCTTTTCTGGGTATCATTGCAAGCAAATTGTCCTTGAAGGTTTCTTCCACATCATTCTTGCTTACGCCATAACCTGCATCCATTTTATTAATAACAAGTTTCACCTTGCTTTTATCATAGCCCAGGGAACGCATTACATTTAACCCCAGTTTGGTATTTTTCAATGCTGTTATCTCCATGGTGGAAACAAATATAATCGTATGGGAGTAATCCAGAATAAAAAGAGTATTATCGTTGAAGTTGATGCCTGTATCAATTACCAGCACATCATAATGCTTCTGACAGGCTTTAATAATTTTTTCAATATCATTCCTTCCGATGTACTCTGCAGCTTCCGGTTTCCCCGGGGCAAACATCATATGAAGGTTTTCATTGTAAATATACAGATATGGTATTATATTTTCATAAGAATCCAACTGGCCTTCATCCACCAGGTCCAGAATGCTTTTGTGATTAATCTGGTTGGTTAATATGGAGATATCGCCAAATTGCAAATCCATATCAATTAAAAGTACTTTTTTGTTCGGATTTTTACTTAACATGACAGCGCAGTTCAATGCCAAAACAGATTTTCCGACACCGCCCTTGGAGCTGAAAAAGGTTATGACTTTCCCTTCCCTGTCCTTCTCCTGACGGCTCAACATTTTTATCTGCCTGTCCCTGTATTTGGTATATGTAACCCGGATGGTCTCAATCAAATCGTCCACATTGAAAGGTTTTATTATATATTCCTTGGCTCCGTTCAGCATCGCCTTTTTCAGGTATTCGCTTTCTCCCTGCACCGACATGATTATAACTATTACATTGGGAAAAGTATTTGTAATCTGTTCGGTAGCCTCAAGCCCGTTTAATACAGGCATGTTTATATCCATAAGAACTACATCGGGATTTACTTTTGGTATAAGCTCCAGTACTTCTTCGCCGTTTGTGGCTTCCCCTACAACTTCAAAAATGTCGGACTCCATCAGTAATATCCTTTTAATCAGGGTGATAGTATCTATAATATCGTCCGCAATTAATACTTTGATTTTATTATTCATTGTGCCACCCCTGTCAATTCAATACTGGAATTTTAAGTACCTGTCCGGTTATGATAATATTCGGATCTTCAATATTGTTTGCTTCCATAATCAACTTGTAATTTTCATCGTTACCATAGAATTCCCGGCTGATTTTAACCAGGGTATCACCGCTTTTAACAGTATAATTTATATATTCAGTGCTGTTTGTTGCGTTATTGTCGTCTTCACAAGGTGTATCAGCATCTGTTTGGGAAGGTTCATCATAAGCCGGTATTGAAATCTCCTTCCATATTACTCCTTGGGTTTCTATTACACTGTCATCTTTCAAAGGCCTCAGGGCAAGCGTTATATTGCCTATGTTGTCAGCCAGTACAATCTTTTCCACATCAGTTGCGGCAACTGACAAAGTAACTAAAAACATCGACGGAACATTTTCTGAAGACTTTTCTGTTTCATCCCTGTTTAACAGTTTATCAATTGCCAGGACTTCAATATTCTGAAGCAGCATCTTTGAAGAGTCATACCTGACAATCTCCGAATCCTCTGTTTTCTCGTCAAAAGTAGCGACTATATCAACAAAGTCACCAGGTTTGATTAATTGGGAAACCCCTGTGCTTCCTAATACGCTGATTGAAATTGCTCTATGGTTTTCCCTTACTCTAAGGCTCAATTCCGTTTCCAGGGCATCCAATAGCTTGTCATGATGAAAGCCTTCATTTTTCAGTATGGTTTCCCTGGTGTACTTGCCTTCAATCTGGCTGTAATCACGCAAATAATCCGCAAAGATTGGATTATCTTCAACTTCGATTTCTCGAATCATGTTCCTTTTAATTAAAGTTCTAGGAGGTATTACATCCGCGGCAACAAGAATTTTTGTCAAAGGAACTTCCTTTTCCGGCTCCTTTAAAGTTCTTAGATATACAAAAACAGCCACTGCAGCAATTGCAGCCAGCACAAATGATATTAAAACCAGTTTCTGTTCCGTACTTTTCATCATGATACTCCTACCTTGACAGTTTTACACCGTATGCTCCCGTATCATTCAAACTCATATCTATTACACCTTTTGTAACGTATTGCACAAATCTGCCAACCAGCTCTGCATTTCCTCCGCTATTGCGCACTTCCTCAACATAAAACTGTGCAAAGCCCACCACCTGCACCTGGCCTCTTCCATTAACCTCAAGGGTATCCACCAACGGAAGTGTCCATAAGCGGATGGAATCTCTGCTGAAATTGTTAAAGGTGCTGTTCTCCTGCTGTATATAATCCCTTATTGCATTGATGGCGCCTGACATGTTTCCTGTTTCAGTATCAATATAATCTCCGACTGATAATGTACCGCTGAAACCATAAAGGGCATTGTTCCTGTAAGTGCTTTGCCCGGTGCCTCCAAGGGCAACGGTGCCATAATTGCCGCAATAACCGTCTCCTGCGCCTTTTTTGAGTATTACGACATCACCATAGGTATAATCAAAAATTTCAACTGCAAAAGGTCTTATTCCCCCATTCACAGTTTTTATTGGTCCTATAACCGCCTTTGTCGCAGCAGCCACATCACTGTTATATATGCCCAGTATGGGGGCGAACAAGTGGTTCACGCTCAAATTGCCTTCTATTTCAATGCTTTTATTGTCAGGGCTTATTTTAATTACGGTATTGTCAGGATCAATATTGTTTTTAATAAGATATTCCAAAGCGACACTTCTTGCCTTCGCTTCACCGGCAGGCAGCTCAAGAGCCGCTGCCAGGGCTGCTGCATCAATGGCATTGTACAATCTGGCTTTTTCTATATATACCATCCCGACATCAACAGAAAGGGCCATAAACCCCAACAAAGCGCTTAGCAGCAGGCATGTAATAATTGAGACGCTTCCTTTTTTGCCTTTAAACAGCAGCAGCTTCTTATGACTCCTTGCCTGTACCATTCCGGATAAGGCAAGCAATTCAAAAACTGAATGTTCCACTGTCATCACCTTCATTCAATTCTCATGGAGACTTTGGCATGCAGTACAATTGTGTCGTTGAACAATAGATTAATTACAGGTACTGTAAGTTGATAATTATAATTTGCTTCCACGGTAAGAGTATTTCCTGATATCCTGCTACCCGGAAGCGGTGTTATATTAATTTCCAGATGGCTTTCATCCAGGACAGGAGAGGCAGACATCATCAAATGCATTATTTCAGCATCTGAACTACCTGTAATGCCTGCCCTGGCTCCTTCCCGGACTGCGTTGTTAAGTGCAAGATATGCATTTAAAACCATACCAAATTGCGCAATTCCCATAACAATTATCAGCAGCAAGGGTAGGACAACTGCAAATTCAGCAAGGGATTGCCCTCCTGGTAGATATAAAAAGTCACATTATGTAAAGTAATTAGGTCATAAAAAAACAGGGACTTTGGTCCCTGTTTCTACTGTTCAGAAAGACATAAAAAATGAACAGCAGCCCTGACAATGCTGTTTACAGCCGTTGTTCATCTTGCGGGATTAGTGACGTACTCCCTCCTACGCTCTCACTAAAGTGAGCAAGGCGGCTTAGAAGCGGAAGACTTCTTGCTGCTATATGTTAAACTTTCTATTCCTTGTTGCCAAACTTCGACTTATAATAATCTTCGATATTATTCTCAATGGAAAAGATGGTTGCCTGGACACGATGGCTTACGTTCAGCTTCCTGAAGATATTGGTAATGTAGTTTTTCACCGTCTTTTCCGATATATACAGGGCATCCGCTATTTCCTTGTTGCTCAAACCTCTCGATATATTAAGCAAAATTTCAATTTCCCTCTGTGAAAGACAGTCAAAAACACCTTCGGCATTTTTATTTTTTATTTCTGAGAACAGCAAAGATATCAGCGCTTTATCAATATACTTTTCTCCATTATAGACTGTTCGAATTGCACTCACAATCTGAGTTCCTGCAGAATCCTTCAGTACATATCCGTCTGCTCCTATATTAATTGCCTTGTTAATCGTCAGCCTGTCATTCTCTATGGTAAGCATAATCACTTTGACATTCTCATATTGCTGCTTTATTTTTTGGAGCAATGTAATACCGTCAATAACCGGCATATTTACATCCAGCAGCAATACATCAGGCTGATACCTTTTCAGCATGACCATTACTTCTTCTCCGTTTTTTGCTTCACCATAAATGGCAATATCATCTTCCATGCTTATAATTCTTCTTAAACCCTGTAGTATCAGGTCATGATCATCTGCAATCGAAACTCTAATTTCCTTTTTTTTCATCCTTAATCACCTCTCGATTAACCGGCAGCTTTATGGTATATGTGGTCCCTTTCCCTTTTTCAGACTGTATCTTTAAACTGCCCCTCAGTTGATTTACCCTGTCCTCTATACCTATCAATCCATAAGAAATCCCCTTGTTTCTTGCGTTTATCAAGGTTTCCTCCACGTCAAACCCAATACCGTCATCAGATATAACCAGCATTAAATATTTCGTGCCATAATCAAGCTTGATTTGAGCATGGCTTGCCCTGGCATGCTTTTTTATATTATTAAAAGCTTCCTGGATAATACGATAAACTGCAACTTGTATGATAGGCTCAATTTCTTTATGTACTGGCTTCATTTTTATGTCCAGTTCTATTCCTGTCTCGTGCATTATCATTTTTACGGTCTCGGAAATTGTTTCATTCAAACCCAAATCATCCAGCGCCATGGGTCTTAAATCAAAAATGATATCCCTTACTTCCTTAAGGGCCCTTTTGACACTTTGTTTCAGGTCTTCCAATTCTTTAAGGCCTTCGTTGAAATCCCTTTCAATCACCATCTTGCAAATATCTGCCTTCATTACTGCATTGGCCATATGCTGCGCCGGCCCGTCATGAACATCCCTTGCAATTCTCTTTCTTTCGTTTTCCTGGGCCTCCAATATCTTTATGCTCAATTGTATTTCGGAATGGGCCTCAGCACCTTCCAGGGCTGTAACAACATCCCCCTCCAGGTACATTAAAGCAACACTCATCTGACTCATCACTTTTTCAGCACTTTCAATATTCTGCAATGATTTTTTCAATGCTATTTCTATTATTGACCTCCTTTTTAACAGTTCCTTCTCTTTGTTTTTTTCGATAATCAGTGCTATTCGAGTGTCTTCTGCGTTTTTATAGGCAGCTTTAATATCTTCTTCCGTAAATGTATCAAACTTTTTTGAAACCTCTGCAAGTTTTTGTCTCGCAACTTTATCCTGCTTTTCCAGTTCATCCACCCTTGCAATAGTCTGCTTGATATCCTGTTTAATTGCAGCCAACTCCATTTCAAGATTCTCGGAGACGGAGTCGGTGACGGTGTCGGTGTCGGAGTCGGTGTCGGAGTTGGCGTCGGTGTCGGAGTCGGTGTCGGAGACGGTGTCGGTGTCGGACTCGGGCTCGGACTCGGGCTCGGGCTCGGCGACGATGTCGGCGTCGGGCTCGGGCTCGGACTCGGCGACGGACTCGGGCTCGGGCTCGGGCTCGGACTCGGACTCGGGCTCGGACTCGGGCTCGGCGACGGACTCGGCGACGGACTCGGGCTCGGTGACGGAGTCAATTCAGCCGGGTTTATAACAGCGCTGATTACCCTGACTTCCTGGGTTACCGTAAAGGTTACGGGAAGCATATTATCTGCCGAAATTTCCACGTTTGCCGTATATACTCCGGCCGGCAGCCCGTCTTTTGCCCTTATGGTAAATGTGGTGGAAGGTGTCACCTCATCAAGATTTTTAGCTTCAGGCTGGGTGATTTCAAAGGCATCCGCATCATCCCCGCTCAAGGTTACCGTAAGATTTGCAATATCCTCAGTTGCCTCCCTTGTCACTGTTATACTCCTTGTCTCCTGCATACCGGAAGCATAACCTATACCAAGTATCGTCATAACCTGATCGTCGATAGGTACTATACTGCCTGTTGCCCACCTGGCATAAAGCGTGACGTTACTGTCACCCATGACAAGGGTCGAGCCTTGCAAATAATCCGCTCCTTTTCCATCGGCTTTGGTGTTCCAGCCTTTAAAGACATGACCTGTTTTTGACAGTTCATTGATGTTACCCGTGACAGTAACAGTTTGTCCCGGCTTATATACATTGGTGTCAACGGGCACATCGCCCCCGGTATTCCCGTTCCCGTCATAGGTTACAGTGTAAAAGTCAACTTCCGCAACATTGAAGGTGTATCCATTAGGCAGCTTGCCGGGTGCAGTTATGTTGAGATCTATTGTAAAGTTCTCTTCACCCGTCAGTGTCAGCAAATAAGGCTGACCGTTCTCCACCTGCTCATCGTTTATGGTAATAATCGCGCCTTCCAGTGAAACTTCCGGTATAATGCTGAAACTCTCCAGTTCTTTTGGTATTTCCAGTACATAGTCGCTTATGTCCTTATTGAATGAAGGCATCAGATCAAACCCGGGCAGTCCTTCAAATATCACGTTGTCTATATATGCCGGTGCAATGGCGGAGGACTCTACAGGCGCAGGATACATATCCACTACAAACATGTCTTTAAATTTATAGCTGTCATTTACCTTTATTTCAGCTGCCAGTACACACTGCCCTGCCTTCAGCGCTTTAAGGTATCCATCCTCTAACACTGCATTTTGGTCATCGGAGGCCATCCATATACCCGCTGCTTCGTCATTTTCGCCTGTTATTCTCAGAATTCCGCCTCCGAGATAAACCGGGTTTTCCTTTGGTATAACCGAATATACATCCAAAGTATCATCAGATGAAACCTTCTGGATATCTCCCGTTATGCGCATAAGTTCCTTCTCACCCTGGGGTACCACAGGTTGCTGGTTGCCTTTAAAATGATAAATATAGTTCTTTATAATTGTAATCGGCTCATCGCCAAACCCATACACAATTTCATTCTTGCTTGTAATCAAAAGGGTGCCGAACCCCCGCCTCATATAAGCCGGATTATCCGTTATTTCAATGGCATTTTCCCTGTAAAAACCCTCGATGAGATTATGCCGTATTCCAAGGCCATAAGTACCCGGCCAGAGGAACGTGGTTTCCCCGTCAATTTTAAAGTGTGTCGGGACGGTGACGTATATGGTTGAATCATCTTCCACATTTACATTCTGGTAACCGATTATATATTCATTACCTCCCGCGTCTTTCAGATACACTTCCCACTGGTCCGGATCATCCCTGAGGTAGCTTAGGTTGTCCCCCTTTATCTGAATAACCCTGTATTTGTCTTCATGATACAATTTGTTGGGAGAAATATATGAATATTGTACATTCGGCATATCCACAAAGGACGGCATGGCAACCACGTAGGCTTTTAAGTATGACGTATGATTCACTCTTTTTACCGATACTACAAAATCGTATACGTTTACGTCATTGAGAGCTGTGGGTACAAATTTCCAATGAATAAGTTCCGTATATCAGGGATGAAGAAATGCACATGTTTGTAGGACAAGTTTATCTTAAGTAGAAAGGAGGTGCAAACATGCGGAAATTTAAAAAGTCCTATGATGCGGGAAAAGTAAATATATCTTATTCTTCAGGCGGAAAGATGATATTCTTTAAAAAATTACTGGCTGCGATCTTGTCAATACTTATATGCGCTACACTTCCGGTTTGTATTTTTTACGAAAGTCTGAGGGCGAGCAGGTGAAGTATTGCTTAAAATGCTTGATCAGGTATTTTGGATCAGAAAACCCGCATTCCAACGAAATATCTATCACCTTTTTTTGTGCCCAGAAGCAACTTGGCGGCATGTTCACACCTGCTGTAATATAGCATGTTCAAAAAGGTTGAACCGAATTTTTCTTTAATGTCGTGGGATAAATGGTAAAGACTTATATCAAGCTCTTCTGCAATATCTTTAAGACTTGGATTCAACTCAAATTTGCTCCCCAGGCAATTTATAATTTTTCTGAGCCTTTGCACCAGCTTTTCATCGAAGGCTTCAGTGCCGTATCCCCAGCGTAAAAAGTCGAAATTGTATGTAACATGAACAAGAAGTTCTGTTAAATTATTCTTTATGCTTGCCGAATACCCGGGTTGGAGCCTGTCGCCATTTACCGCCAGAACGAGCCTGGCGACATGCTCTTTGAGTTCATTGTACCTTTGGGGCAGTTCCCCTTCGAAATAGGCGGAACAGCAATAGATATACAAGTACTTGTTATCCGGAAAAAGGTTTCGAAAAAATTCCCCTGAAATCTGTATAATCAGCGTTTCATTATTTTCGCTTTGACTAATGCAATGCAGCTCGTTAACATTTACAAGTGCTATATCGTTTTCTTTTAATTGAATTTTTTCATCACCGATGACCATATTGACTGAACCCTTCCGGACTTGCACAATTTCCATAGTATCATGCCAATGATAGGGATACTTCCCAACATAACCGGAAAACATTTTTACAGGCAGTCCTTCGGAAAAATCAAATAACTCAGGACGCATACATTCCCCCGTTATATAAAGCAATGTTATAAAACATTTTATCCATTAATAGAGAAACCGTCAATTGATTTTAGAAAGCTGCAGTTGAAAATTGTCGAAATTTTTTCATTTCAGTAGTAGTTTTTGCAAACAATCAGCTCTGGTGAATTAATAAAATGTCAGTTTTTTGAACAGATGAAATGAATACAGAACAATAACAATTAGCTTTATATTGTTAGAAAGCCAGGTACATGCCTGGCAATTCATCTCCCGCCTACGCTCCCGCTAAAGTGGGCAAGGTGGCTTAGAGGCGGGAGACTTCTTGCCTCTATATGTTAAAATTGTTACAGTGTTTTGCAAATGCCTTAAAGCTTCAGACCAAAATCGGTCATATACTCATTCTAATTGCGAGTTCCTTAGAAATATACGGGTTTTCCGGTCCTGGAAGATTCATAGATAGCTTCAAGAATCTGTGTCACCACATAAGCTTCCTCTGGTTTTACAACCGGTTCTGTGTCTTTCAGTATACACTCAATCCATAACCTTGCTTCCCTGTCCCCGGCACTTTCTGATCTTCCTTCATAATAGTCGGCACCTTTTGCCTGCAGAGAAATATTTTTGGTATACAGTCTTCCTTTATCCTCACCGTTGATTCTCAGGCCTTCTTCCATGTCTGCGCCGCCTTCGGTGCCGCACAAGGTTGTCTTTGCTTCTTTAACATCCAATGTATTGAGGGCCCAGCTGGACTCAAGTATTATGGTAGCACCGTTTTTCATTGTTACAAACCCAAAGGCGGAATCCTCAACTGTGAATTTTTCAGGATCCCAGGGACCCCATGCATTTGCTGCATTTTTCCTTCCGGAGAGTTTATGGTATACATTCCCAACTGCGTAATTGGGCTCATAATTATTCATCATCCATAATGTAAGGTCCAGTGCATGGGTGCCTATGTCAATCAACGGACCTCCACCCTGAAGCTCTTCATTCAGGAACACTCCCCAGGTAGGCACGGCACGTCGGCGAACGGCATGAGCCTTCGCAAAATAAATCTCGCCTAAATCTCCCCTGTCACATACTTCTTTCAGATAAAGTGAATCTGTTCTGAATCTGTTTTGATAAGCTATTGATAGTTTCTTACCTGTCTTTCTTGCTGTGTCGCACATAAGCTTGGCTTCTTTTGAATTCATGGCCATGGGTTTTTCACACATGACGTGTTTCCCTGCTTCAAGGGCTGCCACTGTCATTTCAGCATGAAATTTGTTTGGAGTGCAAATATGTACCACATCAATACTTTTGTCAGCAAGCAACTCCTCATAGGATTGGTACACCTTTGAATTCTCACAACCAAACTCCTTTGCCGCTTTTATTGCATTGCCGTTAACACTGTCATAAAACGCCACCATTTCAACACTATCCAATTTTTTCAGAGCGGGCATGTGCTTTCCAAAAGCAATACCTCCGCAACCGATAACACCTGCTTTCAATTTTTTACCCAAGTTTTCCACTCCTCTCAATTTTAAATTTTATTGTTTTGCATAATCAAAAAATATAATTAAACAGGCCTCGATACATGTAGTAAGCAGTCAGCCTTATTAAAGTCATTTTTTACTCTGCAATGTTTCGCATATACAGGCTAACAATTCTAAAAATCGTCAGTAATATTCCTTAAATCTTCTCCAGCGGTTCAACCTTGGGAGCTTCAATCTTATCCAGCCATATTGTTGGTTTTGACCATTTTACGGCGTTGGTAATTACTCTTTGAATTTGCTCATTGTAATATATGGGAAAAGTTTCATGCCCGGGCTGGAAGTAAAATACCTTGCCATAACCTCTCTTAAAGCAGCATCCGCTTCTGAAAACATCTCCTCCTTTGAACCAACCGATAAACACCAGCTCATCGGGAGTTGGTATATCAAACCTTTCACCATACATTTCCTCGTGTTCAAGTTCAATATATGGCCCTATCCCGTCTGCAATCGGATGATTAGGCTCTACAACCCACAAGCGTTCACTTTCTTCAATTTCTCGCCATCTTAAAGTGCATGCGGTTCCCATCAGTCTTTTAAAGACTTTTGAAAAGTGTGCGGAGTGCAGGGCAATAAAGCCCATCCCCTTAAGAACCTTCGTGCATACCTTCTCAACAATATCATCTCTCACCTCGCTGTGAGCCATGTGCCCCCACCAGATAAGCACATCCGTATTGTCAAGGACTTCATCCGTCAAACCGTGCTCCGGTTCATCCAATGTAGCTGTCCGCACTGTAATTTCCGGATCTTTCCCTAAAAAGTCCGCAATAGCCCCATGAATTCCTTTAGGGTAAATTTCAGAAACCCTTGCTTCACTTTTTTCATGACGATACTCATTCCATACAGTAACCCTGATTCCCATATCATCCTCTCCCTTTCTTGTAATAGTCAATATTAAACATAATCTGCCACTTACATTTGAGGTGCAAGTATTCATAAACCGTCATCCAAGTGTAGACTCCCTGATAATTAACTCGTGCTCCAGATAAATTGTTTGAGGTTCAATTATTTCTCCGCCAATCACTTTAAGCAGAAGTTCCATGGATACGCATCCCAAATCATATTGCGGCTGTGCTATGGTGGTAAGCCCCGGGCTGTACATTGATGCAAAATTAATATCATCAAACCCCATAACTGCTATGTCTTTGGGTACTTTAAGCCCTTTTGCCCAAATTGATTTGATTGCTCCTATTGCCATTGAATCAGAAATACAGAAAACCGCCGTAGGCACATTATTTTCTATAAAAAATTGATTCATTGCCCTTATTCCGCTTCTAAACCCATAATCCCCATGTTTAATCAATGACAAATCAACCAGAATTCCTTCTTCCTCCAAGGCTATTTTATAGCCTTCTTCTCTTTGTTTTGTTGAAATGAAGCTGTTTTCGCAGCTTATTAGCCCGATTTTCCTGTGTCCCTGCTTTATAAGATGCTTAACGGCCATATAGGCTGCAGCTTTATTGTCTATGGAAACATGAGAAGCCCTGGCTTCCTCCTTATATTCACAGCATTGAACCACCGGAAACCGCATTGCAATTTGGGAAAGTTCCTCTTCGCTCATTTCAGATGCAAGAAAGATCACTCCGTCAGCAAGCCTGTTTTTCATAAGTTCGAGGTATACCTTTTCCCGGGAAACATCTGAATTGGTATTGCAAAGCATGACATTATAGCCGTTTTTGTGAGCAACATCTTCCATGCCCTTAACGATCATCGAGTAAAAGGGGTTTGATATGGTAGGCAAAAGAACCAGCGCCATTTTTGTCTGCATCAGCCGTAAATTTCTTCCGAGCAGGTTAGGCTGGTAGTTTAGCTGCCTGATTGCGTCAAGGACTGCTTTCCTGGCTTTTGGAGAAACTTTTGAACTGCCGTTGATAACCCTTGAAACTGTTGCCACTGAAACACCGGCTTCCTTTGCAACATCCTGTATTGTAGCCATCCTGCACCTTCCTTCGTCACTAATAAAGCTATGAGGATTAATCATATGTAATCGATTACAGTATTGCTGTCATTCACTATGAAATGTAACACTTACTAATATAAGCTTATTCAATATGCCATGCCAGGTTGAATTGCTTTGTTGTAATTTAAAAATGTAATGGATTACATGAAATATTATAGTCAATGGAATTGTTAATTTCAATAGATTAATTGAAATTTTATGCACATGATGTGCTGATAAATTACTGCTCAAATAAACAATCAAGCAACCAGCTATATAAGTCAGGGGTTGGATGAATGAAATGTATGCAGAACACCTGCCAGGGTAAGACAATATTACTTCATGCATATAATGTTTTGCCTGGAGACTGGTGTGTGTACGTAAAACAGCATAAAAAAGCTGAACAGTAACTGCACGGGTTACTGTTCAAAAGTATTTGTCTCTTTTAATTATCACACTGACTCAGTGTAATTCCCTTATTTAATTTCATCATTTATAAACCTGCCGGCTCATGATGACATATATAATCACGCCAGTTCTATAAACTCCTTCAATGCCCTGGCATCTTCAATAAATTGCTCATCAGTTTCGCCCATTACAAATTCTATCATTGCAAAACGGTCTTCCTTAAGCTCCTTTATAACTTTAAAATACTCAACCCAGTTTTCCTTCCCGTCTTTAAGAGGTTGCCTGCCTGCTTCTGAAACATGATGCACATGTACATTTTCAAGCCATGGAAGTATATCCTTGAGACTGCTGATTCTTTCTTCAACAGTCATGGTTTTAAGGGGTTGCCAGTAAGACCGCATGTTTGCATGATTAACTCTTTCCAAAAGCTTTACAGCGGATTTGGAAGTGTCCGTAAGTGTATTGTTATGGTATTCATATGCAACCTTTATTCCGTATTCCCAGGCCAGTTCAGCAATATCATATGATTCCTTCACACATTTATCCCACCATTCGTCGTCTGCAACCTCCGAAGCTTTATTGCCTGCCCAAACCCTTATAACTGGAGCATCCAGCTCCTTTGCAGAATCAATTACCCGTTTGAAAGCACTCACACCGTCATTTTCCGTGCCAATACGATGGTAGGAACCGTAAGATGCAACCTTTAACCCGCTATCCTCTGTCATTTTGCGAACTTCACGGGCGAGCTTCGTGTCGCCGTGGGGGACATGCACGTCTCCGCCCCATTCAATTCCGTCCAAACCTGCTCTTTTTGTAAGCTCAATAATTTCCTTCGGAGTTTTTTTCCTGAATGTAACAGACACAATACCTGTATAAATCATTTGTGTTTCTCCTTTCAAAATAAAAGTAATAAAAACCTGTTTATGTGAATACTATGGAATACTGAAAAAGTATTTTATTTGAACTTGCAACAGTATGTCTGATAAACCGCTGTAGTATTTGAGCATCATCTGACACAACAAATGCGGTGTCAATGACAGCTACTGGATAAATGAATAGTAACCGGATTTGAAATTTAACACAGGATGACAGTGGTAAAAAACAATGTTTCCAAAGATGTTTTGCAGGCTGTTTTTTAGAAGTATTTTAAGGTAAACCTCTGCAGCAGCCTTACAGGGAGCATGATTATTGCTATTAAAATGAGTATTGTGGCTTCAGCAATCATTTCTAAAAGGCAAATAAGCCTTTTCAAGAATAAACACCTCCGTTTTTTAATATTCATATATATTATTCCCACTTTATCCCCATAATATAATATGAATTTAACTAAAAAACGGTTACAGCCACAAAGCAGGCAAAAATCAATTTTATTTTAAAACATCTCTACTTTATCCCTGCTTACCCGCGCATATATCGAAGCTTTTTTTGGGGGGCGTTCGGAACTTGTTGAAATTGCTTTTCTTAAAATATTCTCTGCAGTTTCCACTGAATTTTCCCTGGATGTATAAAGAACTGCCAAAGGATCCCCTTCATTCACCCAGTCTCCCGGTTTTACTTCCAACACAATTCCTGCGCTGTGATCAATCATATCCTCCTTGCTCTCGCGTCCGGCTCCAAGTACTACCGAAGCAATGCCGCATTGCTCGGTATTCATGGATGAAATCCAACCGCTGCCTTTTGCTTTAACAACATGAGAGATTGGCGCTTTTCTAAAAAGAGCGGTTTTATCAATTACCGTTACATCACCTCCCTGGGATATAACCATTTCTCTGAATTTTTCCAAAGCTGCACCACTTGCAAGGGCTTGCCTTGCAAGATGCATGCATTCCTCCAGGCTGCCCTTTTGCGCCAGATACAGCATATTTGCGGCAAGATGGATGCATATTTCGGTAAAATCGGAAGGGCCATGACTATTCAAGGTATCAACAGCCTCCGCCACTTCCAATGAATTTCCAATGGCTTTACCCAGTGGTTTGTCCATATCTGTGATTAAAGCAACTGTTTTTCTCCCAGCATGCTCACCTATTGCCACCATTTCCTGCGCCAGCCTGATGGAATCCTCTATAGTTTTCATAAAGGCTCCGCTGCCTGTTTTAACATCAAGTAAAATCGCATCAGAACCAGCGGCGATTTTTTTACTCATTATGCTGGCTGCAATCAGTGAAATATTATCTACAGTTGCAGTTACATCTCTCAGTGCGTAGAGTTTTTTATCTGCGGGAGCCAGGTTGGCGGTCTGGCCAATGATACACAGGCCGATTCTTTTTACTATGTCCACAAACCGTTCTGAAGAAATAGTCGTAGAAAAACCAGGAATTGATTCAAGCTTGTCCAGTGTACCGCCGGTATGCCCAAGACCCCGTCCGGACATCTTTGCAACTGGTACCCCGCAGGAGGCAACAATCGGAGCAACAACCATGGTGGTTTTATCCCCGACCCCGCCTGTGCTGTGCTTGTCAACCTTGATGCCGGGAATGGAGGAAAGGTCCACCATATCTCCCGATTGCGCCATGTATTTTGTCAGTGTGGCGGTTTCAAAACTTGACATACCTCGAAAATAAACAGCCATCATCAGGGCAGATGCCTGATAGTCGGGAATCTGTCCATGGGTATATCCTTCAACAAAGTACTTTATTTCCTCATCACTAAGCTCTCCACCGTTTCTCTTTTTCAAGATAATGTCATACATCCTCATTTTGATAACCACCCACTCCAGATTTTAAAATAAACCCTATTTTTCACAGGACCAAACCTTTTCCCGTTATTGTTTATTTCTGCACTGACTTCTAAAACCTTTTGCAGTGAATTTTTCATTTATTAAGTAAGAAGTTGCAAGTCAAGTATAAAATATATTTTAAGTCAAGATAATTCTTCATCCCCGGCAGCTAAAGTTATGGACTTTTGGTCAAACTCCTGTAATTTTCTTTAATATACTTTACAAGGGAGCTTGTTCCCAGCCTGGAGGCCCCAAGATTGATAAAGTCCATGGCATCATCAAGTGTTTTTATACCGCCGGCTGCTTTTATTTTCACATTGCCTCCCACATTTTCAGAAAACAACCTGATATCCTCCCTTGTCGCACCTCCTGTTGAAAATCCTGTCGACGTCTTTATAAAATCCGCACCTGCATTTGTGACAACTTTGCACATTTTAATTTTCTCTTCCCGGGTAAGAACACAGGTTTCAATAATGACCTTCAAGATTTTGCTTCCTATTGCTGATTTTACAGATTTTATTTCATCTTCCACAGCCTTGAATTCACCTGACTTAACCAGCCCGATATTAACCACCATGTCAATTTCGTCGGCTCTGTTTCTTATTGCATCCTCCGCTTCAAAAATTTTTGCTTCTGTGGTGCTGTAACCGTTTGGGAAACCAACCACTGTGCATATAGCCAGACGGTTTCCCACATACTCCTTTGCCTTTGCAACATATGCCGGAGGAATACACACAGAGGCAACATCATACAAAATTCCTTCGTCGCATAATGCTTTGATTTCATTCCATGTTGCCGCTACATTGAGCAGGGTATGATCAACCAACTTTAATACTTTTTGAATTTCCAAGCTTGATTCTCCTTTATGCCACATTCTATTTCCGCTTCTCCTGCGAGCTGCTTTTTTGACACACTCTGATTCTTGCTTTCTCTGGTTACACTCTGTTCCTTGCTTCACCCTTTAGGAATGCTTCAATATTGAGGTAAATTTCATAAACCAGTTTTTTTCTGGCTTCAACGCTTGCCCAGGCAATATGCGGAGTTATAAGCAGCCTGTCGGGATTTTTAATTTTAAGAAGCGGATTATTCTCTTTTATTGGTTCGTTCTCCAGCACATCCAATGCTGCACCCAAAATAAGTCCTTCATCAAGCGCCCTGGCCAGGCCGGCTTCA
This sequence comes from Clostridiaceae bacterium, assembly GCA_012839865.1. Classification (GTDB taxonomy): domain Bacteria; phylum Bacillota; class Clostridia; order CAYPLH01; family DUMO01; genus DUMO01. The sequence continues at coordinate 59,136 of DUMO01000024.1, forward strand.
TTTACAATAAATCCCCTGCCTAAGTTCAGCAAGATCCCGGTGTTTTTCATTAATTTCAATTTCTCATATGTTATAAGATTTCTTGTTTTGTCATTTAAAGGGGCATGAATTGAGACAATATCCGATGTTTTCAAAAGTTCATCCAATTCAACCTGTGGGTAATCAGGGCTGTTATTTCTGCCTGAAGTTGAATAGTAAATAACCTTGCACCCAAAGGTTGATGCAATTGAAGCTACTGCTTTGCCTATTGTGCCCAATCCGATAATTCCCCACGTTTTGCCTTTTATCTCCCAGAAGGGTCTGGAAATGTTCGTGAAGATATCACTTTTAGCATATTCCCCTGACTTTACAAAGCTGTCATAATAAGAAAGCTGTTCAAGCAGGTAAAAAAGCATTGCAAATGTGTGTTGAACAACGCTGTTTGTGGAATAGCCTGATACATTGGTTACGGCAATTCCTCTTGACTTTGTGTACTCCAGATCAACATTGTTTGTTCCTGTTGCTGCAATGCAAATGAGCTTCAGCCTGTCTGCATTTGCCAGGCTTTTTTCATTCATCAGAACTTTGTTGGATATTACAATATCCATATCCTTAACTCTCTCCAGAGTTTCATCCGGTGCGGTTGTCTTATATACTGCCACATTGCCGAATTTGTTAAAAATTGAAAGATCAACGTCATCTCCCAGGGTTTTTGCATCAAGAATACAAATATTCATACTTTACACATCCTTTACTGCATTTTTTATTTTAGTATTTACGATATAAAAAAATGTTGTCAACAGACAGTTAAATTGTACCACAAATTGGATACCATGACCAGAGCAAACCTGTACAGCTGAACAGGTACCCTGTACCGGTTTCCTTTATGAAAAATCATATGAAATAAACTTGGAAGAAGAGAAATAGTAATAATAGAACAGGGTAACCGGAAAATACGGTTACCCTAAAAAAATTATGAGGTAAGAATTTGTTTGTAAACTTGATATATACACAGGTCGAAATCTAGTCCACAAAGTGTTGTTTTCAATTGATCTGACAGAAATAATGCATAACCCATGCTGTTATTTCTGTCAGATGAATAAATATCAATCAGGTTTGGTATTTGCAAAGCAGTGTTATTCTGCAGTGCTGTTTATTACCACCTTGCTGAGGTTGATTGACCAATATGGTGCAGCAGGCGGATCATTACCGTCATGGACGGTTTTATTGAGTGCGTTTACTTCACCGGTCGGTCTGATCTTGATCTTATATATACCATCGCTCAGCACAGGGCTTGTGTATATGAGCACATCCGAGGTTTTAGCTTCCGCATACACATCTACAAGCTGCTCTGCAATAACAACTTTATCATTTGCATCAAGGATGCTGATTGCAACGATACCTCCATATGGGGCGTTCTCTGCGTATACCGATATGCCAATGCCCTTGAATTTGTAAACTACATACGCATCTGTGGCACCCCTGTCATTGTATATAGTCTTAGCCCCGCTAACTGCCCATTTGGTTGTTGCCTTGCCATGTAAATTCATGGCAGTACCGTCGGAAAATGTATATTGGTTAAGTTCATCGCCTTGATTTGCCTTGTCAAAATTCAGTGTCACCTCAGTCGCTACTGGTGCTGTGGCTTTGTTTATAACTGTAATTTTGAAGAGGTTGACAGACCAGTACGGTGCAGTCGGAGGATCATTGCCATCGTTGACGGTTTTGTTATTTGTATTTACTTCGCCTGTAGGTCTGATCTTGAGCACGTAGACACCCTTGGCAAGTTCGGGGCTGGTGTACACAAGGGCATTGGCTTCCTTGGCCTCAGCATACAGGTCCACAAGCTCTTCTGCCTGTACAACCTTTCCGTTTTCGTCAAGTATGCTTATTGCAACAATTCCGCTGTACGGAGCCCGTTCAGCATACAGCATGACCTGAGTGCCTTCAAATTTGTAAGCCACGTAAGCATCTGCCGCACTCCTGTCGTTGTACAGGCTCTTTCCTCCACTGACGGCCCATTTGGTTGTTGCCTTGCCATACAAGTTACCGGCAGTACCGTCGGAGAATGTGTACTGATTTACTTCTGTGCCCTGGTTTGCTTTATCGAAGTCCAGAGTCAGCTCTTCCGGGGTCTCCTGCTGGGCAGGTGTCGGTGTCGGCGTAGGTGTTGGTGTAGGTGTGGGTGTAGGTGTGGGATCAGGTGCCTTGCTGGCAATGGTGACTTTACTTAAATTGATAGACCAGTAAGGTGCCGTCGGAGGATCATTGCCATCGTTAACGGTTTTGTTGTTTGCATTTACTTCACCGGTAGGTCTTACATTGAGCACATAAATACCCCTGGCAAGTTCCGGACTGGTAAATACAAGAACATTAGCCTCTTTGGGGTCTGCATACAGATCCACAATCTCATTGTGTACAACGCTGCCATTTGCATCAAGTACGCTTATTTCAACTTTACCGCTATATGGTGCGCGTTCAGCATACAGGGAAATCTGTGTACCCTCAAACTTGTAAGCAACATAGGAATCTGTTGCACCCCTGTCGTTGTACAGGGTCTTTCCTCCACTGACTGTCCACTTGGTTGTTCCTTTGCCATACAAAGTAGCTGCAGTACCATCGGAGTATGTGTACTGGTTGACATCGGTACCCTGGTTGGCCTTGTCAAAATCCAGAGTCAGTTCTGCCGGTATTGCAGGTGTAGGTTCAGGTGTCGGCTCAGGTGTCGGTAAAGCCGTTCCTTTAACAGCAACACCAACTCTGCTCACATTCACAGACCAGTATGGAGCAGTCGGAGGATCATTGCCATCGTTAACAGTCAGGTTGTTCTTATTGACTTCACCTGTAGGTCTTATCTTTAGCTTATATGTGCCCAAATCAAGTCTGGGGCTTGTGTAAACAAGTACATTCTGTTTTCTTGCTTCTCCATAAAGATCAATTATTTCTTCTGCATGTATGACTTTGTCATTTGCATCCAGTATGCTTACGGCTGCCTGACCGCTGTAAGGAGCATTTTCACCAAACAGCAATATCTGTGTACCGGTGAAGGTAAATATAACATAGCTGTCCGGTGCGGCTCTGTCATTATACAAGCTATTGGCTGAACTTATTGTCCAGTTGGTAGTTCCTTTACCGAATATTGTGGTTCCAGTTCCGTTATCATAGGTAAACTGGTTAATTCCGGTACCATGGTTGTCTTTGCCGAAATTGTAATATTCAATTACTTCACCGGGCCATGGAGTCGGTGACGGGTCTGGAGCGGGTGTAGGTGTAGGAGTCGGAGTCGGTGATGCATCCGGTACGGGTGTCGGTGTCGGTGCTGCGGGTACAGGTATCGGGGTAGGCATCGGTATTATACCCCAGTAAAGGTTTTCAAGGAAACGGATATCCGGGGCGGCGCCAGAAGCAAGCCTGGAATTTCCGCTTGCACTTAAAGTCCTGGATACGGCATAACCTTGAATATCAGAATTGCCACCCAGCGCGAGTTCTGCATTCGGTGCATAGATAACACCTGCATCAACTTTTACATTTCCATCAGCTTTCACTGAACTTCCACCTGCTACGAGATTGCCAACCAGTTTGCTGTTCCCGCCAAATTCAACATCAGCCTTCTGAGCATATATGGAGCCGTAAATTGCAGTATTCCCGCCAATAGTTACCTTATTGCTTCCCAGATAGTAAATTATAGCATCGTCGGGGTTGCCTCCTGCATTGATTCCCATGCCTTCAATCTCAATACTGTCTTTTACAAACAGAATCAATTTGCCATTCCCTGTTTTGTTTATTTTTATGCTTCCATTCTGGGCTATTTTTAATGTATTGCAGGTTATAATTATATCCTCGTCGCCAATATCCACCCATAACGGCTTCCTTATCAGTACATTGCCATAGGCAGCACTTTCGCTTATGGCAGCTTTTCCTACAGCTAATGGACTGGTGGCCAGGTCTCCCCTGTTCTCGAGAACGGGAACATCAGGAGCATTCGGCATGCGATAATCTCTGCCTGCTGATGCAAAGGTCTCACCCTTCACAGTTGCAGAACCGGAAACAGATATGCCATCATTGCCTGCATTCGTACCCAGGTTACCGGTTATGCTTGCTGAACCTTGCAATTTGATATTGCCCAGTGAGAAAATCATATCCACCTTTGGTACACTGAAATGTACCGTTCCATTTACAAGGCTGATATCAAAAGTACCCTGTGGAACATTAACTGTTACCCATCCATCACCTTTTGCCTTAACATTGGCGGTCTCGCTTCCGAGTTTTACTCCGGATATTCCGGGGTAATAGAAGGTCACATCTGTTCCGGGAGATACAATACAGCCATTTTTATCGTTCATGTAGATACTTACATTATCATTCGAAGTAAAGCCCTGTTTCAGGGAAGATCCATCGCTGAAGCTCTTTCCGCTTCTTACAAAATAGAAGCCTGTTGAGCCCTTATCGTTGCGATACATTGCAGCAAGACCCTGGAACGCGAAGTTGTCATATTTAACTTCTTTTGCTCCTGAAGATTCCAGAGCATAGTCTATTGCATTGCTGTTATGATATATAATTGCACCGGAGTAATCATTTCCGGAAATGCTTATCATGTCTGCTTTCTTATGATTGGCATCACTTGGGAAGAGTACTGTAACAATATTCTTCTTCCCTGTTGTTGCATCAGTTGAATATGTTGAATACAAGTACCTTGCAATAAATGAATTGCCATAACTTCCGATGGCGCCCTTCTTAATTTCGGTATAATCAGGCGCAGTGCCCAGGAAAATGTTTAAATCGACGTTTTTTCCGGTTATCTTGTTCACAGTCCATTTATACTCTTTGTCGGGGTGAACCACAGTGTAACTGTCAGACGGCGGATGCAGTGCAACATGCGCTGTCTTCCCGGGAGTTTTTGCCGTCAGCTCATCAAAGAGAACCCAATACCCGTTGTTAACACCATCAGAAGATATTGAAACGAGGTTCCTGATATGCTTGCCATTTGCCAGGGCTCCTCCTGAATCTCCTGATGCGTAGCTCAAAAGGTCGGATACAAAACCTTCAGATATTCCGGCGCCATATTTGGCTACATGGTCATTTGTTGCCGGCGGGTTGTATTCATTTGTAAATTTATAATCTATAAGCGCTGTATTGCCTGATACAGCCCTGTTGCTTATGTAATCCCATGTAAAGTCTTCTACTCCGCTTCCCCAGTTGTTGTAGCCCGAGTTAACCAGCAGAAGTTCACCGTATGCAGCAGTATTTATGGCATTGACTTCCTTATGGCTGTGACCATCGTCAGATTTGGGATTCCACAAAACTGCTCTCAGAGCGTTGGGATCATCAGTGTGCTCAAAAAGGTATGCACCGCCGTCATAGTAAATCTTGCTCTTTGCAGGTTCTGCTTCAGGCATGTCGGTATCAAGGAGAACATAATTCAGGAAGCGGCCGTTCGGGAGACTGTAGCCCTCCATAATCCATGCTGCATATTTTGCGGCATCTTCAGAAAATCTGCCTGCCTTGAATATGGAGTATCTGCGGGCCATTGTATTGTTATAGACCGAATCTCCAAATACCCACATACGTTTATTTGCAGTTACTGCATGACCATAAAGCCATTCATAGAAACTTTTGATCTGGTAGTTATTGTAGGTATCATAAAGTCCCGTATAGGCCAATACGTCCATAAAATACTGCTTGGCATGCCTGTCTGAATTGAACCTGGCGTTTCCGTAACCTGGCCCCGGCAGGCTCACACCGTCTGCTGACAAATAGCGTGTAACACTGTAAACACCGCTGTTGATAACCTGATTAAGACGTTTAGTGTCATTTTTATAGACCGTCCAAATTCCCCGGGCTCCCCAGAGGGCTGAATCCCAGCTGAAATCATATGCCCAGAACCAGTCATTCATCTTTTGAAGAATTTCTTCAGCAGTGGTCAACTGTTCCTGGGTAAGTTCAGGATGAATAACATCCAGGGCAATAACTGCGGCAAAAAATGCAGTACTTGGCATAACGGCATACGTCCAGTTGTTGCTTGCCAATTCATCATATATATTGCCTTCCACACCGCTCTTGAAATACTTCATTGTGTCAAGTATTTTGGCGATATACTTATCCTTGTTAACTGGATCCAATATGTATGCCAGTGCACAGGTATCCATGATGTCAGCTATCCTGAAGCACTTGTTTGTGTAGTTGTCAGCCACACTATACACAAGATTGTTTGCATCGCTGATTGCTGTAGTCTTAAGTGACTTCCAGGGTTCCCTGGCAGCACGGCTTCTGAGTTCTTCAAACTCTGAAGACTTTACCAACAAAAAAGGGTGCACTTGTTCCGAAGCGCTGATACTTTCAGGAACGACTAAAACTGTCGAAACCGTGAAAATAATAACCAACATTAATGTTGATAATATTTTCAAGAATCCCTTTTTACTCATTCAACACACACTCCTTGCTTAAGTACTTGTGAACAATTTCAGGCATAAAACACTTGTTGCAGGGTTTCTTACGCAAGTTTAACACTTTGCATATACTTAATAATAAGTACTAAAAAAAATATTGATATATAATTTGTTTGATTTTACTCGTCTCGCCTAACCTTTTATCGAGCCAATCATTACACCCTTTACAAAATATTTCTGCAAGAAGGGGTATACACAAACAATTGGTACAACTGAGACAATAATAGTTGCGAATTTTAATGAATCTTCATATACTTCAGATTGCCCGCCTGCATACTCAGTATCAAGAGAAGTACCCTGAAGTACAATACTCCTGAGTATGACCTGCAGAGGCCATTTTGACTCGCTTCTTAAATACAAATACGGTTCCATGAATGAATTCCAATACCCAACTGCATGAAACAGGCTCATGGTGGCCAGTATTGCAGTGGAAGTCGGCAGTACAAGGTAGAAAAGTATCCCAAGGTCATTAAGACCGTCAATACTTCCGGACTGTTCAATTTCTTCAGGATAATTCAGGAAAAAGGATCTCATAACAAAAAGATTCCATGCACCTACTGAAGAAGGCAGTATAATTGCCCAGATCTTATCAATAAGTCCAAGAGCATTAACTACAAGAAATTTGGGTATCATACCTCCGCCGAAAAACATTGTTATTACTATTAAAATGTTGAAAAACTTATAACCGAACAACCTGTTTTTCTTGCTTAAAGCGTAAGCTCCAAGGGTTGTAAGGAGCATTGATGTAAATGTACCCAATACGACATAGATAATCGTATTTTTATATGCGGTATATATCCTTTTATCCCTGAAAACAAACTTATATGCTTCAAGACTGAAATCTTTAGGGAAAAGATAAACCTCTCCCCGCATAACACTAAGTTTGCCGGATAAAGATACTGATATCATATAAATAAACGGATATATGGTGATTATCACCATAAACACCAAAAAAGCTACTTTCAATACTGTCCAAAAGGAAACTCTTTTTTTGCTCAACTAATTCCCTCCTGTCTACCACAGACTTGTTTCATTAACGCTCCTGGAAATATAATTGGCTGCAAATAAAAATGATATATTCACTATGGAATTAAGGAGTCCTATCGCAGTGCCATAACTATATTGCAGGTTTCTAAGACCGTTTGTATATACATATGTCTGAATGACCTCAGATACTTCAAGATTTACCGCTCCTTGCAGCAAATATACTTTTTCAAAACCAACCGACATCAGCTGGCCTGTTCTTAAAATCAACATCGTTATGATCGTAGGTGCTATACAGGGAATGTTAATATGAATAATCTTTTGGAAGGTATTTGCCCCATCCATAATTGCTGATTCATATAATGTTGGATCAATATTAGTTAATGCAGCAAGATATAGAATTGATCCCCAACCGACTCCTGACCATATGCCTGAACTGATATAGATGGTTCTCCAATATTTGGGACTCCCCATAAAGTTTACTTTATTTAAGCCCAGGGATTTAATGAATGTATTGAGAATACCTGTGCTGGGCGATAAAAACATGGTTACCATGCTGACAATAACAACAGTAGATATAAAATGCGGCAAATAAGTTACAGTTTGAACAAATCTCTTCCCACGCTCGTTTTTTACCTCATTCAATATCAGAGCAAAAATAATCGGAGCAGGGAATCCCCATATAAGTGAATAGAACGACAGCAAAAATGTGTTTCTTACCATTCTCCAAACATAGGGATACTTAAATAACGTTCTGAAATGTTTCAGACCAACCCAACTGCTGGCGAAATAACCTTTGAAGGGCTTATAATCCTTGAAGGCTATGGTTACCCCATACATCGGCAGATAGTGGAATATTATGAAATATAATATCGCCGGAGCAATCATAATCAGAAGATATTTGCTGTCCTTCAACTTTTTCCAGCGATTGTTATTTTTCTTTACTGCAGCCATCGAAACGCTTGTTGCCAGTTTTGCCAATTAAGCCTCACCTCCGCAAGCTAACGCAAAAACATTTAGCCCTTTCTAACTTTTCTTTTTAACTTTATTGAATATTTTTTTTACCTGATGGGTAAATCCATTGATTATTGTTTTTTCCAGTCTCAAAAAAATAACGGTAATTATTATTGGAGCCAGGCACATTCGCAATGTGCCTGGCACGGTAAGTTAATGTCAGGATCCTCCTGTCTGTCTCTTGAATGCAACATTGAGCATATCAAGGTATTCATCAAGGCCAAGAGTCTTCATTTCCTGAACGTACATATCCCACTCTTCCAACGGTCTTTCGCCAAGGATAAACTTGGAGGCTTCTCCTCTGTAATGGTTTCTTATTGCAGCTCCTGTTGTTGCATCTATCGAAGCTTCATCCTGGTTAAGTGATACAGTTGGAATCTGTATATCCTGATACTGCTGAGCCAAACGGTCTGCCTCTTTCAACTGTTCGCTGGCAAGAGATATGTGAGCATCATAATTAAACCTGGCAAACATTCCGTTTGTTGACAATCCGTATCTCTGACGAATAGTGGTAACATTCACTTTTCCATCATCTCCAGGTATCCATTTGCGCTGGTTGTTAGCGATTTCATAAGTAACTCCTTCTTCTCCCCAGGACAGGACATCAATTCCCTCATCGGAATACATCCAATCCATGAACTTCAATGTATTGGCAAGATTGGAATTAATTGAAACAGACATTACTGTATTTTCCTCACAGGAAAATCTTAATTTGGACTGCCCGTTTTTACCGAAAGCCGGTGGAGGCATGTACCGAATATCGACTGTAGGGTCAGCCTGCCTCATCTCATCGCCCCAGGTATCAACACGTGCAATATAGTCCAGTGTTAAAAATGCATTATGTGTAGTGAAAATTTGTGACCATTGTTGAGTTGTAAGAGTGTTCCAGTCGGGCGGAATGAGTTCTTCCTGGTACAGTTTCTTATAGTATGCCAGCATATCTCTGAAGTTGTCCTCTATCGGCCCAAACTTCCAGACTTTTGCATTCCAGTCATAATATTCTGTGTTGCATGTTCCCCATGCTGTTGCTGCCATTTTGAAATGGTTGAGATTTTCTCTGAAAACAAGAGGATAGCTTTCCGGATAAAGTTCTTTCAGCTGTTTCAGGACATTATAGAATTCGTTTTCATCCTTTGGAATCTGAATATTATGTTTTTCGAATATGTCCTTCCTGTACAGCCAACCTCTGAGATTGGTGTTGCCCAAACCCACAACCGGGAAGCTGTAAAGTCCACCGTCTGCACCCATTTTGCTTATTACAGCAGATTGGTTCTGTTCATAGTATTTTTTAAAATTCGGCAGTTTGTCCATATGTTCAAGCAGGTTTGCAAATGCCCCGTCAGCGCCGTGTGTATTTGCGTAGGCAGAAGTCCAGTCCCAAACGATATCGGGCAGGCTGTGTGTCGTCAGCAACGTATTGTACCTGTCATAATAACCGGTGGACGCAACTGCATCCATTACGTATGTAACATTAGTCTTTCTTTTAATAAGGTCAAGTACATACCAATCTTCCTGAAAGGGCCATGTGTCATGATAAGGTGCCAATACTGTAATGGTGACAGGCTCATCAAACAGTGTGGAAGAAACCTTTCCTGTTTCATTTGTTCCCGGTGCGTTGGTAGGAGTGGTGGCCGAGCTTTCTTTCACTGCACATGATGCAAGTGAAAGAACCATGATTAACATTAAAGTTACTGCCAAAAGTCTTTTCATATTAACACTTTCCTCCTGTACATTTAATTTTATTAGATGTGAACTCTGCAGAGCATCCGATTTTATTCTATTCACGCCTGGTTTTAAAAACAATAGACATTGTTTATGAAAGTGGACATTTAGCATACTATTGCAATTTAACTTCAGGTGCAATTTTATGCTTTTCTTGCTGTAATAACGGTTTAGCTGCACTTCGGATAGACACTTTTTTTGTTTGTAGACATTTTTATAAATTTGCTGTTCTTATGAATTTACATTTATAAAAAGGAACATAATTGTTCCAATGTCTGATAAAGTGTACTAAACATCATCAAGTTATATGGCAACAGAAAGGCCTTATTGCAATTTTTATGAACATCATGCCCGGTAAGACCTTTTATGAAAGACTGCGCCTGTATTCATTCGGAGATTTTCCGGTGTACTTCTTGAAAGACCTGTTGAAAGATCTTATGTTTGGAATACCGACTTTTATTGCGACATCCTTTATCATTGTGGACGAATCTTCAAGAAGTTTGGTAGCTTTTCTTATCCTGTAAGAGTTCAGATAATCAACAAAGTTCATACCTGTTTTTTCTTTAAAGTAAGAAGAAAGATAAGTTTTTGATATATTTAGCTTTTCCGAAAGCAAATCAAGAAATATTTCCTTCTCGTAATTTTTATCGACATAATCTTTAATATAGTCCACAATATAATCATTTTCTTTTCTATATGCATTTATATAGTTTACACAAACAGACAGAAAATTCAAACATGCTACTTTATAATCTTCAATAGTAGTGCATTGGTTGAAAGAAGCATATGTATCAGCCAGTTTTATCCTGTTGGGTATACGGTTGTACAACTCCATAAATATGGTGCTGCAGCAACTGACTATCTTATTGCACAGAAGTTTCATATAGAAATTGTTGACATCTTTTTTAAAATTGAATTCAAGTATCTCAGTTATAAGTTTTATTGATTCCTCCATTTTTCCATTTTGAACCAGATTGACAAACTGATCCTGCTGCTCTTTAGTAAAGTAGTAGCTGTTTTGCTCATGAACCAAAGTTTCCTCGGTTATAAGCTGGTTTCCCGTCGTCAGAATTCTATGGTCCGCCATTTCCATAACCCTGTTGTAGGCATTTTTCAATTCGGTTATATCTCTGTATTTTTTTGTGCATGCCACAGTAAAAAAGACAAAATCTTCTTCTGTCTCCAACCTCTTAATAATTTCATTTACTGTATCATGGACATCTTTTATCATGCTTTCAACACTTACAACAGAAACAATCTGATCGCTGCCCACCTGAAATGTAATTGAATCATCAAAATATTCGTCAACATAGTTTTCAATCAATTCCCTTAAAAAGAATGTTCCTTTTCCCTTGGATTCGAAAATGTGGTCATAAAAAGAGGATTTATAATGAGCTTTGAAATATATCACAACATAATCTTTAAAATTACCGAGATTGCCTAATTCTTCAATGGAAGCTGAGCTGTCCACAAAGATATCCAACATCTTCACCTGATATGAAAACCTCTGCAGCAGAGAATCCTTTTTACTGATATTTTTTTCGTAAGAACAATTCTTTTCAATCAAACTCTTAATATTGCTGGCTATGCTTTTGAAGTCCGAAGAAATGCTAAATTCAGGATTCTTTTCCTGCATTTTAATGAGTTCCACTATCTGCCTGACAGGATTGTTTATTCTCTTTACGATGTAAATAGCAATGAGTACACTCAACGCAACAGAGCACAAAATTATTAACTTCACTACGGATGAAATCCTGTTCATTTGCTCCTCTATATGAACAATAGAATAAAATTTAATATATTTAAGGCCGGTGGTATTACCTTCCTGAATAAAAATATAACCATCTTCAATTTGGGTTAAGGAGTTGCCGCTATTTATCAATTCTTCAGTTATTATTTCCCTGTTAATATCCATGGGAAACAAAAGGTCATTATCTTTGGTAAATACATATAAATCCTCTGTAAATCCTGATCTTGCAGTTTTCATTAATAAATCCACATTAATCAATGCCGCCATTATAAAGTTTGATTTTCCTTTGGTTATAGCAGTCTTAAAAGCTACAGGCATCAGATAATTTTTTCTCTTGGTCGCAAGAACTGAAAAATCATAAAAATCATCCGCAGGATAAAATTTAAAATAAAAGTTCTCGTTTATCTGGTTTATCCAAAAGTCTTTAGTGTATGTATTATTGCAGAAAAAGGTATTGAACTGCAAATCATTGGGGGTAAAAATGCCATTGGGCGTCTTTATTATACAAAAAATTTCAGCTATATAGTTTTCTTTTTCCGGCATTAACCTTTCGGTTGTAATAAATTCATCAAGCTTTCCTTCTATAATCCCGTATGTATATTTCGACAATTGCGGATTATTCATATCATGATAATATTCTAAATAGGTATTCATGAAAACATCATGCTGCAATCTGTAAAATCTGCTTTCCAGTTCACTGACCAGCAATTGCAGCCGCGAACTGACATTTGTAGTTATTTCAGCCTCTATATTCTTTAAATATACCTTGTTTGTTAAAATATGAGAAGAAGATATGAATATTATAATGAATATAAAACTAATCAAAAGCCTGACAAGAAGTGCATTCATCCTTAGAAATTCCTTAAATCTCTTAAGCATTATAAACTCCCCCATACATTAGCAGCAATACAGAAAGCTTATGATATTAACTTTATCTTGTATTGATTATTTCAAAAAGAACTGTTAATAAGCTGCGAACAATTACCTGTATATATATTTTATATATAATTATATCATATCATTTATAAAGATAATATTATCACATATTTCATAAAGAGTGAACAAAAAAACTGCTTTTCCTGCGTATTATTTATCCTTGAGACAGTAATATAGATTGGTGCAGCTCACAATTAATTTGACAACCGGTAGTTGTTTATTATTAAGTAAACCTTCGAAATAACACAACAAAACCCTACAAATCGCTTGTTTGTAGGGTCCTTCTGGCGTGCCTGTAGGGATTCGAACCCCAGGCCTACGGATTAGAAGTCCGTTGCTCTATCCAGCTGAGCTACAGGCACATAATGTAAAAAAGGTGGCCATGCCACATTATTTTATTGGAGCGGGTGAAGGGAATCGAACCCTCGCAATCAGCTTGGAAGGCTGATGTTCTACCATTGAACTACACCCGCAAATGCTTATCACGAGCTGACTTAAGTAATTATACAAGGTGATTTTTATTTTGTCAACACTATTTTTATCCCAATTTTATTGCCATTAAATAGCAAGCCCGGAAGAAATTCATCTTCACCATCTTACATAACCGTACATGAACCTCCCGTTTGATACGGTATTATTCCTTAAGCATCATCTCGATTTTCTTCTGGATACTCTCTGCCGATTCCCTTGCATTTATTTTGCCGCTTAGAAATTCATTAATCCCGTCTGTAACAACCTTATTCATGTCTGTTGTAAAAGTCCATTCCTTTGCATTATCCAATATAAACTCATACACATCATCAAGCTGCTCACTATCAATGAACTTGGAACCTCTGACTTTATCATCAGGTTTTACATAAATGCTTTTATCTTTATAAAAGCCATCTGAAAAGAAGTTTTTGGATACTTCCCTGGATGCATATATTCCTAAAAACTTTGCAGCAAGCAATTTATTGCTTGATTTTTTGTTTATACATAATTTGGCGCTTTCTGCCTTATAACAGTATCCTGCTTTATTCATCGGATAATTCAAGTATATAAAATCTTCACCATATACAGATTCAGTAATAAAAGAAACAAGACTCTCTGTCATTCCAATATTATCGTTGGTAATATTTGTGCCCGCATTGCCTATTAGTATCAGATTTCTATCAATAAGATTCTTTAAATAATTAATCATCGAAATAAACTCTTCTGTGTTGAAGTAACATTGTTTCTTGTTAATATCAACAAAATCCTTTCCCCAACTTTGCAGCAAACTGAATATTATTCTATTGGTGGAACTGGCTTTATATAAATATATATCATTTATCCCATCAGAATTTATATCTCTGGAAAATTGCAAGGCAATATTATAAAAATCATCCCAGTTCCATTCTTTTGACGGCAATGGGATATTTAATCTTTCAAAAAGAGGCTTATTAACCTTCAAGCCAACTACGCTAACTTCTTTTGGAAGACCGTATAAGTAATTTTCCCGGGAGCAAATCCGGATTATTTGAGGATACATCCCATTTAAAAATTTATAGCGACCAGTAAATTTTATTTATCTTAATTGGGCTCCTCATCATATAAATTAGATAATTTCACTCTTTTGTTTATTTTATTTATGTGCTGATTCAATGTTGCCATTGATAAAATGAATTCCCAGGCATTTTACTTGATATAAGGCTGGGATTTATCTTCGAATCTGCGGTATTGAAATGTGATAATTTTAATAGCAATATTTGCATACCTGGCTTGTATTACATATATTACCATATAATAAGATACAAGTCAATGTCACTTATGAGCATTTTTACCCTATCTCTTAAATAAATTGATGTATCATTTCAAAAGCAATCAGCTCCAACACTGCCATACAGCAATATCAGAGCTGATCATGCTGAGACTTATAAAAAATTTGCTTAATCTATCTTTCCCGGAGCTTTTTCACCAATTCTGCAAGGGCTTTCCCCCTATGGCTGATTTTGTGTTTATGCTCAGGCTCCAATTCGGCCATTGAAACCCCATTTTCATGTAAATAGAATATCGGGTCATAGCCAAAGCCATTACTGCCCCTTAACTCAAAACCAATATACCCGTCACAAATGCCTTTTACCGTCAGATTGCTGCCATCCGGAAAGCATACTGCAATGGCGCATACAAACCTGGCTGTTCTTTTTTCCCAGGGAACTCCCTCAAGAAGATTTAAAAGCTTATTTATTCTCTCCAGGTCGGTGGCACCTTCACCGGCAAATCTGGATGTATATATACCCGGTGCTCCGCCAAGGTAGTCAACTTCAAGGCCGGAATCATCCGCCATAACCATTTCATTTGTCAGTTTGAAAATTTCTCTTGCTTTTATAAGAGCATTTTCCTCAAAGGAATTTCCGGTTTCTTCAATTTCTTTTCCAATGCCTGCCTGGTCCATTGAAATTACATTGAAATTGAAATCCTTCAAAATCTCTTTTATTTCCTCAAGTTTGCCCTTATTCCTCGTCGCAACGATGAACTTCCTCATTCTTTGTTACTCTCCCCACTCTATCTGCAATTGAACCCAATGCTTCCTTCTGTATTTCAATCAATTCTTTTATGCCTTGCTGAGCCATGCTCAGAAGTTTGTTAAACTGTTTTCTTTTAAAAGGGGCTTGTTCTCCGGTGCACTGTATCTCAACAAATTCGCCATTTCCTGTCATAACCACGTTCATGTCAAGCTCTGCATTGGAATCCTCAACATAGCACAAATCCAACATTTCAATGCCATCAATTATTCCTACGCTTGTTGCCGCCACAAAATCAGTGATTGGGATTTTTTCAATCTGGCCTGTTTGTACAAGGTAATCCATTGCATCAACAAGGGCTACAAAGGACCCGGTAATTGATGCAGTCCTTGTGCCGCCGTCAGCCTGTATGACATCGCAATCAATAATTATTTGCCTTTCGCCAAGTAAATTCATATTTACAACCGACCTTAAGGACCTTCCGATCAATCTTTGTATTTCCTGGCTTCTTCCTGCAAGTTTAAGTTTGCTTATATCCCGGGGATTTCTGACCTGGGTTGACCTGGGTAGCATGGAATACTCACAAGTTACCCAGCCTGTACCTGTATTTTTTTTGAAAGGAGGTACCTTGTCATCAACCGTAGCGGTGCAAATCACCTTTGTATCTCCGGTTTCAATAAGCACGGAGCCTTCCGCATGCTTTATATAATTTCGTGTAATTTTCACTTTCCTAAGTTCGGAATAATTTCTGCCGTCCACTCTCATATTCTCACCTTATTCAATAAATTTGGGAACATCATAAAACACATCAAGGCTGCAACCCCCGGATTGTGATCCTCGCTGCTTTAAAATGTGGTGAATTATATTATGTTACATTATTATAAAAAAATAACCCCCATATTAAAGCAAGGCGATGTGCCTGTCCCATCGCCTGTTTTCATCTTATATTATCATTAACAAATTGTCAAATTTTATCCGTGACAATGTAGCTTATATAAATGAGTTGCAGCAGGGATTACAATTGGCCTTGTTTTGCATAAAAACCAACCTTCATTTTCATCTGCCGCCTTGCCATGCTTAAAACTGCATGTTTCTGAACTGCTTTGGGGACATGCCCACATGGTTCCTGAATGTATATATAAAGTTGGACACACTTGAAAAACCTGCATTAATGGCAATCTCTTTTATACTTAAATCTGTCTTTTTCAATAAAATTTTTGAATTATCTATCCGTGTTTTAATAATAAACTCATATGGAGAGTACCCCGTTTCCTTTTTAAAAAGCCTTGAAAAATAAAAGGAACTCAGGGAAACACTTGATGCAAGACCTGCAATGGTTAATTTTCTCCCGTAATTGTTCTGAATATAATTAATAACATCAGCTATCTGGTTGATGCTTTCATTTTTATTCCCTGCAGGCTGCACATTGTATCCAGGTTCGGCCACAGGCGTAAACTTTCCACTGATTCTTTTTTCCATGCCAAGTTCAGAAGACAGCATCATCAAATCGGACAGTATCATATGAATATAGGCGGAAATAAGAGCCTCCGAACTTTGACCGGATGTTTTCATCTCTTCAATTATAGATGTCAGCAGCCTTTTAACCAGTATTGTATTGCTGGTGCTTATTACATATCCCAACCTGCTGTTTATCAGCTCAACAAATTGCCTGCTGCAGTTTCCGTCAAAGTGCATCCATAGTATCTCCCACCCCTCCCTGGTAAAATACTCATGGGGTTTGTAGCAATCCAGCAATATAATGTCATTGGCTTTTGCACTGTATTTTTTACCATTATAATCTACATAACCCAAGCCGTTTTTTATATAAATGAGCAGATAACTGTTATAACTGTTTCGCTTAACATGATAATTTCCATTGCAATAAAAATGCCCCACACACCTTAAATAATAAAACATTTCATATGCCATGCTGCCCGGGGTGTTAAAATAGGTATTTGAATTAGGTAGTACTCCCTTTTCCGGAATGTACAATTTTCAACATCTCCTGCCTGCTAAATATAGCAATTTTCTTATATAAGTAAGCAAATTCCTATAATGAAAAGCTCTTTACTATATAATATAATAACAATATAAGATAGCGCAAGATTATTAAATTCAATATATGCGTTAAGTTCACCAAAGTCCGGCTATCATGTTCACATACAAGATCAACAACTGCCAGTAAACAATTTTTTTCAAGGAGGTTCTATATGACTTCAAGGCAAAGGGTGGTAGATGCCATTAACCACAGAAAACCTGACAGAGTTCCTGTGGATCTGGGTTCAACGGGTCAAACGGGAATCAGCGCCAGTACTTTATACAGGCTTAGAAAAGCACTTAACATGGATTCAGGTCCGATTAAAGTTCATGAGCCTTTTCAAATGCTGGGTGAAGTTGACAAGGAGCTGGTCAGAGCTTTTAATGTTGACATCATTGGGCTATGGAGCCCGACAAACATGCTGGGAATAAAAAATGAAAACTGGAAACCCTGGCAAATGCCTGACGGTACCCCTGTATTAATGGCACAAGGTTTCGAATACGATGTAGGTGATGACGGTTCAATATACGCATATCCGCAGGGAGACAGAACTGCCATGCCAAGTGTCAGACTGCCAAAGGGTGGTTTCTTTTTTGACAATATTGAGCGAAGCGGAGATTTTGATGAAGATGACCTGGATGCAGAAAGAGACTTCGGAGAGTCCTTTCAGGTCATGGATGATGAGACTGCAAATTATCTTGAAAAGGAGTCCATCAGGTTGTTTGAGGAAACGGATCTCGCAATAGTTGGAAACTGGGGTGGCGGCGGGTTTGGAGATGTTGCATTAATTCCGGGGCCCTCCCTGAAAAATCCCAGAGGTATCAGGAAAATAGAGGATTGGCTGGTTGCCCACATTTTGTATCCGGACTACATTATGGAAGTTTTTGAATTACAGGCGGAATCAGCCCTTAAAAATCTGGAAATATATAAGCAGGCAGTAGGCAACAGAATCCAGGTGATAAACGTCAGTGGAACAGATTTTGGCACCCAAAACGGAGCGTTTATTTCGCCTGAAGTTTTCAGAAAGCTATACAAACCTTTCTACAGGAAGATAAATGACTGGATTCATAAAAACACAGAATGGAAAACCTTTTATCACTCCTGCGGTTCCATAATCAGCCTGCTGGATGATTTGATTGATTCAGGAGTTGATATTATCAATCCTGTTCAATGTTCAGCTTATGGTATGGACCCGGAAGTCTTAAAGCAGAAATACGGCGACAAAATCGTATTTTGGGGAGGCGGTGTTGATACTCAAAAAATACTTCCTTTTGGAACTCCTGAGGACGTACAAACGCAAGTCAAAGAAAGGCTGAAGACATTCTCCGCCGGAGGTGGTTATGTTTTCTGTACAATACATAATATTGTTGCAAAAACACCGGTTGAAAACATTATTGCAATGTTTGATGCCATAAGGGAATTCAATGATTAGCGTTTGAGCCTGATGCGTATGATTTGACCAAAAGGAACCCGGGAACTTATAATTAAACAGTGAGGGTGTAACAGATTTTCGGATTCCATAAGGGCAATAATCAGATATAATTGATTAGCATCCAGGTTGTGCTTTTCTCCGGGCTGCCCCGGAGAAAAACGGTTTGTTCATAGATATTGAAAATAAATTATGGAGGAGTAATTATGGAAACTAGCAATTGCGATAAAAAAGGCCGATGGTCCAGGGAAAAAGCCTGGTTATGGTACAATAGCCGGCCATGGATATGCGGATTTAATTATTTGCCCAGCACTGCGGTAAACTCAACGGAAATGTGGCAGAAGGACAGTTTTGATGAAGCAACCATTGACAAAGAGTTAAGGTGGGCTTCTGAATACGGATATAACAGCTGCAGAGTCTTCCTTCAGTTTATTGTCTGGAACCACGATCCGGAGGGCTACAAAAAGCGTATGGGAAGATTTTTGGAAATTGCAGATTCCCATGGCATATCAACCACATTTATATTATTTGATGATTGTGCCTTCTCAGGAAAGGAACCTTACCTTGGCAAGCAAAACGACCCAATCCCGGGAGTACATAACAGCGGTTGGACACCCAGTCCGGGGCCTTCCATTGCAGATGATGAAAGCATGCAGGGCAAATTGGAAGCATATGTAAAGGATATTCTGTCTGGTTTCTCGGATGACAAAAGGGTTCTTATGTGGGATCTGTATAACGAACCCGGAAACTCCGACAGAAAAGAAAAAAGCTTGGATCTTTTGAAAAACGCATTTTTATGGGCAAGAGAAGTCTGTCCCTGTCAACCTTTAACCAGCGGTGTCTGGAATTGCCAGGCAACGGAAAAAGCTTGCATAGAAAACTCAGATATCATTACCTTCCACTGCTATGAAAATTACGATAAGACAACAGAAAAAATCAAAAAATTCAAATCCGAGGGGTACCCTGTAATCAACACAGAGTGGATGGCACGTAAATTTGACAGCCTGATAAAAACACATCTTCCGCTTTTTAAGGAGGAAAATGTGGGCTGCTATCAATGGGGTCTTGTACAGGGAAAAACCCAGACATACTATCCATGGGGCAGTGTTCCCGGCTCACCTGTTCCTGAAGTCTGGTTTCATGATGTTTTGACGCCTGACGGTACACCTTATGATCAGGAGGAAATGGAAGTGGTTAAAGAAATTATGGGAAAGAATATTATTCAGCTGAAACTTGAAGCAAAGGAAATGACACCTGAAATAATGCAGGACCTGGAGGACAGAGGATTAATATACAGGCTGTGCCCCGGACATGATGAATTAAACCCCAAACAGGGTGAAACTTCGGTTGAACAAATTTATGCCTGCGACAGCAAATACGGAGCTCACATGCTTATAACGGTAACAGTAAACAGAACAGAATTTTCAGCCTTTGGGACACATCCGGACAATGAAGATGTTTTCCTGATTGGAGATGCAAATTGCAAGCCAATGTATTTCCTTTTCGGATTGTGCAAAAAAGATGAGTTTGTGCAAAAGATAAACAACGGCAGTCTCACAGAAAAGGACCTTATAGTTTTTGTTGCAAAATACAATGACCCGCAGGTTAGTTTCTTCACTGTATTAAAGGATGCCCCCCACGGGGAAGCAGTAGCCGGTGCGGAGGGCAAACCACCGTCCTTCTACGTGACCGAACCAACAAGCATGCCACTGGATATAATAGATTTCAAGAATTATAAAATCAGTGTAAGCTAGAAACTGAATAAGGAACCGAGGCTTTTGAAAAGTCTGTATAACTTGTGCCGGTGAACACACCGGCATAAGTTTTTTATTCTTCAAAAGCAAAGCAATATTTTCAATATTGATGCATACAACATGTAAAAACTCGCGGCTAGTTTCAGTACAGGCGACATAAAAGGCCTCCCGGCGATTTGCCGGCAGGCTTTTGGGAAATGTCTTTTATAATTTCTTTGTGATAAAGCTGAGTGAACATTACATCATACAGTACATGACGTACTCCCGCCGCCTAAAAGGCAGGAGGTTTCTTGCTGCCATATGTTAAACATCCGCCAATCCCTGACCCTCGGGTATTTCCCCGTCCACTTCATCAACCCAGTTCATCAGTTCCTTATGATGCTTTTTCAGTTGGTCCTTATGTTTTTCCGCCAGATTGTTCAACTCTGATTCGTCATTTTCCAGATTGTACAGCTCTGCAGAGGAATTGTCCAGATACTCGATGAGCTTCCAGTTCCCATTGCGCAATGCAGCAGATGAGCGGCCGCCTAAAAAGTGATTCTTTTTAAGGGGATAATGCCAGAAAAATTTACGCCCCTGCATGTTTCCTCCATTATTCTGACCGGTAAGCACAGGATAAATGGAAATACCGTCAACAATATGGTTTTCAGGAATTTTATAACCGATTATTTCAGCAAATGTAGGATAAAAATCAAGATTAATTGTCGGAGCCTTGCATACACTGTTTCCGGGGATGACACCAGGCCATGACATTACAAGCGATACCCTTAAGCCCCCCTCATATGTCATGGATTTACCTCCCCGTAAGTGTCCGTTAACCGTAACTCTGGCTTCTCCTCCATTGTCACTGGTAAAGACGATTATTGTGTCCTTTGATAGTCCAAGCTCCTCCAGTGTGTTTTTAATCATGCCCACACCGTCATCAATGCTCTTTAGCATGGCTGCAAGAACCGGGTTGTCTCTTTTGGTCCATTCTGTTTTTTCAGCAAGGTCCTCCCGGTTGCCGCGCTTTTTGAGGAAATATTCCACATATTCCGGTTTCCCCGCCAGGGTCGTATGTACGGCATAATGGCTGAGATATAAAAAGAATGGTTCTTTTTTGTTTCTCTTTATGAATTCCACAGCTTCATAATTCATCCTGTCCACCAGATACTCGTTTTCACCCAGAACAGGTTCAATTGATGGATCCACACAGGTATACGGGTGGAAATAACTTCCATCGCCTATAAATACCCTCTCCGACATGATGACTTCATCAAATCCGTATTTTTCAGGTCCATATTTGGTTCCCTTTTCATCGTAACCTGAAAGATGCCATTTTCCAACGATTCCTGTCCTGTATCCCTTGGTTTTGAACATCTGTGACAATGTGACCATGTTGGGGTCAAAATGAAAATCCGTATCTTCAGGCAGTTCATTGTCTGCAAAGGATGTGAACTCAGGATTCATCGGCAGGTACCATTCGGTATCTGGTCTGAGATAGTCGGTTATTCCATTTCTCACAGGTGTTTGTCCTGTAAGAATCCCTGCCCGGGAAGGGCTGCAAACAGGCGCGCTTGCATATGCTGTATAAAAAAGCATCCCTTCTTTTGCCAGATTATCAATGTTTGGTGTTTCATTGAAGCTGTTTCCGTAACAACCCGGTTCTCCCCACCCCAGGTCATCAACCAGTATAAAAACTACATTAGGCAGTCTTTTCTCTGACAACATTTTGGTTCATCCTTTCATTGAAATTATTCCCGTCCTGGCATGCTGCAAAAAACTTGCGGGTTCATCTAAATTGTTCATGTTTCATAAATTTAAATATAATCATAATATTCAGTGTCAATAAGCCAGTCCAGAATATGGCCTTTCAGCTTGCAGATTACCTCTTTATACCTGTCGTCATTTGCAAGGTTGACAAGCTCAAATGGGTCTGACTCAATGTTATACAGTTCTGTCACGTCATTGGGTGTTATGCACAACTTCCATTTTTCCGTTCGTACACCCTTGGTTCTGCCTTTGTAAACTTCATCGCAAAGATGCAAATTTCCGCTGTTCTTCAATCTTTTTTGATCATCCGGGGATAATTCCCCCAGCTGCAATACTGTACCCGGGCCACCATGTTCCATAAAAACCATTTCCCTGTGTTTGTTGCTTTTGCCCATAACCACATCATAAAAACTTCTGCCATTAATACCATCTGGCTGCTCTAAATTAATAATATTAAACAATGTAGGGAAAATGTCAATGTTGCTTACCAGGCAATCTGCAACTTGTTGCTTGATTTTTCCCGGAAAGCTGAAAATTAGGGGAACACGGGTAAGAGAATCGTAAAGGTGCGGCCCCTTTCTTATCATCTTATGGTCGCCAAGATAATCTCCATGGTCAGAGGTAAATACAATAATAGTATTTTCAAACAGCCCCTCTTCTTTCAGAAAGCCCAGTAACAGCCCCACCTGTTGGTCAATGCAGCTTACCATGCCATAATAAATACTTACGAGTTTTTGAAAATCCTTTTTCGTCGGATAATCAGCCGTCAATTTATCCATTTCCACCACCATTCGCTGGCGGTAAGGCTTGTTGGCCATCTCATCTTCTCCATAAACCGGACCTGGAAAATCAACATCCCTGTACATACTTGCAAAGGGCTCCGAAACCATATACGGTGGGTGCGGGTCAGGTATTGAAAGCCACAAAAAGAATGGCTGCTCATTGCTTTCTTTAATAAATTGCTTTCCCCGGTTAAATATGGATGCCGTTAAGTTTTTCTCTGCCGGAAACGGATCTTCACAAAAGGGTACGGTAAATTTACCGGTTCTGTATTTGTTTATTGCGACTTCATCTTCACTTGCCGGTTCTTTAAAACCTAAGTGGGATGCTTCCCATACAAAATCAAAACTTTCAGAAAGCCGCCTTCCAAAACAATGGTCTTTTCCGGACAGCCCTGTCCTGTAACCGGTTTTCCTGAGATACCCTGCAAAATCCATTTGATTGTCACAAATCAAACGGCTGTTGTTATAGCTCAAGTTTGCATGATTATATTTTCCAGTAAATAAAGATATCCGGGAAGGTACACATATCGGACATGTGACAAATGCATTGGTGAACAACGTCCCGCTATTGGCCAGTTGATCCAAATTTGGGGTTTTAATATATGCATTCCCGGTAACGCCTAAAGTGTCATATCTTTGCTGATCCGTATAAATTATAATGATATTTGGTTTTTTAGCATTCATGCTCAGGGCTCCTCAAATTAGTATACTTGGGATGAACTATTTTTTCAATACAACTTATCAACTTAAAAATTATACTTAGTAAGAGTACGGTAAAGCTCGTACTCTTACTAAGTCTCAGTGCTTTTTGCAAAATACTGATGCTGTCTGATTCATTCCTATTCTATCAGCAATTTTGCAAAATTTTTGGAGGATATATTAAGTTTAGCCTGAAAAATCACTTATTCATAAACTTTTCTACTTCCTGGACCATTTCAGGGTAGCCTGACCTGTTATATTCTTCTACAAACAGGTTCCAGTCGGTTTCTATATTGGCTTCACCTGTAATGAATTTCATCTGCCATTTTTCAAGGACATCATTGAGTACCGGGGTAAGTTCCGTTACCTTATCACTTCTCAACCCTATAACATTGGAGAATACTGCATGCTCCTCAACATAGCGGCGGTTGGACAGCAGTCTTTCGTCTGTTTCTATTCTCCAGGATGTGGCGGCACGGGTCATCAATGCACCCACAAGATGCGGTTCTCCTCCGATGAAGTCCTTTTCATACCTGTCTTTGACATATACTCTCTGGCCATTTACAGTATTGTAATGAACACCTTCAATTCCTTCTGAAATGATAATCTGGCCTTCTTCACTCAGTATATAATCCACCATGGCCAGCACCCTTGCCCTAGTGGTTTCATCCAGTTTTGAAGGCACATGGACACCGCTGAAATACCCCGCTCCGCCGGTTATTGTAACTTTATCGCGGCCTGTTGCCTTGGGCCAGTTGATAATTCCAAGCTTGGCATTAGGATTGTAGGTAAGCAGTGGTCCTTCCATTTGGGACATCTGGCCTCTGAGACCGTTTTCCAGCGCAACTGCTGCCTTACCAGTGGCCATCTTCTTAAATACTTCGTTGGGTGTATTCAAATACAGCTCATTGTCCAGCAGCCCCTCTTTAAACAGACCGGCAAAGTAAGCCAGCATTTCCTTATACTCGTCCAGCAAGGCGATATATGTCCATTTTCCATCTATTTTGGTCCAATCGCCTGATGATATACCGGTAAATATTGATGAGAAGTTGGAGATGAGCCCACCTACCGCTGATGTCAAACCGGTGGCTTTTTGTCCGTCAGGATCTGCTTCCACCATTTTTCTCAGGAATTCCTTAAACTGGTCAGTGTCCTCAGGCTGCTTAAGACCTAATTTTTCAACCCAATCCTGCCTTACATACAGGGCATTTCCCACAGGTCCCGTGTAATTTGGAAGAACATAATATCCGTCAGGTTCTTTAAACGCTTCAATGTTTGGAAGGGTAAAATGCTTTTTAATGTTTTCAAAGCCGTACTTGTCTGCATATTCCGTAATGTTTATAATTTGCTTGTCCAGCAGCAAGCTGCTGTATGTAACCATGTCTCCGGGAATCTGCGTTTTAAACAATTCAGGATAAGTGCCGGCTGCAATTCTTAAATTAAGAGCATCGGTATATTTATCATAGATTACCATTGTCATGGATACATCAGCATTGATCTTTTCACCAAGATACTTCAGGACCCCGTCATCAGGGTCAATGGTAACCGGCCCGAAGCTCATTATTTCAATTTTAAGCCTTTTGCTCATGTCTACTTTTGCAGTTTCATTCGCGTTTGCATTTTGCGTTTCAGTTCCTGCAGTCTGGCTGCCTGTTGTTTCCTGGGGTACCTTGGCAACGCATGCAGTTAGGCTTGCTGCCAAAATAAATACCAACAAAAATGCAATTACTTTTTTCATATTTTTGACCTCCCTTAAATTTATTTGTGTATGATGAGCTTAAGAAATGTGACTTGAATCACCTCCATGCAGCTTATTTTGATGAAACCCAGGTTTATTGAATTTTGTTGCAGTTCTTTGAGTATTTATTTATATAGTCTTGGTTAAATTGCTCAAGTTCAACAGTTCTTATAAATTTTGCCCAGCCCACCGGATGTATTGCATACAAATCATCCTTTTATTGCTCCAACCATCGCTCCCTTTATAAAGTACCTCTGCAGGAAAGGATAAACTACCAGAATGGGCAAAGTTGTAATTATTACATTTGCCATTTTTATATTTTCCGAAAACACAACTGATGTTGTTGAGTGTGCAGCTTCTGCATCTGAAATGTTTGCCAATATTCTGTAAAGGTTATCCTGAAGTGTCTTCTTTTCAGGATCCGTCACAAAAAACAGGGAGGGGAAAAACGTGTTCCAGTATTGTACCGCATAAAACAGCAATATGGTTACCAACACAGGTTTTGACAGGGGTAATACAAACCTGAAAAACACCCCGAATTCATTACACCCGTCAATTCTCGCTGACTCCTTGATTTCAACCGGAAACTCCATAAAACTGGTTCTCATTATTATAAGGTTAAATGTGTTTATCAGAAATGGTATTATATATACCAGTCTTGTATTTACAAGTCCCAGGTTCTTATACAGTACAAACTCAGGAATAAGCCCGCCCTTGACAATCATTGTAAACACTATGAACGCCATAATCCAATTTCTGCCTTTGAACTGCATTGAGAGGCCATAAGCTGTATATGCTGTCATTGCCAGGCTAAGGATGGTACCAAAGATTGTAATTATTATGGTTGTTTTCATTGGTTCTATGATGCTGCCCATTTTGAAAATGTGAATATAGGACTCCAAGGTTATTTTTTTCGGGAAAATCACAAAAACAGTATTTATAAATTCATTATAAGTCATTAAGGAACCAACCAGAGTATACCAAAATGGATACAGCATAATTAAGCCGATTATAACAAACAATGTATAAATTATGACATCTCCTGCGGTAGTCTTTTTCATATTTACCCACCTTCTTAGAAAATTCCATGCTCGCCAAATTTCTTTGCAATGCGGTCTGCTGTCGCAAGCAGTATTGCAGCAACTATTGTCTGGAAAAACCCGGCTGCGGCTGCAAAACTATACCTGCCTTGCTTTAGTCCGACCCGCCAGATAAATGTGTCAAGTATATCTGATACCTCCAGTGTCATTTCATTCTGCAGCGCCAAAACCTGTTCAAAACCTACTGTTAGTGTCTGCCCAACCCTGATTATCAACAAAGCTATTATAATATTCTTTATACCGGGAAGTGTTATGTGCCATATTCTTCTGAATCTGCTGGCACCGTCTATATAGGCTGATTCATATAATGTTGGGTCAATTGCTGTAATTGCTGCCAGGTATATTATACTTCCCCATCCGCTTTCTCTCCATATAACACTTAAGATCGAGATTGTCCTAAAATACTCTTTCTTACCCAGAAATAATACAGGTTTTCCTCCAAATATCTCAATTATTTTATTTATCATACCGCCGTTTAGAGTTGTTAAACTATAGATAAGTCCGACAATTACCACCCATGAAATAAAATGCGGTAAATACACGATAGTTTGAATAGATCTTTTAAATACCTGGTTTTTAATTTCATTCAGTGCCAAAGCCATTAATATAGGTACCGGCCATGAAAAAAACAATTTCAGCATATTGAGTATCAAAGTATTTTTAAGGGCTCTCCAAAAAAAAGAATTGGTGAACAAGCTTTCAAAATGCTTGAAACCTACCCAGGGCAAATCAAAAACGTTCCTTGTTATTCTGAAGTCCTTGAATGCTATCTGGAGAAAATACAACGGTCCGTAATGAAAAACAAGATAATAAATAATAGCCGGGAACAGGAATAAAATTACTTCCTTGCCTTTGAAAAATTCTTTTACTGCACCAGGAAAACTCTGATTTGCTTTGATTGCTCTGCCTGTGTTGTTTGCTTTCATAGTCTGATTACCTTCAATCTATACAAAATTTATGCATAACAATAAAACATCAACTATTATTTCCAACACAACAACAATTAAGATAACATACTTCAGACCTGATTAAAA